>RPQN01000063.1 GCA_003819715.1 Ignavibacteriota bacterium | reverse complement strand
TTTCGGCGACAGACGCAGCCACCCCGACCGGTCGGTCAACGAATATTTATCGGCTGTGGTATACCCTAACAGGGACCATTCAGGATTAAGCTTGTTTGAAGAAAAGAAATCGGATTTGGGCACCATCCATGGAATACCATGGCTTGACAACAGAGGGGCGGTAAAATATTTGTTCACGGGATAATCAGCGATCGGCCTGCCGCCTGTATCGTACCGTACCTGGTTTAACAGACCTTGTCGTCCCTGTCCTTTCCATTCCCCCTTTGCATAGAGCGGATGGATGACCCAGTTGGTGCTGTCGTCGATCATGACGACATTTGAACTATGATTGGGGCTGGTAAATAATGAGCCGGACTTCAACGGATCAGACTCGTTAAAAAAATCTCCCAGCATTTCCCAGGCGGACTGATCAGCCGTGAGGGTACGGCTTCTCATCACCTTCTGGCCCCCGCCCAGATCGCGGGCGAATGAATAATAGTAATACCCGTTATATTTCCACATCACCGGCCCTTCCGCCCAGCTGTACGGATATGCAGGTGAAGGATTGATCCAATTCAAATTATAGACCGTGCCGGTGGGCTGTCCATCATTCCCCAATTCGACAATTCCATTATTCGGCTGACCGTTTTTGACGACCAGGTACCACTTGAGATCGTCATCGATAAAAATTGAATTATCATATCCCAGGCCGTAATTAAGCTGGGTCGGGTTGTTCACTCTGGTGGGAGTGCTCCACGGCCCTGCAGGCGTATCGGCAGTGACAAAATACATCGTATTCGAACGTGAGAAATAATCCCAATACTTCCCGAGATGATAAACGATGTGGCCGCCCCAGCAGCCGCCTCCCGGTGAATCGCCATAATTTGACCACGCGGCACTGACCGGCTGGACTATCGCCTCCCAGTGAACCAGGTCGGTTGAGTGATAGATCACCGGTGTCACATTGAACGATGAGCCGGTCGTATAATAATCATTTCCGATTTTTGATATGGTGCAGTCCGGGTGGTCGCCCGGGATAACCGGATTCATATAGGTTTTAAAGGACGGCGATTGACCATAGGCACAGGTTCCCAGCAGCAGAACAAAGCAAATTTCTCTTAAAAATATTTTCATGTATTTCTCACAAATGTGTAATGGAATGTTATTTCAAAAGTATCAATTTCTTTGTTTCACAATAATTATTTGAACTCAAACGGCAGAGGTACACACCGCTCGGCAGCCTGCTGCCGTCGAACGACGCTTCATATGTACCCGGTTGACGATCGCCCTGGAACAAGGTCGCCACTTCATGGCCGAGAAGATCAAACACCTTCAGGCTCATATGACTCGCCACCGGGAGCTGATATTTGATCACGGTCGCAGGATTGAATGGATTGGGATAATTTTGCGATAAAATAAATTCATTGGGAATACCAATTTTCTTCTCTTCAACCTTTGTTGCAGTACCTCCTTTATTGAAAAGAAAAAGGATTTCACCCGCTGAAAGAACCTTATTGTAAATATTAAATTCCAGGATCAGACCTAGCCAGGTGGAATCACCGTCGTACCCGCTTTTTGCCAGATACGCATACATTGGACTTATATTTGCAATTCTATTACTTGATAACAGAGGCGAGCTTACCTGAAGTTTCCCATCGATATACAATGTAATGTTTGTCGAGTCAAGGGTGCTGACCATATGGTGAAGATTACCGTCATCATATTCAGGCCCATTTGCACCGGTTTCACCGGACCAAGGACTCGTCTCTACTCCGCAGGAAATGGCTGCGCGGCTGTTATTATCGCCTCTGGCTGCCGTGAAAAAAAAGTAGTTTATACCGACCGCATTTTTTGTATCGCCAAAATTCGCCAGCATCGAATATCCCGTATTTGCATTTTCCACCGATTGATACCATGCTTCAATCGTAATCTCTTTGTAGGTATTGACGGCAATTTTTCCCGCAGGCATTTCCATCCATGAATGAGGATAGTCTGTAAAAAGGGTGCCGTCCGTAATGTAGGCGCTTCCCATCAACGTCCCATCCGCGCCGCCGATATAGTCATTTGCCGTTCCATCATTAAATGTCCAGGAGTGAGTTAAATTTTTCGTACCAGGATCAATCTGTGCATAAGAATGAGCGCTCATGATGAGTGTGAAGAGAATAGTGATAAAACAGTACGGTTTCTTGCTCATTTCATTACTCCTCTCTTGATTATGTGGAAAATCTTTCCGACTGAGATATTGGAAGAACCTTCTCTGATACATCAGCAGAGCGGCACGGGAGAAACCATAACTCCTTCCCATCATGGAAGAACTCTGTGGAACAATGATATCAATAACGCGGAAGAGATGACAGCCACTTCGTGCTATTCATTCACCAAATAACGCAAGGCGGATAAATTACCGCGGTTGATGCAGTTTACGGAATTCCCGCAGGCCGATTCCTTTTTCCTTTTTAAAATAGCGGGAAATATGTTCGACATCCGTAAAATTAAACAGAGAAGTGATTTGAGAAATGGGCAGATCGGTTTCGATCAGCATTTTTGAAATCCATTCGACGCGTACCAGTCTGATTTCATCGTAAATGGACCGATGGATGGTTTTTTTGAACCTCTTCTCCAGAGTCCGTCTGCTGACGCTGGTGGTATTGACGACCTCATGAACAAGAATTTTATTTTTTGCATTGTTTCTTATATATTGAATTGCCGAAGCGACTTCTGCGTCATTGACGGCAAGAATATCCGAGGACTGCCGCTGAACGATGTGGCTGGCGGCGACCATGATTTGCTGACCGGCCATTTTTTTACCGCCGATTAATTGATCTAGTAATTGAGCCGCCTGATATCCGGCCGATTCGACATTTAATGCTATGCTCGTCAGAGGCGGGTCTCCGATTTCGCATATCATCGGATCATTGTCGACTCCAATAACGGCAACATCCTCCGGAACCTTAAGACCGTTGAGCTTGCATACTTCGAGAATATGCTGTCCCCGGTCATCATTGCATGCCAGAATGCCCACCGGTTTGGGCAATGATTTTACCCACTCACGCACATGCCTCTGTTCCTTTTCCCAATCTCCTGTTCCAAGACTTTTTGATGAAGAATAACTCTGCGTCGGATAACCTGCTTCGCTATTGAACAGGCAAAAAAACGATTTCCGTTCGTTGGACCAATCATACGCGTCGAAACCGCAAAACGCAAAATTTTTCAATCCTTTTTCCACGAGATGCTCGCTTGCCATTTTCGCGATGGAGCGGGAATCGGTTCTAATAACCGGCAGGTTTTTGGGATACGATGAATTATGAATCGCAAGGATGGTCGGTATATTCATCTTCAGCAATTCTTTCGTGATCAAAGAATCGCGCATAATAATTCCGTCCGGTTTCCAAGTGGTTAAATGCGGGATGGAGGACTTTAAATCAATTGGTTCTTTATAAAACGACCATGGACCCTTGAGTCTTGAGTAACGGGCAATGCCGATAATCAATCGCCTTCCGAATTCCCGCGAAGTTTCTACGAGTAAGACTATCCTTTTCATCCTGTCTGTTTTTAACGATTTTCTCGAATTCACTGTTTTGCTTTTTCGTTTCTTTGACCTGCTAAGATTATTGCGCCCACTAGAAGTTAGTGTTTTTTTTATTATCAACCATTGCAATTACTTCATTGTTTACACACCTGTTTCCTAGAATAATGACCAGCAGAATTCCTGGCAAGGTGAAGCCAAGGCAGTCCGAGATTTATCAACTCATTTTACTTATCCAGATAGGTTTTTCCTTGTTGTTCGTCATTGTCTACAACTGTATCAATGAACACAATAGGTATCGCTTACCTTATTGTAAGGGAGAGTGAAATTTGTTCAATGGATGTACAAAAAAAGCTCCATTAACAAGGGCCGAGGTTTGTCACATTCAACGAGGGTTTTAACGATGTATGATAGAGGGCGTAACCAATGTGGATTTTTC
Organism: Ignavibacteriota bacterium; assembly: GCA_003819715.1. Taxonomy (GTDB): domain Bacteria; phylum Bacteroidota; class Ignavibacteria; order UBA10030; family UBA10030; genus Fen-1298. The sequence goes on along the minus strand of RPQN01000063.1, from coordinate 16,534 downwards.
AGAGAAACCAGAAAAAGATCCATTTTTAGGAAGGCCGTCTCATTCTCCGTATTCAGGTGAATAAATATTTCACCTTCCTGAAGACGTCATCGGCTGCTCCAGCATTATCGCGGCTTGGGGTCGCTTTTCAGTTTGATGTGGTAAGAATTGTTCGCAGCATAGAATTCGTAGACAGGATTCTGAAGCAGCTTGATAATTTCAACGCCGGCATTCATCGTCGGAGCGCTGCTGAAAAGAGACCCTTCTTCTGTGGGTCGTTTATAATAGTAGACAATATCGTTGGTGAACGTTGTCCCCACGCACGCTTTCTGAACACGGCCGTCGTCCATAATCATTTTTTGCAGTGCCATCCAACCGGTGAGCGCCACAGGCGCATACGTGAAATGGATCCATCCTCTATTGATTCCTTTCGCAATGCCATGGACGAACATGGCAGAACCGGAGGTCTCAATGAAAGAATCGTTTTTATCCAGCAGGTTATGCCACAATCCGGAAGCATCCTGGCATTCCGCCAGCGATTGTATTTCTTTCTGCAAGTACTCAAGAACGCGATCACGACCCGGATGGCTCTCCGGAAGCACATCAAGCAATTCACACATTGCCATAACCGCCCAGCCGTTTGCGCGGCTCCAGTAGAACCGGGGATCATACCGGGTATTCGCATTCCACCCATGGTCATACATTCCTTTTTCCGGAATGAACAAGCGTCGAGACATTCCGCACACCTGCTGGACTGCATCATCCCAGTATTTCTTATTACCGGTAAGGTTACCTATCTGGGCTAAAAAGGCAACACTCATATACATATCGTCTGTCCAGAGCGACGACGGCTGCGGCCGATGACGGGCAAGCGTTCCATCTGCCAGACGATACTGCGTCCCTGATATATACGCGTCAACCGTATCGATCCAGTCGCGATACCGGCGGTCCCGTTTATACCGGTAGGCCTTCACCAGGGCGGAACCCATCGCACCGCAATGATCAAGCGATCCCATACGGATCATCCTTCCATACGCATAATTTTTAGGCCCGAATTGATCGGTCTGTTTTAAAAAATACGGAAGGTGATCGAAAATAAAATCATAATTTTTCACAACGTAATTGACAAAAGAAGAATCTTGAAACAGCTCGGATGCGGAAATGAGTGCACTGTACAACACTCCGTTGGGATAATCCCAGTTTGTCAATGAATTTTTACTGACATCATTCCCCGCATTCGGATTTATCGCGGTGAAATCGTTGATCTCGAGGTCCGTGCGTACATCAATAATTCTGTACTCGGTTGAACCAACGTAGTACTCCTTCATTTTGTAAATGATGGATTTAATTTCCTCCGCTTTTGGAAATTCAAATCCTGAATTTGGTACCGTGGCTCCCTGTGGTTCCTGCTGCGCAAATCCGTTCCGGGACACCAGACACTGCAGAGAGAAGCCCAGAATGATCACCATCAACAAACTTCTTTTCCGCGTATCGATTTTCTTAAAGCTCATGTTCTATCCTTGTCCTGATTTGACCACAGCTCAACCAAACGAATAATGCCTTTGCCAATCCCGTGTACTCCCGCACCTTCATCACGTGATATTTGTTTCGATGCTACTTCACCAACAACATCTTCTTACTCTCCGAGAATTGCCCCGCCATTAATCGACAGACATATAACCCATTTGATAAGTTCGAAGCATCAAAATGAACCGTGTACTGTCCGGGCGACTGTACATCATGGGTGAGTGAAGCGACCTCACGACCTAGAACGTCAAACACACAAAGATCGACACCACTGGTCACTGACAACTGATATTGAATCATGGTCGTTGGATTAAACGGGTTAGGGTAATTTTGATAGAGCTTGTGTGTGTGAGGAACCTGCGATCGTGAAGGGGACAGAATACTTGTCGTGATGGTATCTAATTTTAGATTGGTTAACGGCACTCTCGTATATTCCACATCTTCCTTGTTCGTCGAGTAGGCAACGTAAAGATTCCCCTGCCAGACCATCGACTTCGGATAACTATACCCCAATGTCTTGCTTGTTCCGGCATAGTGCTGTACTTGAAGTTCGCTGCCTCCCTGACGAAGAAGATAGGCTGTATTGAATACCTTTCCATACCGGCTTAATACCACCGCCAAGGGGATGCGGATCTTACTATTGACAGGATTGCCCACCATGAAGGCTGTACCATCCGGCAGGTTTCCTGCACTTTGTTTCGCCCGCGAATCAGGCATGTCGGTGAGGATCGCAGTTGACCAATGTTGGCCGCGATCGACGCTCACTGAAGCTAAACGACGATAGGTTCCACTCTGATCACGAAAGGTCATAACAACGGCGCTGTCACTTCGCAAAAACCAGCTTGGTTCCATTTCACGGGAAACACCTCCGGAAATGGAAAGATTCGTGAAGGATGCGCGCGTCCAACCTCGTATGCCCGAGGGATCATCGGTATAAATTGGTGAAACAATTAATCCTGGCTGGAAATGCGCTGCATTGATAATGCGGCCATCGGGCAAGGCATGGGGATCCTGTTCGAAGATCCCTTTCAACGTATCCCCGTTCGCCATAAGAAGCGGCTCTAATGCCGACCAGGTTAATCCATCGGCACTTTTCGTGTAGTATGTCACTCCGCCTCTCGGCGAGACGGTTGATGGCCAAATATTGATATACGCCACCAGAGTATCTCCTGCAATCCACCAGCCCCCGGAGGAACTGAACCCATCAGTCCTGGCTGCGGACAAGGTCATGGGTGAAGACCAGATTCTGCCATCCTGGCTGCGGCTGTAGGCTACCCAGGTATCGGGAGTATCTTCATTCTGGGAAGAACTCTGCCATTGACAATACAACCAGCCTTTGAAACCGGTCATGACAACACCGTTACTAAAATGATTCGTCGAATCGGAAGGATGGAAAATAGTGATGGTCTCTGTTCCAACCGCTTTAGACAGGCCCAAGTTATCCGGTTTGGTCTGATCAAACAGACCGATCTTGACGGTAAATGGAGGATCTGCTGTTTGAGCGGTGTTCCATAACAACAATAGCAGCAGAAAAACAAAAACAATTTTTGCTGTTCCCGACAACGGACGCATTATTTTTATCTTCCCATTATTCAATGGTCATTCTTCATTTACTATCGGACGACTAATTGGCCGTGTAATCTTATATCAGATGAGGAAGCTCCAACCTCGATCTCATACGTTCCGGGAAAAACCCGAAGGTCACCGGTATGATCATCATAAATGCGGAGATCTTTGATGAGAAGCGGGAGCGTCACTGTTTTTGATTCGCCGGCAAGAAGGTGAATGCGACGAAACGATTTTAACGAACGGAGCGGAGACGTGGAAACCTTTTCCGGGTTCCTGACATAAAGTTGAACGACTTCATCTCCATCCACTGTTCCACTATTTTTGATCGTCACTTGAATAGATGCCGTATCGTTGAAGGTGACGGTTTTTTTCTCACTCTGAAGATTATCATAGGAAAATGTTGTGTAACTCAGCCCATATCCAAACGGGAAAAGCGGTTTTCCCTGAAAATATCTGTACGTCCGGCCGGTCATGGAATAATCAGTAAATGGCGGAAGGTCATTTACTGACGCATAGAAAGTGACCGGCAACCTGCCGCCGGGATTTACATCTCCGAATAATGCATCTGCAATTGCATCTCCTCCCGCCTGACCCGGATACCACGCTTCGAGAATTGCCGGCACATGGTCTTTTGCCCATGGAATTGAAAGAGCACTGCCATTGAGGAGTACCAAGACGGTCGGCTTGTTGAGTTTCATGACTTTTTCGAGCAACTGCTGCTGCGCTGCAGGAAGGTCGAGATCGGTACGATCCCCGCCGGAAAATCCTTTAAGGTGTATGTTCATTTCTTCCCCTTCAAGAGCCGGAGAAAGTCCCAGGACAATCACCACGGCGTCCGACGCCTGGGCACACTGGATGGCTTCCTGGAGCGGATCCAAGTCAAGAGATCTCCATCCCAGACTGACAGAGGCACTGCCGCCTCTCTGAAAATACTCGAGTTTTATCTTATGTTCAGTACCCGCGTTCAATTCAATTTCTTTCTCCATAGTTCGTGCCGCTCCTCTCTTCCAATCTTCAAGGATCAGCACGTCGTCCAGATAGAGCCGGGCGCCGTCATCCATTGTCACACTGACGGCATATTTCCCCGTCCGGTCTGCAGTCAGGAAACCGGTCCATCGAACGGAGTAATTGTTCCTGGGAAATCCGTCAAACGGCGGACGGGAATCCCAGATGAAATTGATGATCGTATCAATTCGAACGTTCCTGGGCTCACCGGTAAATTCCTGGTTCGGATAATACGAGCCGAGCAATCCGGGCTTCCGAACATTGCCGTCGAGGGTAAAGAGATTTTTTACAGGAATGGCCGGCAGCTTTGCGAGTACGTTCTCTGCAAGATTACACCCGCGTGAGAAACGGACAAGCACTCCGGATCCTGCTTTTTTACGGATACCCTCCACCACCGTTACGGGTTCGGAAGGTTGTCCATTATAATTTCCCAGTAATACATCCGTATCATCCGCTGTCGGTCCAATAACAGCAATGGACGTGATATTTTTTTTGAACGGAAGTGTCGAACGGTCATTCTTCAACAAGACGAGACTTTCCCGTGCAACGCGAAGCGCAAGTGCGCGATGTTCCGGTGAATCATTCTGTGTTATGGGAATGGATGTATAGGACACATCGGCCGGAGGATCGAACATGCCGAGTTTAAACCGGGCCATCATAAGACGTTTCACCGACCGGTCAATGTCTTCTTCCTTCAGGAATCCCTTACCTATTGCTTCGAACAGCGATTCATATTCATCTCCGCACGTGAGATCACACCCGGCTTTCACAGCCAGCGCCGATGCTTCAGCAGCCGTTTGAACCACCTTATGTCCTGCATAGATATCCTGAATCGCCCCGCAATCGGACACCACATACCCTCGAAAGGACCATTTATCCCGAAGTATCTTTTTCAGGAGAAGATCACTTGCACAGCATGGCTGGCCCATATACCGGTTATAGGCGCCCATGACAGACCAGGCCCCGCCATCCGATATCGTTGCTTCAAATGCCGGCAGATAGGTATCGTATAAATCCTGTGGGCTTGTCTGCGCATTAAATGAATGGCGCAACGGTTCGGGACCGCTGTGTACGGCATAGTGTTTCGGTGTGGCAATCACTTTAAAATACTTTGGATCATCCCCTTGAAGTCCGCGGACAAACGCAACTCCCATCCGGGAGGTCAGGTACGGATCTTCTCCATAGGTTTCCTGGCCGCGGCCCCAGCGCGGATCACGGAAGATATTGATGTTGGGCGACCAGAAGGTCAGGCCGGTATAAATTCCGCGCCGTCCATTCCTGGCATCTTCATGATGTTTTGCCCGCGCTTCCGTAGAAATCACATTAGCCTCTTCGCGAATCAGGTCAGGATTCCAGGTCGCCGCCATTCCAATCGCCTGGGGAAACACCGTGGCAATTCCATTCCGTGCGACTCCGTGAAGACATTCATTCCACCAATTGTATTCGGGTATGCCCAGACGGGGAATCGCCCGTGCCTGGTACTGCATCTGATAAATTTTTTCTTCCAGGGTCATCCGATGGACCAGGTCATCGACCCGTTCCTCCATGGAAATGGCGGGATTTTGGAAACGCATCGGCTGTTGGTCCTGTGCTGCGGCGATCGATGCACATGACAGAAGACTCAGAATAATTCTGCGGCGCAATGCCGGCAGGTTCGAAGCGAGGAGGAAGCGGAACAAATGTTTATCCTTTCTGTAACGGAATGATTTCAAACAGATCCCTGGAGATTCGAATCAAGATTTTATTCTCCTGATCCTTCATCCCGCATTTCATCAAGTATAATAGAAGGGTCCAATTTATTTATTTCACCAGCATAATTTTTTTTGAAAGCGTCATAATTCTGCCTCCTGCTTCAAGGTCGGGATGTGCAGTCATTCTGACCAGGTAGAGCCCGCTGGCGTACCTGCCTGCATTCCATTCCACCTGATAGTCACCGGCAGTCAGTGTTCCATCCTTAAGCGTTGCGACATGCTGACCAAGCACCGAATAGATCTCCAGCCTCACCCGGGACTTTTTCGGTACGCTGAACCGGATCGTTGTCGTTGGATTAAACGGATTAGGATAATTCTGTGACAGCGAAAATCCTTCCGGCGTGCTGCCTGAGGCCGCGACCCCGGTTGTCCCGAGAAGTTCCGGACCATTCAAATACACCTCTAAAGAGGTATACCCGCTCGAACTGATCGCATTGCGGTCTGCCGCATCGTTCGGATTTAATCCATGGGAGATCTCCCAGGAATCCGGCATGCCATCGTGATCGGAATCTCCGGGGGCCGGAGTACTGGCAAGCTCCGGCCACCCGCCGACATCCGATTGTGAATCGATGATACCGCATGGAGTAAGAACGGAATGGCTTGCTGGATACGTCACGCCAGCATAGGTTGCGGTGCCTCCGGTGACATCCGCGACAATTCGCGTGTCGACCGCATCACGTTTCGGGCGAGTCGCACCGGCACCGGCAAGTACTGACGTGAAAGCAGAATCTGCAGATTGCATATTTATATTCATGCATGGAAACGCCGTATCCGATTTCAACGCAGAACAGAGCGAGCTGCCGCCTTGAGGTTGAATACCGCCGCTCCAATTGTCGGCCGAGAGAGCGTCGTATCCCGCCACTTTGTTCCCTGCAACATAAAATTTTCCATAACTCGCCACATCAGCGGTATTGGAATTATGCGTTGAAGGATTCATAATACGGTACTTCAATTGGCCGGAAGACGTTGCCGGTCCGGCTTTATAATAATTATTGACCATATTCAGCGTGCTATAAGCGACCGGACTGCCTGCGCTGGTATCCTCTGCGCCATACGAACTATTGAACCCCCAGTTATAGACAACGTTGTTGCGATAATCGGTGATACCGACTCCCGAGCCAAACCGGGGATTGCGGCTGGAATGGTGCGCTAACAAATTATGATGGAACGATGCTCTGGGCCCGCCCCAAATGCCGCCATACCCATGCGCTCCTTTGACATGATTGGAATTGTACAGACTTTCACTGCTGATGCACCACTGTACCGTCGTGCTGTCGCACCAATAGAACGACAGTGTTTCATCCTCGCTCCAGCTTGCAGAACAGTGGTCCATGATGACATTCGTCACCCCCCTGCCGCCGAACGCATCGGATTCCCCGCCGCTTTCATCCCCCAAACGGCAGCGAATATATCGGACGATGACCTGATTTGTCGCAACGACCAACTCGTACTTGCGGAGACAAATGCCATCGCCCGGCGCTGTTTGTCCGGCAATCGTGATGTACGGATTGCTGATGTTCAAATTCGATTTTAAGGTGATCGTTCCCGAAACCCGGAACACCACTGTCCGTGCACCGCTCTGGTTCACCGCATACCGAAGTGTTCCCGGAATGGTGGTGTCTTCGAGCGAGGTCACTTCAATAACCCTGCCGCCTCGTCCGCCGACAACAAATTTCCCGAATCCTTCCGCACCGGGAAACGCCGGCAGCCGGGGAGAAGGATCAGCCGCAACGAATGAATACTCCGTGCCGTAACTTGTACCGTAAGTATTCGTCGCATAGGCACGGACAACATATGCACCGCCATTCGTCAAACCCGATATCGTGCTCGTAAACGATCCAATCCCTGCCCCGTCCACTGTTTTGTTATCGCTGATGGTGGGCATGCCGGTTTCCTTCCAGCAGACACCGCGTGCGGTGACGGGAGCATTGCCGGCAGAGACTACCGTGCCGCCGCATACGGCGCTTGAATGCGTAATCGATGACAGTGCGGCGGTCATGACAAGAGGGGTATTGGTGATTACCATGCTAAAGGTCGTTCCGGAAATTTGAACGTTTCGCAGATAGAGGTATTTTGATGTCGATGCATTCGTACTCTCATACCATGGATATATCCGGACATAGAATGTCTCCAATTCATTGATCGTCTTCGAGAGCGCGTATGTCGTTAACGTTGAATCGACCCACCCGCTATTGGGCAGTGTCAGCTTTGCGGCGAGAACCGTACTGCCCGCAAACATCGAATCGACGGCGTAATAGATCGCTGCACGCATGCTGCTGGTTCCGCCGGCCCCGAGAGTGAGGGCAATTGCTGTGACTTGCAGTGAATATCCCGAGGTCGGGCTGATAGAAAATTGCACATAGCGGCCGGTGTCTATTGCCGTTTGATTCGGCCATGTTTTCCTGCCCAAATTCAACCTCTGCCCGCCGCTGTTTGCCGCGTAATCTTTAATCGTAAGACACCGGGCAGAATCCGTTGCCGAGGCCGATAGCTGTTCAACCTGCCCCGTACAATTTCCGACGATCTTTGTTGCCGCGCTATCAGCGAGGAGATCCCATTGAACAGAAGCATTTTGTGCAACTGCACTTGAAAAACTTATCAGCAAAATAGAACACATGAACCATCCGTGTTGAAAAACGACAATCCGTCTCATTTCCTTTTTTCCTCTCATCTCTCTCCTATTTCATGAGCATCATTTTCTTTACGAGAGTCACTGCATGGCCTCCGGATCGTTCCTGGGGCTGCGCAACAAACCTGCAAAAATACACGCCGCTGGAGAACGAGCTTGCATTCCACAATACGTCATACGAACCGGCCTGCCGCTCGTTGTCGACTAATACTCTCACTTCACGTCCTGCAATATCAAATATTTTGATGGTCACCGCACTCCTGACTCCGACCGTATAGGATATCCGGGTGGTGGGATTGAACGGGTTGGGATAACAATCGCTCAGAGAAAACGCGGCCGGCTGATTTGCTGCGTTCTGGTTCACGCCGACGATGGTATTGGATGTCGTGAATTTTAATCCCGACACTCTGCTCCCCCGGTACATCGTATTGGGTTCAACCTCACAAATATTCAAACTGAAATTATAGGAGCCGGTACTTTGGTACGCTTTGACGAGAAGTTTATTCACACCTTTCTTCAAATTTATCACCGTGGAAGTATCCTTGAAATATTCGGATGTAAATGTTCGCATTCCTGTGTACGTATACACCGCTTGCTCATTCAAATACACTTTAATGTCTTCATCCGAACCGATCCACAACACCGCCTGTTGATCCGCGGGGGCATTCACATAGGTAAATGCATAGCTCACATATTTTCCGGAGCTTCCCACGCCAAAATAATCTTTCAACATAATCTGATCATTTGTAAAATAGATCGGCTGGGACCAGGCATTCTGTCCTGCAACAGGCGACACGGACGCCTCCGGCGTTATCAAGGGGGTGTTCATATCCGCATTGCTTGCAGCAACGAACGGCCCGGTCAAGAGCCACACGCGGTTGCTCTGTCCGTAGAGCCCCTGCTGCCCCGTCGGTTTTTTAAACCGACGTTTCGTCTGCTCGATCGTCGCGCCAACGATAGTGATGCTGTCCGGAGAGTTGGTTCCGAGTCCGACCCGCTCAGCAAGCGTGATGTGCTCGATATCGTCGGGATTGACGCCGATGATCCGGCACCCAACATTGTCGACTGCCACCGGATCTTCACCAGCGAGTATGGTATTCATTACTATCCGGTTCGAAATTTTTCGATTGGATCTGTCGCCTGCATTATATTGCGGTGTCTTTTGAGTTTCCAGGCACACGAGTGCATCCACCACGGTGTATTTGATCCTTGCAATGGTGGAGAGGTCAACGATTTCCTTATCCTGCCAGTCATACGGATCCTGGGCATTATGGAGGAGTTTATGTTTATATCCCTCTTGCGCCACACCCGACGTTTTACTGAATCCGTATTTCGATCCCGCCGCTAATCCGATTTGATTTTTCAACGCATTGGTAAACCCGGGCTGTTCGTGAATCTTCAGCACCGGCACGGAAATATATACGGAGGCATGAGTCACATCTTTATGTACAAAATACGCCCCGTTCTGCGGTGTTGCCTGACTATTTGGAACAACGACCGAATCCAATTCAGCCCACGGGTTGACATCGGAATTTCCGTTGAGGTTCGAAAGCCGGAAATCAATTCCGGAGGCGAGAGCTTCTGTCTTCAACGCCTGGTATCCCGGTACATCGAACAGCTGCGCCCATGCCGCTTTATTAGTGCCGGTGTTCCGTTCGAACGATGTATACGGTCTCGCAGACCCGTCGCCGACAATGATCTTGATTTTTCCGGGTGCGATTTCATCGATGAGGTACACCAATGCTTTCACGACGCGCACATCTGTCACTCCCCCGCTTCCGCTGGAATCCTGCTGAACAAGATTGGGCTTAATCAAGACAGTGTCGCCGATTTTAATGATCCTGCTTAAACCTCCCGTAAGCTCCACTGCCCGTCTCACCATTTGAGAGACGGTGGCATACGTAATCTGGTCGTCTGTCACATTGCAGGGATTGCTTAACAAGGCGTCATTGGAACGGACTATGGCCACCGTCGTCGCCGCCGGCGATTTGAACGTTGCGCTCGAAGCGAGAACGGAAGTTTTATATAATCCGGATGTATCGCTTTGTGCATGATGGATATCCCATGCCAGCCAGATACCCGCCAGTCCGATATAGAGAACCGCTTTCCAGTTCTGTTTCAGAGCATTGCTTAACGAACGAATATTCATGTGTCTCCAATAACGAGGATGATGGGTACTATTTTCCTTCTCTAATTACTCGAAATATCATTTTATCAGCAACATTTTTTTCGAGCATACGGCGTTCTCTGTACGTAATCGATACACATAGAAACCCGAACTGAATATTGGTGATCGGAATTGTACGGTTGAGGTCCCAGCGGGCATCGGACGATCGACCAGCAGACTCACTTCTCTCCCGGCCGCATCGAAAATTTGAAGCTTCACGACGGACGGTTTGAGGAGCGTAAATGAGATGTTGGTTATCGGATTAAACGGATTCGGATAATTTTGATGCAACTCTGCAACGGAAGGAATGGACTGATCCTCAGCAACACTCACTGTTTTCGGAACGGTAAATTCATCCGGCGAGAGAACCCGATTGGTAAATTTTACCATGTGTATCGCTCCATTGAACCACGACCGTGGATCCTGCCTCGATCCAATCGCTGTCCTTGGATTTGAATTTATCGGCAGATACGCCACACCTCCCGACAATACCAGAACACCATCCACATACTGCCGCATGAGCCCGTTGCCGTATGTCATCGCGACATGATGCCAGGCGGAAATAGAAAAGGATGTACTCGAATCGACCAACGTCAAGTTCGAACTTTCCGATTTAATAAACGTATCCAGCAGCCACCGTTGATTCTGGAGCACGCGTATTTCCAGGAGAATGCGCCTGTTATCATTTGCCGCATTACGAATATGTAAAAACCGCTGTTCGTTATTCGTGCCGGCCAGCACGGTGGAATCCGGGCGGAAGAATACTTCAATGGTAAATGCAGTATCGGATCCTAATGGATTGGCGTTGACCAGCAGGGCCGTACTGTCCTTGCAGGAAAATAATAACGCACGACCATAGGGCGTACTCACCGGCTGGGGGACATGCCTGAGCGGCGTTGCTGTATATCCGCCGATGCTGTCTGTCCGGTCGATGGCCCACGTGACCGACCGACTGCTCGTTTGCGCAGAGAGTTCCGTGACGGCCACGGCACAGCCCATCACCGCGAGCAACCGGAATGTTTTCATCATACGGTTCATCACTTTCATTTCATGAATAATAATTTTCGAATCCGGCACTTTCCATTGTTCTCCAACCGGGCAAAATAGAAACCGCTGCTGTATTGTTGTGCGTTAAATTCACATTGATAGATCTTCCCGGCCACCGCGTCTCCTTCAAACACGGTCGCAACCAGTTGTCCAAGAACATTATAGATCTTCATCGAAGTCAACCCATTTGCTTCAAGGGTGAATTGCAGATGGGTGGTCGGATTAAACGGATTAGGATATGGATTCTCCAATTTAAAATCATGAGGAACAAGTTCCGATTTGTTCTCATGGACCGATACCGGAAAATCATCCACTCCCGGTTTTTCGGGCATCCATTGTGCAGCAAATGCAGGACTGGTGGAATATTTTGAAAAAATATTTTTCACTGTATACAACACTCCGAGAGAATCCGGTAATTGGGGCGTCGACCAGGAGACCCGTTGAGCAGGTTTATAACCAGGACCATAACAGTTGTATTCGGCATACAATGCCGGAGGAATATTCCACGACATCCAGCCAGCCGGATTGACCGTCGCCGGTTCTTCGCAACGGACAAGGACAACGCGAGGTTGTGCCTGCCAGGGTCTTCCAAGATAAAAGCTCGTAATGAGAGTTCCGTTGAAGCCCACAGAGTCGTTCGTAATCCTGCAATCCAGGAAATTGATTCCAAATTTCGATGCAGGCTCCGTGCTTGCCGCAGTCAAATATCCGCCTTCTCTCCGCTGATTAATAATACAACTATCGAATATCATAATGGATCTTCCATAGATAAAATCCACCGTTCCTTCAACAAAGCAATGATTGAAATAAACGCGGCCGGCGCCATTTCCGAGATACGTATCCTGATATCCCAGCAGGCGGCAGTTGTAAAACGAGACCCTGTCGCCATTCGTTTCCAGTGCAAGTGCCTGTGCGATGTCATGCGATGGATTTTGAAATGTGATATCCATCGCAGTAAAATCGCTGGCATCAATTTGTACGACAGGATTACGCAGCCCGCCGCCCGCATAAATATCGTACCAAATCACCGTCTGTTCTGTGTGTTCCCCGACGAGCCGAACATTCGGCTTGTTGGAAGGAAGCAGCAGCCGTTCATTATAAGAACCTTTTTTCACAAATATTGTCCACGTTCCGGTATAATTTGCAGGTACTGCATTGAACGCCGCTTGAATCGTTGTGTAGTCCCCGGTTCCATTTTGAGCGACCACTCGAGAGGAATCCGGTTGTGCAGCCGGAGTGCTCAATGATTTTTCATCGCCATATCCAATCCCGGTCGCATTGACCGCATACGCCCGAACAAAATACGTCGTTCCGTATTTCAATCCGCCAATAGCACTCGTAAACGTGCCGATCCCGGACCCGCTCGCGGTGGTCTCATCTGAAATTGTCGGATGAGGAGTAGTACTCCAGCAGACTCCGCGCCCGGATACCGGTGTGCCTCCCCATGCATACACGTTTCCCCCGCCGGAAGCGGTCGTTCCAGAAATATTCGACACGGTTGTTGTACTCACGGATGGGACATCGAGAGCAGAGAGTGAAGTAAACACGACTTCATTTCCGTATCCCGTTGCCGCACTGTTGGTCGCATAAGCACGGACGAAATATTTTGTACCGGTAGTTAACCCGGACAGGGCACTCAGAAATACCCCTGTACCGTTCCCGTCGCTTGTTTTCGAATCACTCATCGTCGGTGTACCGGTCGTATTCCAACAAATGCCGCGCGCCGTGATCGCTCCGCCGCCGTCGTTTATAATATTACCGCCGCCGTTTGCCGTGGTGGTCGATATCGTCGTCGTATCAATATTCGCGGTGGTGACGACCGGTGCAGCGATAACGATATTCGACGAAACAGTTCCCAATGCCAATATCCCGCCGAACGATGAAACCACATTGGAGGTAATCGAACCGCTGACATCGGCAGTTCCGCTTCCCCCTATATTCTTCCAATCTCCCGCTCCGTCATCATTGACAACACGGACACTGTCTTTGTTCCTCACGTCATCATCGGCTCCGTACATCAATGTGACCGTTCCCGATGAGATCAATGCTCCGGGTCCCTGCACCAGGGAATAATAGCGAGATGCAGAGACGGCTCTTAACGAGGACGGAAGCGTTCGCGCAGGGGGCGCAGTATTAAACACTTCCGTCGTAAAGGTGGTGGACGTTGATGAATTCATCGTCAGGTGCAACTCCAATGGGCGATATGCCGATCCTTTTCCGATGGGGATTGTTTTCACCACAGGAGCCGAGGTGTTGACTTCAACGGCAACCGGACCTGAAACAAAGCTGGAATCACTTCCCCCTTTTACAATTCCTGAAGCTTTAATCGTTATAAGATTGGAGATGGTTGATTCAAACAGCCCGCCGTTTAATTCAAGAATACCGGTAATATCCAATGGGAAATTTACAAGCACTCTCGCCGCAGCATTCGCAACTCGAATGGTTATCGGAACCGCAATCGTTCCACCAGTTTTATTAAATTCCCGGGAGCCATTTCCTGTGAAACTGAGAATGCGTCTCCACGCACCCGCACCTCCGCCGGTTAATTGACCGCCGGAAATTTCCACATTTCCTTTAATATTCCATTCTCCATAGGGATTGGATGCTCCAACCAGATTGAGCACACCGTCGGAGACAAGTAGATCGCCATCAATATTGATGATCGCGCGAGCGGCGGTGTCGGAAGTACTCCCGGTAGAGGTCAGCATTGCATTGGGACCATCGACGATGACATTGCCGCGGATATAAATATTTTTTGTTTGACCCGAACTAAGATTGGTGAATCTCCATGCCCTGCTGGAGGCGCCCGTATTTCTCATGATCACGTTTCCCCGGAAGATATACCCATCCGGAAAATTCAATCCGATATTTCCTCCCTGCCGGGAAGAATTCCATATAAAATGATAATAACTTTGGGACGTGATATTCGTCGGGACGACCGTCGCTCCATTTCCCGCGCTGTCAATTTCTACCGTCGACCCATCGCGCCAGGTTGAAGTCGGCACAGCGCCGGCTCCTGCCGGCACTCTATGATAATAGGTTGCATTATATTCATAGCTCATCCGCCCCGTCGTTGTTATCGTACCATAATTGAACACTGACCCCTGGACGACACAATCAATACTGTCGGTACCATTTGCAATGGTCAGAGTATTTCCTGCAGAAACCACCAACGACCCTCCCGATTCAATGACGATTTGATCCGCTGTTGCTGCCGCATCGACAGTCACCGTATGCAAATTTCTCAGAGTAATGATCCCGTCTGCTGATGTTGGTGCTGCAGTTGCCGTCACCCAGGTTGTACCGTCGTACGTTTCCCATGTGGATGCGGCATTCCAGCTTCCCGAGCCCGCCGAGCGGTAATCACCTGATGTTTGTGCATCGAGCAATTGAGCAGTGGTGAGACTGAACATGACGAGGAAGACCATTCCCCGCATCCTTCGAGCGCGAGAAGAGCATGACGAGATATTTTCCATTTCATTCTCCATAAATATTTTGACGGCTTCATTCCAAACGGATCCAGAATTTCGTCCCCTGGTGGTCTTCGTTCATTTTTATTTCATAAATCGAAAATAATCAATATCCGCATAACCGGCAGCTAAAATTGCAGACCGCTTCAGGCTGTATAATCCCAATTTCGACCCGATCCACAGTCCCTTTCGTGCTTGAACTGGATGCGGAACCTCGATAAAATCTCCGTTCGGGGCATAAGAAAACGAACAGAGCCCTCCGTCCTGAACTCGCACGCAAAATTTAACAGCAGGCGAAATCGAATCCGCGAGAATTTCCTGTTTCTCACCAGTACGGAGAATAACCAGGTTCTTTGACCCGTCATAACGAATGCCGAGCATCATTGGCGATTCACCTGTAACGACCAGGCCTGCTTCTTCGCCTGATTGCTTCGGGAATAATTCCATGGTTGTTTCTACGGCAAAGCTCCGTGCAGGAAATTTTTGGAGGAGGAAGTTTGCCTGGAGATGGAGATTCGTTTCAGCCGCTTGCGGGAATAATCGCATCCAACCTGGCCGGGTGGCGAGCGAATACCAGTCATCACGATGATTTGCGAACCACTGCCATTGAAGCCCGAGCTGCGGCTGATCGAACTCGTCGCTTGTCTGCGGAACGATGATTGATCCTTCCGAAGGTTTACGATAGCTCATTACCGGACGGCCAACCCCAAGATCATCCTGTTCAATTCCGATAAGCGGCCAGTCATTCTCCCAACGGACAGGCTGGAGATGGACTATTCGTCCATACAGTTCTGCATCCTGAAAATGGAGAAACCACCACTCGCCTTTCGGCGTGTCCACCAGCGCGCCCTGATGAGGACCATTGATCGTCGTCTCCCCCTGTGCAAGAACAATTTTATCTTCGTATGGACCATAAACAGTTCGCGACCGAAGAATAACCTGCCAGCCGTTCTCGACGCCTCCTGCCGGCGCAGAAATATAATACCATCCGTACCGTTTAAAAAACTTCGGCCCTTCAAGCGTCGGATGACGCTGCGGATTTTGATACACGATCTGTCCCTCGCCCAGCAGCCGCGAACCATCCGGTGCCATGGGCCGGACACGTAAGAGATGTTTGATGCCGGCTCGCGAGCCTGCATAGGCGTGAACGAGATACGCCTGACCATCGTCATCCCATAATGGGCACGGATCGATCAGACCTTTGCCCGCCTGCAGCAAGCGCGGTTCGGACCACATTCCTGCAGGATGGTCTGCGGTGGTGACATAAATGCCTTCGTCCGGAGTCGGAAAAAATATCCAGAATTTACCGGCGTAGAACCGAATTGCCGGCGCCCAGATGCCGCAGCCCGGCTGAACTTTTATGTACCGGGATTCCGGTACATTTTTAATC
>RPQN01000062.1 GCA_003819715.1 Ignavibacteriota bacterium | reverse complement strand
TCCGCTACCTGATGCGGCACCGCCACACCACGCCGTTCGAGATGTGCGAGCTCAAGCTGCACCTGCGCTTACCCATGGACTGTTGGCGCCAGTGGATCCGCCACCGCACGGCGAGCGTCAATGAATATTCCACCCGTTATTCGCTCGCGATCGACGCCGCACAGACCACCGCGTCCGATCAATGGCGGCTGCAGGCGTCCAGCAACAGACAGGGAAGCGAAGGGTTCCTTGAACATGATAAAGGCAAGATCTTTTCCGTCCGGGAGCATGAATTGCACGAACTCGCCCGGACCGTGTACAATGAACGCATCGAAGCCGGACTTGCCCGTGAACAGGCACGGAAAGATCTGCCGCTGAGCACGTACACCGAAGCGTACTGGAAAACGAATCTCCACAACCTGTTGCATTTTCTTGCCCTCCGCATGGAATCCCATGCACAACTGGAAATTCGTACGTATGCATCGACCATCGGCAGCGAAATTGTCCGCAGATGGGTTCCCATGGTATGGGACGCGTTCAACGATTACATGTTTCATGCGATGGAATTATCAAAGCAGGAGATCGACATTATTTCACGGCTGCAGGCCGGCGATGCCGACGGTGCCTGGGACATCGCCGTTCAATACGGCTTCCTCCCGCCTAAAGGCGAAACAATTAAATTTAACCTCGAACGTGGTGAAATCGAAAAAAAACTTGAACAGCTCGGCATTCGTCCGCCATGGCTTGAATGAGATATGACACCGTGCGTCACGCCTGCTACCTCTGTCAAGTGTGAACCGCCATGAAACTCATTATCATTGCTGCAATTGCCCGTAACCGGACCATCGGCAAAAACGGGAAGCTTCCCTGGCACCTCCCCGAAGACCTTGCCCGTTTCAAACAAATGACCATTGGCCAGACCGTCGTGATGGGCCGTAAAACATTTGAGTCGCTCGACAGACCATTTCCCAACAGGCTGAATATCGTAATTTCCTCAAAGGTCATCAACGGCGTCACGAGCTATCCATCGCTGGAATTCGCGCTGCAGGCACTCAGCGGCAAGAAAGAGGTCTTCGTCATCGGCGGGGCGCGGCTGTTCGCAGAGGCTCTTAAAATTGCGGATGAATTACGATTGACTCTTATCGATCGGGATGTGGATGGTGATGCGTACTTTCCGCCGTATGAAGATTATTTGCGGAAAAATTTCCGCCTCATGAATGAGGAATATAATATCGGATTCTCGTTCGTGGATTACGTGCGGATAACATAGGAAGTCCGGAAAAACACTGCTCGCACCGGGTCAATGTATTCCCTTTGCTGCGCTTCCGTCGACCAAAAGATTTACTCCGTTGATATAGCTCGCCTGCTCGGACGCGAGAAACGCGACGGTATGACCGATTTCTTCCGGCTTCCCCAATCGTCCTGCGGGAATTTCGCGCGCCGCCGCTTGAAGGTACTCCGCCATCGTCATATTCTTTTGCGCCCCGCGTGAAGCCGCAAGTTCTTCCTGCCGTTTTGTAAGGATATGTCCCGGACAAACCGTGTTCACGGTGATGTTGTCTTTCGCGTGAAGATTTGCCAGTACTTTGGTCAATCCGAGAATTCCCGGGCGTATCGCGGAAGAAAGGAGAAGCTCGTTGATGGGCTGCTTTGCGACAATCGAAACAATAGTAATGATTCTCCCCCATCGCTGTTCCGTCATTATCGGGAGGATTTCCCTCGTCAAACGGACCATGCTCATGAGCGTCAATTCATGGCCGCTCCGCCACTCTTCGTCGGACAGCGAAGCAATGGTTCCCGTCGGTGGTCCGCCGGCGTTATTGACCAGGACATGAATCGTGCCGAATTGCTTTTTCGCTTCCGCCACTAATCGTTTTATATCCGCCGGCTTCGTCACATCGGCAACGACGGGCACCACGACCGCACCGGTTGCATCATGAATTTCTTTCGCTGCTTCTGAAATTTCTTTTTGGCGGCGCGAGCACATCACCACCGTAGCGCCCTCCTGCGCGAGCGCCCATGCGGACGCTTTGCCGAGCCCCTGGCTTGCTGCGGTCACGACTGCTATTTTATTTTTCAGCCCGAAGTTCATGAGGAAACCCGATTTACTTTGCGGCGATCATGGCTGTTAAGCCGACACGAATCATCATAATGGCAATTGCCGCCATAAACAATGCGGCAACTTTCGAAAATGCTTTTGATCCCGCTTCACCCATCAGTTTGGTGACGTGTGAAGAATAACGGAATATCAGCCAGACAAAGAGAAGGTTTACGAACAGCGCGACCACCGCAGCAATGTATCCGTGTGTATCGACAATGATCAGCAGCGTGGTGAGCGCCGCCGGGCCGATAATCAATGGTATGCCGAGCGGCACGACGCCGATGGAGGTCTGCGGTTTTCGCGGACTGTCCGATGCAAACAGGAGATCGTACACCGCCAGTACCAGCAATACAATTCCACCGCCTACACGAAAATCGTTTTCCGTGATCCCCAGGTAATTAAAAATCATCCTGCCGCCAAAGAGAAACACGACCGAGACACCGAGCGCGGCGAGTGTTGCTTCCGTGATCAGCGTCTTTTTCGCTTTGGGCATCATTCCATCCGTCAGAGAAACAAACAGCGGGACGACGCCCAGAACATCGATGGCGACGAAGAGCGGGATAAATGACAATAAAAATATTTTAAAATCGAAGGGCATGAATTTACTTTCTCAGACTCACGAAGGAACCGGACGGTCCCCGCGATTCCTTCAGGTTACTTTAATTCCTTTTTCGACAAGCCGTTTTTGGACTATTTCGAGAATTTCTTCCGGGGTCAGTCTGCTGCGCACGCCTGCCGCACGAATCGTTTGCAGGAGAGTTCCCCGCCGTTCCTTCAACCATCCCCAGAGACAATAACCAAGACGGTTTCGATCGTTCACTTCTGCCGTCGGAATATCTTCGACGATCGAATAGGCAAGTTTTTCCGGCGAATCTTCCGGAAATTCAACTACGGAGGCTGGAGGTTTTGTCGTCATGTTCAGAACTTCATTCCATTGTGAAAAATATATTCTGTCATGAATATAGAGAGATTTTCGGAGAAAAGACAAAAAAGGCACGGCGGATCGGAATGACCACAGGTTCATGAACTAAACCTATGAATTGAACAAACTGGTTTGTACCTTTCAAGAGAATTCATGCGGGATGAACGTTGTTCCATGGTCAGTATTTGGCAGGTTTTTGCAATAGAATGGTTCGTTCGGTGATGTTAACAAATTAAAATTATCTCATGGCCTCTCTGTATCTTCATATTCCGTTCTGCGAGCATAAGTGCATCTACTGCGACTTTTATTCTGTCGTCCCTGCGGAAGCTGGAGAGGCGCAGAAACCGCTCACTGCCCGATTCTTATCTGCGCTGGAATTGGAAATCCGGGCGCGGGCAGAAGACGCCCGCTTCCAGGAACCATTCGAAACGGTCTTTTTCGGGGGCGGAACACCGTCCCTCCTGCAGCCGTCTGAGATAGAAAATATTCTCAATCTCCTTGCATCACGTTTCCCAATTCTGCCGGACGCGGAAATCACGCTGGAAACGAATCCTGGAACTGTGGACAGGAAGAAGCTGAGCGCCTTCCGGTCTGCCGGCATCAACAGAATCAGCATGGGCATTCAATCATTTTATGACGATGATCTGAAATTTCTCACGCGTATCCATACCGCGGCCGAAGCAAAGCAGTGTGTGTTCGATGCCGCTGCCGCAGGATTTAAGAATGTCAGCGTGGACTTAATTTTCTCTCTGCCTCTTCAATCGGTTGAGCGGTGGAAATCCAATCTGGAACAAGCGATAGAACTTCAACCGGCGCATATTTCATGCTACAGCCTCATCATCGAACCCGGTACGCCGCTTTTTTCGATGGTTCAATCGAAGCAGGTCACACCGCTCGATACCGAGAGTGACGCGGCATTATATGAATTGACCATTGCCATGCTTGCCTCTCATGGTTACCGTCAGTATGAAGTGTCAAATTTTGCAAAACCGGATTTCAAATGCCGGCACAATATCAATTACTGGAACCATACAAATTATCTCAGTTTCGGCCCGTCAGCGCATTCGTTCTGGAAAAATGAACGCTGGTGGAATAGTTCCGACTTGGGATCCTACATCGGACAATTAAACGAACGCCGGATGCCCGTCTCGGGAGGCGAACATCTCTCCGAATCAAAATTAATGGAGGAAGCGCTCTTTCTCGGTCTGCGCAGCGAGGGAATTGATATCGAAAAATATCGCCGGCGTTTTGGGGTCGACCTTCTGGCAGGAAACGCCCCGTTTATCTCGGAGTTGATTCAGGAAGGTCGCGCGCGGATTGAGAACGGAATACTCAAGCTCACGGCAACCGGATATCTTGTGTGCGACGAAATTTGTCAGTCCATCACGCTGATCGGCCGTCCCGATACTCCTTGAAGTTCAATGCATTTCCTGATACATTGGTTATGCAAATCCGTTTATTCATTCTGAGAAAGAAATTGAATTCATAGAAGATGAAACAAAAAACTGCTCTGATCATCGGCATCGCGGGACAGGATGGCTCTTATCTCGCCGAGTTCCTCCTCTCCAAGAATTACCGGGTTGTGGGATTAATGCTCAATTCCATTGTCCTGTCGAGTTCACTCATTGCACATCTCGCCAATAAAATAGCTATTACCTATGGAGATTTATTGGACATGGGTTCCATCATGGAAACCATTCGCTCGTACCAACCCGATGAGATTTACAACCTTGCCGCTCAGTCATCTCCCGGGGATTCATGGCGGCTCGCCATCGAAACAGCAGAAATCACCGGGGTCGGCGCGCAACGGGTGTACGAAGCTGTTCGATGCGTAAAGCCGGATTGCCGAATTTATCAGGCTTCTTCTTCCGAAATGTTTGGCACACCGACGATGGTGCCGCAGAACGAACACACTCCATTTGAACCGGTCAATCCATACGGCGCCGCTAAACTGTATGCACATTCGATGGCGCAAATCTATAGCAAGAGCTATAACCTGTTTATTGCCTGCGGGATTCTCTTCAACCATGAAAGTCCGCGGCGCGGCATCAACTTCCTTACGCAAAAGGTGGCATACGGCGCCGCGTGCATAAAACTGGGTATCCTCAACTCTCCCGACCTCAA
Organism: Ignavibacteriota bacterium; assembly: GCA_003819715.1. Taxonomy (GTDB): domain Bacteria; phylum Bacteroidota; class Ignavibacteria; order UBA10030; family UBA10030; genus Fen-1298. The sequence goes on along the minus strand of RPQN01000062.1, from coordinate 15,457 downwards.
TGAGCAAGGTGAACCGATCGTCAAAAACGGGACGATCGCCCTTGGAAATTTAGACGCAAAACGCGACTGGGGATTTGCCGGCGATTATGTGGAAGCCATGTGGATGATGCTCCAGCATAAAACACCGGGTACCTATGTGATCGGTACCGGTGAAATACGGACCGTGCGGCAGTTGTGCGAAGAGGCGTTCCATGGTGTCGGATTGGACTGGAAGAAACACGTCGTCGCCGATCAGCGGTTTATCCGGCTGACCGAAACCGGCACCACCGTTGCCGATGCAACGAAAGCAAAATCTGAATTGGGCTGGTCGCCCCGCACGTCCTTCGCCGATCTCGTGAAGATGATGGTCGAACATCAGATAAACCGAATAAAGAAACAACAAAATTAAATTCAGCCTTTTTTCTCTCTCCTCCTTATCGACGAGCGGTGGATTCAGCAAATGAAAATACTTCTTCTTAATTGGCAGGACATCAAGAATCCCGCGGGCGGAGGCGCTGAGGTCTATCTCCACCAGATTTTCAAGCGGATTGCGGCTCAGGGTCATAGCATTACTCTGTTTTGTTCGCAGTTTGCCGGGGGAGCAAAAGAAGAACTCATTGACGATATACGCATTGTCCGGAAAGGCAGCCGCAGTCTTTTCAATTATGTTGTCCCGTTTGAATACGAACGAATATTCCGCCGCGAACACTACGATCTTATTATCGACGATCTCAATAAAATCCCATTCTATACGCCTCTGTATGTGCGGGAACCGCTCTTGGGCATGGTGATGCACTTGTTTGACAAAAGCATTTTTAAGGAAGCCTCCTTCCCCGCTGCATCCTATGTGTATGGTGCAGAACGGCTTGCCATGAAGATTTATCGGAACACGCCGCTGGTCGCTATCTCCGACAGCACGCGCAAAGAACTGATTGCACATGGATGCCGGCAGGAAAATATTTTTCTCGTTCCCTGCGCTGTAAATCACGCGGCATACCGTCCGCTTCCCGGTGTCGTCCGAACGGAATCCTTGATCGGGTATGTCGGAAGAATCAAGAAATACAAAAGTGTCGACCACCTCCTGCGCGCGTTTGCCATCGTTTTAAAAGTGCTGCCCGATGCAAAACTGGTCATCATCGGCGACGGCGACGGTAAGCCGGCGTTTGAACGACTCTCGCATGAATTGTTGATCGACCATACCGTCACGTTCACCGGATTTCTTCCGCTGGAGGAAAAAGTCCGGCTGCTCAATCAAATGCAGCTGGTGGTCAATACCTCCGCGAAAGAAGGCTGGGGGCTGACCGTCACCGAAGCAAACGCATGCGGTACGCCGGCGGTTGCGAGCGATGTACCCGGTTTGCGCGATGCCGTCAAAGATGGAGAAACCGGACTACTGTATGAATATGGCAACATTGAACAGCTTGCCGAGAAAATCCTGCTTCTTCTCCGCGACGAGCATCTCCGCTTTCGCCTGACTGCAGGCGCGCTGGAATACGCCCAATCGTTGACCTGGGACAAATCGGCAGCAATCATGCTCGAGGTGATTGAGAAGGTACTGGCCAAGAAGAAGTAATATTTTATTTTGTGAGTTGTTTTCCTGCGCTGTGTAGACTTCCGATATCTTGAAGAATATGCCTAGGGACGTATAATGATACGTCCCTACCATACCAAAGCAAAAAATATTTTCATAACTAAATGAAATCAGAACAGCCGAATAATCCGCTGCATGGAAAGACATTGGAGATAATCCTGCAGCATTTGGTCGATCAGTATGGATGGGGTCAACTGGGAGTACGAATTAAAATCAAATGTTTCAATAACAACCCGAGCATCCAATCCAGTTTAAAATTCCTGCGCAAGACTCCATGGGCACGCACGAAAGTAGAAAATTTGTATCTCGAGAGTATGGAAAAATAACGTACGGTTCATTTCACAACTCAGGATTCATTTTCAAGCGTGAACCCCCGGCCTCCGGCCAGCCCCCATCATATGAAGGGGGATAAGGAAGGTGCGGCGGTGTTAACCTGATGTATTACTCTACCGGAATGAATATTTCCGTCCGAAGGTTTTCCGGTTTGGTCCTTTTCGGATTTTTGTTCAGATATAATTCGTAACAAGGCGTATCCCGCAGTGTGTAATTACTTCGAGGCAGCCATTCCGAAAAAATAAGATCGTACGTCTCATTGAATTTTTCATATGCCCCTTCGTGGAGAAAGACAGCGTACTTCCCGCCTTTCAGCGTTTGAACACCCACTTCTCCTTTGGGCTTCACATCTCCGTGAACGGTGATGCATGCATCGTAACGTAATTTCGAATCTTCTGTAAAATTGGGATCGTCACGCGATATTCCGATAAATTTCACAGACCGGTTCGTCATCATGCGCCAGAACGTATGCTTCATCAGGGTTTTCCATGCTCCTTCCGCTGCCTGGTTGTAACTTCCGGTGCGGCGGACAAACAAGACAGTTTGATCCTCCAGGAATCGTATTTCAGGTTTCATAATTTCCTCCGTCGTCTGGGATGATTGTTTATCGCAGGAGGGTTTGCCGTTTTTTATTCGGAATCCTGTAGGCGTCATACCGAACCGCTCGCGGAATGCTTTGGCAAATGCCGAAGGGGTTTCATATCCGGATTGAAACGCGATGTCCGTCACCGAAAGTCCCGTGCTTCGTAAATGTACCGCAGCGTTTTCAAGACGAATCCGTTTGATAAACGCATACACCGATTCACCAATAAACGCCTGGAATATCCGGTGAAAGTGGAACGGCGAGAAACATGCGATGCGTGCAAGCTCGTCGAGTGTCAACGGTTCGTTGAAATGCATATCGATGTACACCAGCACCGAAATGATCCGCTGCTGGTAATCCGTAAGTATTTCAGGTCGTTGCTCCATGCGATTTTCTGTTAGTTTGACCAGATGCAAGATACGAGTCCGGCAGCGCTTGCGCTATTCCATTCTTGCTGTATCACGTCGACTGAAGGGAAATTCTTATGCAGGAAGAGGCAGGGTATTCCATGGTCGTTCAAGGGCAAAAGGGTTACCGATGGGATAACGTGGAAGTTATTACCGCAGCTGCTGTTTTAAAAACGATCCGCATTCTTCCGGTGTTGACACACGGCGGATAAATTTCGTGCAATCCCCTGCCCCTTCCCATAATAATTCCTTGCGCAGCGATTCCACGACGCCGTTCCAGAAATCTCCGACAATGACGATGGGTTTCTCGGCCAGCAGGCGTTTGTTTATAAATTCCCATACTGCAGCAAGTTCCAGCAGCGTTCCGGTCCCGCCTTTCAACACCACATACGCATCGCCTAATTCCACAAGCTTCATCATCCGGTCCATGAGTTCCGGTTCATGAGCCAGTTCGTCGATCCATCGGTTCGCGATGCGGCCGTTGATATTAAATGTGACCCCGATGGTTCTCCCTCCCGCTTCTTTTGCGCCGCGCGCCGACGCTTCCATTATTCCGCCGAAACCGCCGTTACAGACAGTAAAACCGGCGAGCGCGAGATGTTTCCCGACTTCGTACGCCAATTGATATTCCGGTTCGCCCTCTCTCGGGCGGGAACTGCCAAACACTGTTATAACTTTGCTCATGTGATTTTTATTTAATGATGAATAATTAAATTACACTCCCGTTGCACCTCTTAAATAAACCGCAAAGACCGCAAAGGATCGCAAAGATAAATCTGAATGATGGATTGTGTGATGGTCGATTGCTGGAAGCACAAAATTTCTGGGGATGAACGCAGCGCTTAATGAGCGCCTTCGCCGAGTGTATCACGATGCATAAGATCGAGCGTTGCCTGCCGCGGATTTTTATCTTCAAAAAGAACCTTATACACTTCTTCCGACATCGGCATGTCGACGTGGTGCTTGCGGGCAAGCTGATGAACAGATTTTGCTGTCGCCACACCTTCCGCAACCATCGCCATATCGCTGAGCACTTCGGCAACGTTTCTGCCTTTTCCAATTTCCTCGCCGACAAAGCGGTTACGGCTATGCCGGCTCATACACGTCACAATCAAATCTCCCATACCGGAAAGTCCGGCAAAGGTAATGGGCTGTGCGCCCATTTTCGCGCCCAGGCGCGTGACTTCATAGATCCCGCGCGTCATGATTGCCGCTTTGGTATTATCGCCGAATCCGGCTCCGTCGCTTAAACCGGCGCCTATGGCAATGACATTTTTTATTGCACCGCCCAGTTCGACGCCGCGGATATCCTCATTGACATAGACACGGAAATAATCGTTGACGAACGCTTCCTGCACGATCTTTGCGGTCTTCAATTTAAAAGAAGCGGAGACAAGCATCGACGGCATTTTCAGGCTGACTTCCTCCGCATGACTCGGTCCGGAGAGGATGGCAAGATTTTCGCGCCGTTCATGCATCAGCACATCCAGTAATACTTCGGACATGGTCATCAAGGATCCGTTTTCGATGCCTTTGGCGACGTTGCATATCACGGTGTGTTCCAAATCGAGATGCGCAATACGCTGGAGAACTGAGCGGAGAAATTGGGACGGGACAGCTGCGACGATCATATCCCGCTGGTGACATGATCCTTCAATATCGGTGGTTATTTTTATTTCCGGAGGAAGCGGTATGCCCGGCAGGAACACCGGATTCTCATGTCTTTCGCGAATGAGCTCCGCCTGTTCACCGTCGAATGTCCAGAGATTTACTTCATGGTGGTTGTCGTTAAGAACGAGAGCAAGCGTAGTTCCCCAACTGCCTGCGCCAAGAACTGTGATCTTCATATCATTGCCGGCACGCGAGTATGGAAATCCAGTGCCATCCTTGGAATTGCGTGTGGATTATGATTCGACCGTGTCTGTTTTACGTTTTAAACCTGTAATTTTCCGTTCGGTGCCTTCCAACAGCCGCTTGATATTGGCGCGGTGCGAATAAATGAGGAAGAGCGCTATTCCGGTACTGAAGAAGACCAGGGTTTTGTAGCTGTGAATTTCGTCTGAGAGAATATTGTAACGAATGATCAGGGATAAGGGAAACGATGCCGCCGCCATGATGGAACCGAGAGACACATATTTGAATGCATATAAAAAGATCAAAAACACCGCGATGGATACGGCAAACTCTGTCGGTGCGATTCCGATAAGCATTCCCGATCCCGTGGCAATTCCTTTGCCGCCTTTAAATCCGGCAAACATGGTCCACACATGGCCGATGATTGCAGCGCCGCCGCAAATCATCTGGATAATGGTAAAATCGTCAAATGGCGTGTGGTTGTAGAACGGAAGCGTCGGATCCCAGAACAAACGGGCAATCACGGTGGTGGCAAGGACACCTTTCAGCGCATCCACCACAATCACGAACACTCCGGATTTCCAGCCCAGCACCCGGAATACATTGGTGCCGCCTGCATTGCCGCTTCCCTTGCTGCGTATATCAAACCCATGGCGCCACTTTGACAGAATAATGCTGGTCGGGATCGAGCCTGCGATATAACTCAACAGCACAACAATAACCATATTGATCATACATTATTCCTTTGTTCGCTCTTCAAGAATACCACTTTAAGATATTCATTTTGACAGCAAGAAGCAACCTAGAGCCAGTCTTTCGCACGCCAGCGGTCATAAATGAGCATTCCCAACTCCAGATCTTCCGGCGTGGTGATTTTAATATTGTCATAACTGCCTTCCACAATACGAATTTTCACTCCGAGCCGTTCGACCAGGGCTGCTTCATCAGTTGAATAAAACTTTTCTTTTTTCGCTTTTTCGAAAGCCTTCAGCAGAAGTTTTGCACGAAATGCCTGCGGAGTTTGAATCAGCCAGAGCGCCGTACGGTCCAGCGTCTGATCGAAGAAGCCGCCTCCGGTTGACCGCCGAATGGTATCTTTCGGCTGCACGGCAAGAACCGCTGCATCGTACTCCTTGCATACTTTTATAAGATGGGTGATGCGTTTTGCTTCGATGAACGGCCGTACGCCATCATGGACAAGAATAATATCTGAATCATTGACGTTCAGCCGGTTCAGCACATTGCGGACTGAATCCTGACGTTTCGCACCACCCATGACCATTTTGCTGACTTTATGCAGCCGGTACCGTTCCACCATGGATTCCATTTCGGACATCGCGGATTCCGGAAGCGCCAGCGCCACTTCGTCGACGTCCGGACAATGTTCGAACTGCTGCAGCGTCTGCACGATGATGGGTTTCCCTTTCAGCGGAAGGAATTGTTTCTTAATGTCTCCGCCGATGCGCGTGCCGGATCCTGCTGCCGGGACGATGACCGATACCTTAGGCCTTGATCTTGTCATGTTTCAGGCTATCCTCGATAATAAATCCGCAGATCAAAATACCAAGAGGGAGCTTTATTCCCAATCGCCATTACATCAGAAATAAAACTCCCTCCTCAAAAATAAACCGCTGGAACAATCAGACGATTAACATGGCATCGCCATAACTGTAGAACCGGTATCCTTCCTTAATCGCTTTCTTATATCCATGCATCAGGAATTCATGCCCGGCGAACGCACCGGCAAGCATGAGAAGCGTTGATTCAGGAAGGTGAAAGTTGGTGATTAAACGATCGGTCACCTTGAAGCTGAACGGCGGGAAAATAAATTTATCCGTCCAGCCTCTTGCCGGTTTGACGTGCCCGTCCACCGTCACACTGGATTCCACCGCACGGCAGGTACTCGTGCCGACGACAAACACATTATGTTTCGAGTCAATGGTCTTGTTGATGATATTTGCGGTTTCGCTGCTGATCTCGAAATATTCGGAGTCCATCTTATGCTTCGTCAGGTCTTCTACTTCCACCGTACGAAATGTCCCAAGGCCGATATGCAGCACCACCGGTGCAATCTTCACACCCTTTGCCTCCAGTTTTTTCAGGAGTGCCTTCGTAAAATGGAGCCCTGCGGTCGGTGCGGCAACCGCTCCCACGACGCGGGCATAGACCGTCTGATAACTTTCTTTATCCTTATTGGTCGCGTCTCTTTTGATGTAATGGGGCAGCGGGGTCAGTCCAATACGATCGATAATCTTGAAAAAATCGCCTTTGTGATTAAACCGCACCGTCCGTCCTCGTGAAGTGGTATTGTCGATGACTTCGCACCATAATTTGCCGTCATCAAAATAGATTTTGTTGCCGATACGCACTTTTCGCGCTGGGTCGACTATAACGTCCCAGATATTTTCTTCAGCATTCAGCTCGCGCAGTAAAAAGACTTCAATCTTTGCATTCGTCTTTTCTTTTTTTCCATACAACCGTGCCTGGAACACACGTGTTTCATTGATTGCGAGACAGTCGCCCTTTTGAAAATAATCTGCGATTTCATTGAACTTTCGCTCACTGATAGTTTCGTCAGCCCGGTTCAGCACCATCAACCTGGAGTGATCACGAGGATTCGCCGGCTGTTTTGCTATCAAGTTACGGGGAAGCGGATATTTGAAATCGGAGAGCTTCATTGCTCATATCCCTTCAATAATGTTAAGATGAAGGAGGCGGGGAACAGCGTTCCCGCCTCCTGTGAATTAATGAACTATTCGCCGGCTTACTTTTTGCGCGACGATGCTGCTTTCTTGCCTGCTTTTTTCGCCGGCGCGGCTGGATTCAACAGCGCAGAGCGTGCAGCCGCCAGACGCGCGATAGGGACGCGGAATGGCGAACAGCTGACATAGTTCAGACCGATCAGATGACAGAATTCAATGCTCGATGGATCTCCGCCATGCTCACCGCAAATACCCAGCTTAATGCCGGGACGGGCTGCACGTCCTTTCTCCACCGCAATTTTCATCAGCTTGCCGACACCGCCGCGGTCCAGAACTTCAAACGGATCCTTCGCATATATTTCCTTTTCGACGTACGGGATGAGGAACCGCGCTGCATCATCACGGCTGACGCCGAGCGTGGTCTGGGTAAGGTCGTTGGTTCCGAAACTGAAGAACTCGGCGACTTCTGCGATCTCATCCGCAGTCACCGCACCTCGTGGAATTTCGATCATGGTGCCGACGAGGTACTTGAATTTCACCCCCCGTTCCTGCATCACTGCTTCTGCAGTGGCGCGGACGAGTTTTTCCTGGTGGCGCAGTTCTTTCACATTGCCGACCAGGGGAATCATCACTTCCGGAGCAACCGGAATGCCTTTCTTTTGCGTCTCCGCCGCAGCTTCAAAAATGGCGCGTGCCTGCATCTCGGTAATTTCGGGGAAAATAATTCCAAGCCGGCATCCGCGGAAACCAAGCATGGGATTAAATTCATGCAATCCTTCCACCCGTTCCTTGACCTTCTCGTAGCTGATCCCCATCGACTGCGCAAGCGCACGCTGTTCTTTTTCCTCGTGCGGTACAAATTCGTGCAGCGGTGGATCGATGGTGCGAATCGTGACCGGTTTCCCATTCATCGCTTCGAAGATACCGGCGAAATCTTTCCGCTGTAACGGCAGGAGTTTTGCGAGAGCGGCTTTACGCTGCTCCAGGGTATCGGCGAGAATCATTTCGCGCATCGGCCCGATTTTCCCTTCGCCAAAGAACATATGTTCCGTGCGGCACAATCCGATGCCTTCGGCGCCGAATGCGATTGCATTTGCCGCCTGGTCCGGCTGATCGGCGTTCGTACGAATATTCAGCGTCCGGTATTTATCGGCCCACGTCATTACTTTTTGGAAGGTCTGATAAACCGGCGCATCCTTCGGATCAAGAGTCTTTTCAACAAGGACCTGCAGGACTTCCGACGGTTTCGTCTGGATTTTGCCTTCAATGACCTGGCCGGTTGAGCCGTCCAGCGAAATCCAATCGCCTTCCTTCAACACTTTCCCCTTCACGGTCATCGTATGCTTTGCATAATCGATGTTCAATTCATCGCAACCGGCAACGCACACTTTGCCCATTTGACGGGCAACGAGCGCCGCGTGCGAAGTCATACCGCCGCGTGCCGTGAGAATTCCTTCCGATGCATCCATTCCTTTGATATCTTCCGGCGAGGTTTCGATGCGGGTGAGAATGACCTTCTCGCCGCGGTTCTTCCACGCTTCCGCATCAACCGCATTGAAGACCAGGCGGCCGGTTGCTGCACCCGGACCGGCATTCAGTCCTTTTGCGAGCAGACGTCCTGATTTCACTGCCGCTTCTTTTTCCTTGAGATCGAAAATCGGGCGGAGCAATTGATTCAATTGATCCGGCTCGATGCGCGCCAGCGCTTCTTTTTCTGTGATCAGCTTTTCCACCACCATATCGACCGCGATTTTGATTGCGGCAAATGCGGTGCGTTTTCCGACACGACACTGGAGCATGAACAATTTACCCTGCTGGATGGTGAACTCCACGTCCATCATGTCGTGATAATGTTTTTCCAGCGTTTTGCGGATTTTATCCAGTTGTCCGTACAGTTTCGCATCCTGTTCTTTCAGCTTGAGGATCGGCAGCGGTGTGCGTGTTCCTGCAACGACATCCTCTCCCTGCGCGTTCATAAGGTATTCACCGTAGAAATAATTTTCGCCGGTTGCGGCGTCGCGGGTAAACGCAACACCCGTTCCTGAATCTTCGCCCATATTCCCAAACACCATCGTTTGGACGTTGACGGCAGTGCCCCACGATTCCGGAATATCGTACATCTTCCGGTATGCAATGGCGCGGTCGTTCATCCAGGAACTAAACACGGCTCCGATCGCACCCCACATCTGCTTCAGGGGATCTTCCGGGAAGTCATGGCCGGTCTTTTCTTTGATTGCCGCTTTGAACTTCACCACCAGCTCCTTTAAATCTTCGGCCGTCAGTTCGGTGTCGAGCTTGACATTTTTCTGATGTTTCTTTGCTTCGATAATTTCTTCAAACGGGTCAATGTCGTCCTTATTGACCGGTTTCAAACCGAGCACGACATCGCCGTACATCTGAACAAAACGCCGGTAGGAATCGTACACGAACCGCTCGTTCCTGGTCTTCGCGATCAACCCTGCAACCGTCTTATCATTGAGGCCAAGGTTGAGGATCGTATCCATCATCCCGGGCATCGAGGCACGAGCGCCCGAACGGACAGAGACGAGCAATGGATTCTTGGCATCGCCCAGTTTCGCGCCCATCGATTTTTCTACTTTTGCAAGTGCTGCAAGGACTTCTTTCTCCAGCGTCTTTGGATATTTCTGTTTGTTCTCATAATACGCGGTGCAGACTTCAGTCGTAATTGAGAAACCAGGGGGAACCGGCAGCCCGATATTGACCATTTCTGCAAGGTTTGCACCTTTTCCGCCGAGAAGATTTTTCATCTCCGCTTTGCCTTCGGCTTTACCATTGCCGAAGAAATATACATATTTTGGTACTTTTGCCATTTTTACTGTTATCCTTTCAGTGAGTATTATTTCTTGTTTGTTTTATGATAAGAAAGTAACTCGTGCAGGATTATTCCTGCACTGTTTTGTTGAATAAAAATTTTTCATTCTCTCCTTATGGTGACCTGCTTTACTAATTCTTCAAATTGCTGACGACCTGAGACGATCTCCTGTTCTATTCCGGCGATAAGTACCGGCTCCGGATCCAGGATTTCTTTTAACCGGCCGTTCATCCGCCCGGAATCTTTTTCCGTCGTGATGATAAAATCTGCATCGGCCCCTCTTCTCGATTCGACAAGAGAATGAATATCGTTCTCCGTGTACCAATGGTGATCCGGAAAAACAACATGCGTTATCACGTGTACATTCGCCTGCCGCAGTACATCTTCAAACGATTTCGGATTACCGATCCCGGAGAAGAGGATGACATTTTTATTTTCACATTCCTCACGGTCCAACCTCTCATGCGATGAGAACCGTTCGAACATCTTCAGTTTCGTTCTCAAACCCAGAGACAGTGTTTTTTCCGGAAACCCCGGATGCTGCCTGCCCAGGGCATAAACGCGGTGATAATCTTCGGCATCCGTACAGCGGCTGAGGGCAATCACATCGGCACGATTCAAAGAACTCAGCGGCTCACGTCTATTCCCCGCAGGCAGCAGGAGATCTCCGTTCAGGATTTCTTCCCTGGAGAGAATGACAAGATCAAGGTCACGGTGTAAATACCGGTGTTGAAATCCATCATCGAGCACGATAACCGCTGCGCCGAGCTCTATGGCTTTTTGTGCACCACGGACACGCTGTTCATCCACCACCACGATCAAATCCGGAAATTTCCGGGCCAGCTGGGCCGGTTCGTCCCCGGAAGCCTCAACGGATGCATGTGATCCGCGTCCATCGCTGACCACGACTGTTCCCGATGATTTTCTACCATACCCTCGGCTGACCACCGACCACCGTCGGCCGGGGGCGTATTTCTCAATCAGCATTTCCACCAGCGGCGTTTTGCCGGCTCCGCCCGCTGAAATGTTGCCAACCGAAATCACCGGGACCGTCACGGTTTGCGTTTTTAATAATCCTCTGTCAAAGAACCAATTGCGAAGAGCAACTCCAAGCCAATAGAATAAAGAAAACGGCAATAGAAGCTTTCTCATTCGTTCATTTCATTTGTAACACACGTTCTGCGACCCGCCGCGATGCCCCGGCGGAGCCCAGCATTTCCTTCACCTGCGAGAGCTTCGTTTTCATATCTGCACGCTGTTGTTCATCGCTTAACAATTTCATTGCCGATGCCGCCAGTTTCTTTGCGGTTGCGTTCAATTGAATAAATTCCGGTGCGATCATCTTCCCGGCAACAATATTGACCAATCCAATATGCTTGACACGAACCAGTGCCCGTCCGATGAGGTACGTCACCCAAGATGTCTTATAGACCACCACCATCGGCGTCCCGAAACATGCCGTTTCCAGTGTCGCCGTGCCGGAGGTGACAAAAGCAAAATCAGCGTTCGCCATCACTTCGTACGTCAATCCTTTGACGCAATGGACCCCCTGCAAATTGTACAGGGTCCGGAAATATTCCTCTTCCAGCGTCGGTGCAATCCCGACCACGATGGATGCGCCGTTCTGCTCCGAGACTCTCCGGGCGGCAGAAAGCATGACAGGGAAGATCGAATCGATCTCCTGTTTGCGGCTTCCCGGGAGCAACGCGATGATCGCTTTCTTTTCGTCCAGGGAGAACCGCTTGCAAAAATTCTTCCGGTCTAGTTTCGATTCCAGCACTTCCAGCAGCGGATGGCCGACGAATTCCGCATCTATTCCCTCCGCCCGGTAGAGTTCCCGTTCAAAGGGTAAAATGACCAGCATGGTATCGACCACCGAACGGATCTTTTTTAATCGCGAACGATGCCACGCCCAGATCTGAGGACTGATATAATAGACGATCTTGACTTGATATCGTTTCGCAATCCTCGCAAACCGGAGATTAAATCCGGGGTAATCGATCAGGAGCAATACATCAGGCCGCTTAAACCTGACAATTTGCTCCAGCGTATGTTCCATCGTCCTGATGAACGGAAGATGTTTCAACACTTCAACAAATCCCATAAACCCGAGTTCGTTGATGTGGTAAATCAGATCCATCCCTTCACGCTTCATCTTCTCGCCGCCGACCCCGTAGACATCGACCGAGGGAGATATCCGTTTCAGTTCCCGTACGACGCCGGCTCCGTGCAAGTCTCCGGAGGCTTCACCCGCAATGATCATGACGCGCTGGACCACCCGTTACCTCACAATCCAAAGAACAAGGAGGAGACACAACACCAGGGTTAATGCCTGGAACGTCCGCCGCTCCGAGTGCACCGCTTCCTTCCAGTGCGCCATCTGTTTCAACTGCACCGGATTGATATATCCGGTCAGGCGCGGAATAAAACGGGGCACATGAAGCTTAAACTCCAAATATGCAGCGCCGAATTCATTTTCGAGAAATCCTTCTTCCAGCATCACAATCTGGTAATACTGGAAACCGAACCATGCTGCCGCAGCCAGGACGAGCCACGGGGACAGTGCATTCGACATCACACCGATACCGATATACGTCAACATATTTCCCACGTAAAGCGGATTGCGGACACGGGCGAACGGCCCTGCCATGATCACTTCCGGTGCACCAACACTGCCGGTGACACGGGTCAGGCTGCCGGCATACGCAACGCCCCAAAAACGAACAAACTCACCAATCGCCACGATCACCAGCCCGATCGCCATGGTAGCCGCTGTCGGTTGAGCAAAAACAACCATCGCCAGCAAAAATGGGATCGGCGTGTAACTGCGCAGGGAAAATATATTTTCACGAAACGACTTCATGGGTTATCCCTGCATAAACACTTCACGGCGCGCCATCGCCGCTTCCTGCCGATGACGGAGGCGCTTCCGCTGGACTATGTCCTCCATTTTCGCCTGGACGTCGCCAAAATGTTTGAACTCGAAATAGGTAATATTCCGCTCCTGGCAATATCCGATCAATTGCTGTTTTGCAAATACGATGTCCGCATATTTCACCGGGCACCGGTCAGAATACCCGTCGCCGACGTAGACGATAATATCGTCATCTGCCGATGCGTTAAGGATATGGTTCCGCTTACAGTTGCCGCACGTGCTGCATTCCGCATCGGTATGCGGGAACGAGATTAAAATTTTATCCCTGCCGTCCACGCGTAAAAACTCCGCATGGTTCGCAAAAAACGGGAGTCGGCTCAATCCGGCATTGGACAACACACGCTCCATATAGGCGTCGATTCCGTCGCTGAGGATCATGAGCGGAATTTCCTTCATCTGACAGAACCGGACAAATTCTGCGAAGTGCGGATCAATTTTGAATTGATCGATGAACTCCAGAAACTCGTCCCGGCGGATTGAAGGAATCGCTTCGCATAATTCCCCGAGCCCTTGCTGCACCGTGATTTCACCGTTGAGCTGCCGCTGAAAATTATGTTCGGCCCGGTCACCCGCAAACTTCATAAAGAACTGATCGCCGATATCCTGCGGACAGATCGTCCCGTCAAAATCACAAAACACACGAATCATATCCTGAATAACCTCAAATAACAGAACTCTTCAACTCCTTCATTTCCAACATCACACGACCAACAGGCACCAAAATCAACGATCCATACTTTTATTTTTGAAATGACGACGGTTCATGAGTTTTGGATGCGATCGAAAGCATTAATTCTTTTCCACTTCGTTGAACCGGACGGAAACGAGTTTCGATACGCCTTCTTCTTCCATCGTGACCCCGTACATCGCGTTCGTGGCTTCCATCGACCGCTTATTATGCGTCACGACGACGAACTGGGTATTATCTGAAAATTTTTTCAGAATGCGCGCAAACCGGTCGATATTGGAATCATCCAGCGGTGCATCCACTTCATCGAGAATACAGAACGGACTCGGTTTGACCAGGTAGATCGCAAAGAGCAGTGCAATGGCCGTCAGGGTTTTTTCCCCGCCCGAAAGCAGGTCGATCGACGTGGGGCGTTTGCCGCGCGGTTTTGCGATAATTTCGATACGCGCTTCGAGCGGATCCAGTTCTTCCGCATCGAGCCGGAGGTCGCACTCGTCGCCTTCGTCAAATAAACTTTTAAAGGTGGTAATAAAATTTTCACGGATGAGTTCGAAGGTCTGCAGGAACTGTTTCTGGGCGGTCGAATTGATTTCCTCGATGGTCTCCAGAACGGTCTTTTCAGACTGCTCCAGGTCATCCCGCTGAGCCGACATAAAATCGAGCCGTTCCTTCTCGCTTTTGTATTCGTCGAATGCGGCAAAGTTCACCGCGCCGAGCACATTGACTTTTTCCTTCAGCGTGCGGACTTCTTCCCGGGCCGCTGTAAAATCATACTCATTCGCATCCGGAAATTCCTTCGGCGTGATTTCAATATCGAAATCATCCTTTGCCCGGGCTTTAAGATTTTCGGCTTTCATGGTCAGTTCTTGAATTTTTATTTCAAGATCGTGCGCCGACTTCAAGGACCCCTCCTGTTTCAGCCGTTCATCCTTTAACTTCAATTCAATTTCATGGATCTGGCCCCGTTTCAGGGAAAATTCCCGGTCGACCGTCTTCTTCTGCTCCAGGATACCGTCGTACTCCTGCTGCGCCTCGCGAAGGGTCACCGCAATGGCCTCCAGGTCGGCTGCAATCGTCCCGATATCTTCTTTTGCCTTGAATATTTCTTCCGTCCGCTGGTCGAAGGCCGCTGCAACGGCCTGGCAGGTCGATGCGGTGTATTCTTTTTCCTGAACGATGCTTCGTTCTTCGCTTTTGAGGGCCAGCACCGACAGGTGGGCTTCATTGGCGATGCTGGAGTACTCATTCCAGAGCGCATCCATCGTTTCGACTTCACTCATCGCAGCGCCCACCTGCTGCTCTGCCTCCGCCTGTTTTCGTTCCATCGCTGCGACCGCCGGGGTGAGCGTTTGAATTTCGCTGTTGAGCAGTTCGATTTCCTGACGGAGCTTTTCCTCTTCGGCCTGGTTGCGCTCAATATTATCCTGCGCGCGCTTCTTTTCAAATTCAATTTGCGCAATGCGTATTTCCACCGTCGTTTTCTGCTGCTCGATCGCACGCGCTTCTTCCGCAAGTTTTTTCATATTCACATTTTCCAGGTCTTCAATGTTCT
>RPQN01000061.1 GCA_003819715.1 Ignavibacteriota bacterium | reverse complement strand
CGACGGATGTCGAGGTATACTTAAACTCTTGTATATCTCTCCGGAACGGCAGGAAAATGATAAATGGATCGAAGCAACTCGATCATTAAAACTGAAGATGGTTTTAATCGATGAAGCTCATTGCAGCTCTGTCGGGGGTCATGATTTCGGCCCGGCGTTTCGCAGAATAATTAATCTTGTAAAATTACTCCCTGCAGGTTTTCCTGTGCTTGCGACAACCGCAACCGCGACAAGGAGAGTTGAACAGGATATCATTCAACAGATGGGTGAAAACACTGAATCTATTCGCGGTAATCTTGTGAGGCCCAACTTCAAGATGCACGTGGTGAAGGTCAAATCCGAAGAAGAAAAGATGGTATGGCTTGGCATGAATTTGGATAAACTGCCGGGAACAGGTTTGATCTATACAGGCACCAGAGTAAATACTGAAATTTATTCCAGGTGGTTGGAATATTTGAAGCTCTCGTCTACCAATTATAATGCAGGATTAGATGCAGCCTCACGTAAACAAATAGAAAATGGGCTGCTCTTGAATAAGTGGAAATGTATTGTCGCGACAAATGCTCTGGGAATGGGAATAGATAAACCGGACATCAGGTTCATTGTTCACACTCAAATACCCGCCTCGTTAATTCATTACTATCAAGAAATAGGTCGTGCCGGGAGAGATGGAAAAGAAACTTTTATCATTCTCTTCTATCATGAGGATGATAAATCGCTTCCTCAGGCGTTTATCGATGGAGGAAGACCTTCACCCGAAAAGTATCAACGAATTATAGATGCGGTCAAGAAAGCGCCGCTTGGTGAATACGAGATAATAAGAGCGACAAATCTTACACGTAATCAGGTAAGAACCATTAAAGCGGATCTTATAGAACAAGGTATTATCAATGAAGTAAAATCAGGCACCAGAAAAAAATACATGTATAAGTATGGTGCGCCGGTGCTTGATACAGCTGCCTTCGAAAACCTGAGAAAAGCGAAAATTGATGATCTCACAAAAATGATCGATTATGTTCATTCAAAAGATTGCCGGATGAAAATTTTATGCGATTATTTGGGAGATGTTGGGACGGCGAAATGTCAGCACTGTGATACGGATACGGCTCAGTATATTCATGTGAATATGGAGAAGGAATGGGTAGAAAAGATTGATGCTTTTAGAAGCGAATATTTCCCGCCTATTGATATAGCGAATTCCAAGAGTAGTCTCATAACCGGTGTTGCTGGTTCTTATTATGGAGTTTCATCAGTTGGAGCTGCAATCCATCGATGCAAGTACGAGCATGGAGGCGATTTTCCGGACTTTTTATTAAAATTAACCATTAAAGCTTTTCGGAAACACTTTGGAGAAGAGAAATTTGACCTCATGGTCTATGTGCCGCCTACAGAATCAGGTGATCTCGTGAAAAATTTTGCGGTGAAGATTGCTACGGCACTGGGTATTCCGATTTCTCATAATCTGATGAAGACGAGTGCGACAAAACCTCAAAAGATATTTCAAAATAGTTTATTGAAATGTGATAATGTCGCTGGTGCATTCGACGTTAAAACGAAGCAAGAGATCAATGGCAAATCTATCCTAATAATTGACGATATTTGTGATAGTGGAGCAACCATAAAAGAAATTGGAAAATTGCTCACAACCCTGGGTGCAATAAAAATTGCTCCTCTGGTCATTGCGAAGACTGTTGGCGGAGACTTGGTATAAGAAAAGTCCAAAATTTATGATAGAAAAAAAAGAAATTCCATATATCATCGCACTCACTCATAGTTCGAAACTTCGTATAGAACAAATCAATACGCTCCTGGTAAAGATTCTTCATGAACAGAAGATCAGTCTGGAGGAATTCTTCGCTCTCTCGGAAAATCAATGGAAGCGGGAATATGCGTTGGATGAAAAGGGTTTGACTGGAATAAGGACAGCGAAATCAGAATTACCGAATAGCTCGTTTCTTGCCGAAGATCTCTTCTCACAAGGATATGAAGTCCTGCCCTTGAACTCTCCGGAATATTCGAAAACACTCAAGGATAATCTCAAAGCGAAATCATCACCCCCCATTTTATATGTAAGAGGAAATAAGCAGATACTTCAGGAAGATTCCATTGCCATTGTCGGCTCCAGAGATGCATCTGATATTTCTCTAAAATTCACAGACAACATTGCAAAGATGGCATCGGAAAAATATAAAGTGGTCGTGAGTGGATTTGCCAAGGGTGTAGACAAGCAGGCTCTGGATTCTGCTCTGAAATATAAAGGTCACAGTATTATTGTCCTTCCTCAAGGAATCATGACATTCGATAGTGGAATGAAGAAATATTATTCTCAAATTACCGAAGGCGACGTGTTGGTCCTCAGTACCTTCTTCCCCAATGCTCCCTGGAGTGTTCCGCTTGCCATGGGCCGCAATCCCTACATCTATGGATTGGCGAAAAATATTTATGTTGCGGAATCCGGAAATGAAGGCGGGACCTGGTCCGGTGTCGTCGACGGTTTGAAGAAGGGGAGAATGATCTTTGTACGTAAACCGGAACAAAACGAATCGAATGCAAACAACAAATTGATAGAACAAGGGGCCGTTCCCGTTGATATGATGGGAAATCTTGTGAGCACAACCGTCGACCCAATGATTGCTGAGACATCAGGGACTGATCCTCTCAAAGAAAAGGGAAAAAAGAAGAAAACAGGAACTGAGAATAATGATTCACAGATAAATCTTCTCTAAACTGTTGGTATGGTTATGTGCCTGTTCGCCCTCGATTGACAATCGGTGACGTCATTCCCACGACTACAATCTTATAATCTTATAATCTTCAATCTATAAATCTTCATTCTTCATTCTTCAATACAATGTGCGGTGTACGTTGTTCACTTTTCTCGCTCGATATCAAATATACTCCCGATTGACTGTCGTAGTATAAATGCTTAGTTTTATTCAAGAATAATTTACGTTCGAAGTCGTCGGGTAAATAATTCCAACTTCTGCACCTCAATTGATTTTATTCTTTTTAGACAGAATTTCGGAAGGATCGTCATGTCTATACGAAGGGTTCTATGAAGAAGAAAATTATTCCTCAACAATCTCAAAGGAAACAAAAGAGTACGGGTGCTGAAGCACCACCCTCAAGAAAATCATTTTATGTCGTTGGTATAGGTGCATCTGCAGGCGGCTTGGACGCTCTCGAAAGATTTTTCAGAAACATGGGCGAAAATTCCGGCATGGCATTTATCGTGGTGTCCCACTTGGATCCGAATCATATCAGTATTATGCCTGAACTTATTCAAAAATCCACGAAGATGAAATTATTCCAGGCGGAAGACGGAATGCTCGTTGAGCCTGACCATGTGTATGTTGCACCTGCGAATCGAGATTTGGCGATACTTCACGGAACCATCCAGCTCATTGAACCTCTTGAGGCACATGGATTCCGGCTTCCCATCGATTATTTCTTCAAATCCCTCTCTGTCGATGTAGGAGACAAAGCGGTGTGTATTATTCTCTCCGGTATGGCATCTGATGGCACCGCCGGATTGAAATCGGTGAAGAGTGAATTAGGGATGGTCATGGTCCAGGACCCGAAATCGGCAAAATTCGACGGTATGCCGACCAGCGCCATAAAAACCGGACTGGCAGATTATGTTCTTTCCCCCGAAGAAATGCCGGGCCAGTTAATGAGATATGCTTCCAAAAAAATGAAGGGAATTCTCTTCGACAGAGAAATTGCCGATGAAAAGATTCCAGACGCAATTCAAAAAATCTTTATTCTTCTCAGGGCCCGCACGGGCCATGATTTTTCACTTTACAAACGGAATACGGTTTACCGGCGCATTGAAAGAAGGATGAATATTTCTCAGCTGGAAAATCTGCCAAACTATATACGTCTGCTTCAGGAAAACCCCGGTGAAATAGAAAACCTGTTTCAGGAACTTCTTATCGGAGTAACAAATTTTTTCAGAGATCCCGAAGCGTTCGAGACATTGAAAAAGGTATTGTTGGAGCTAGTGCACCGTAAGCCCGAAAACGGCCAGATAAGAATCTGGGTACCCGGATGCTATACCGGCGAAGAGGCATACACGATTGCGATGCTCCTTCGGGAATGCTTGAATGAAACGAAAAAATATTTGAACGTGCAAATATTTGCCACCGATATAGACGCGACGGCAATTGAAAAAGCCCGCATGGGTTCATTTTTAGGAATTGGTTCCGAGGTGAGCAAGGAACGGTTGAGCCGTTTCTTTACTTCCGACGGAAATCTCTTTCACATCCGGAAAGAAATCAGGGAAATGCTGATCTTTGCGCCGCAAAGCATTATCAAGGATCCCCCGTTTACCAAGCTCGATCTCATCTCCTGCCGCAATCTTCTCATTTATCTCAATGCCGAATTGCAGAAAAAAATAATCCCCCTCTTCCATTATAGTCTTGTACCGAATGGAGTACTTTTTCTCGGCTCGTCGGAAACCATCGGCGAGTATGTCGATCTCTTCTCCATGGTCGATAAAAAATGGAAAATATATAAAAGAAGAGAGTCCATCTATTCGGCACAACCCCTTATTGAATTCCCGGCATCCCGGCCGGCGGAAAAACCTTATGAGACCATTATGAAAAGGACCGAAGTAAAAAACATTGGCCCTCTGGCGGAAAAGATCATCCTGCAGAGTTACTCTCCCAATTGTGTGATTATTACCGAACAGGGAGAAATACTCTATATCCATGGAAGAACCGGCAAATACCTGGAACTGACACACGGCGAAGCGAAGATGAACATTTTTGAAATGGCACGTGAAGGATTACAGCAGGAACTTCCGGCATTGGTCAGAAAAGTATTATCAAGCAAAAAATCATTGATTGCTGAAGGAATAAAAGTAAAAACAAACGGCAAGACCCAGCTTGTCAATCTGACGGTGAAACCGGTCAAAGAACCGAAAGAAATGATTGGTTCATTGCTGCTTATTTTTGAGGAAGTACTGCCGCAAAAAAAAGTACTCGCTGCGAAAAAAATCCATTATGAAAAGAAATCACTGAAAATTATCAATGAACTTGCGCATGAATTGAAATCGACGAAGGAAAATTTAAGGTCGACCATTGAAGAATTGGAAACATCCAATGAGGAACTGAAATCGACCAACGAAGAGATGCAGTCCACCAACGAGGAGATGCAAAGTTCCAATGAAGAACTGGAAACATCCAAAGAAGAACTCCAGTCGCTCAACGAGGAACTGGTCACGGTGAACACCGAGCTGCAAAATAAAAACGATGAATTATCGGTGATGAATAATGATATGAAAAACCTGATGGAGAGCACGAATATCCCGACGATCTTCCTCGATAATAACTTATTGATAAAAAGGTTTACGTTTTTCGCAACAAAGGTGGTGAATCTCATTTCTTCCGACGTGGGAAGGCCCATAAACCATATAGCGACAAATCTTCAATATGAAACCCTGCTGGAGGATGCAAAAGAAGTGTTGCGATCCCTGGTGTATAAGGAGGCGGAAGTGCAAACCAACGACGGCCTCTGGTACCAAATGCGGATATTGCCGTACCGGACAACCAGTAATGCGATCGATGGTGTGGTTATAACGTTTTCAGATATTAACAAAATAAAAACCGTTCATGAGGAGCTTCACAAGTTGCACCAGACGGTACAGCGTGCGCGCGAGTATGCCGATAATATTGTTGATACGGTGAGGGATTCGCTTCTTATTCTTGATAAGGATTTGAAGGTTCTTTCAGCGAATATGTCTTTTTATAAAGCGTTTAATACCACCAGCGGAAATACGGTCGGCCAATTTCTCTACGAACTTGAGGATCGTGCCTGGGATATTCCAAAACTGCGGGAGCTTCTTGAACAAATACTTCCCCGACACAACCATTTTGAGGATTATGAAATTGAATACCCCTCCGCCAAAGCCGGGGAGAAAAAATTATTATTAAATGCCCGTGAGATATTTCAAGGGGATAAAGAATCGAAGCTCATTCTTCTGGCAATCCAAATCCTCAATATAAAATAAAGGGGCAGCAAAGTATGAAACACAACAAAAATAAATCGAACAAGAGTAGGCATTCAAAAGCGAAGAAGATAATCGAAGCAAAACCGGAAATATCGAGTATCAAACTCATGAAAGATCTTCAAAAATTGGCCCAGTTGCTTCAGATTCACCAGGTTGAACTGGAACATCAAAATCAAGAATTGAGAATGGCACAGGAAGAATTGGAAGTGTCGAGGAATAAATATGTCAACCTCTTTGATTTCTCGCCAATCCCTTACTTTACTCTGGACGTGGACGACGTTATTAAGGAGGTCAATATGTGCGCCAGCACCATGCTGGGAATTGACCGGAATAAACTCATGAACAAACATTTTAGTGCGTATATCCCGCTTGCGGAACGGGATATGTTTTACTCTTTTTTAAAAACTGTTTTTAGTTCTTCCGCAAAACAAACGTGCGAACTTACCGTGATGAACAAAGATAAACGCATATTTCATGTTCGAATGGATGGATTGGAAGTGGTCGACAGTTTGGAAACAGATCGAAAATGCCAGGTTGCGTTGATCGAATTGAAATAATAATGGATGGGCGGGGGAAAACACAGGCAATCATCTTTCATGAATAAAATTAGAATACTGGTCCTTGAAGATAATTGCATGTTGCGCAAGAGCATCACCATGATGCTCAAAGGGCAAACGGATATTCATGTCATTGCTCCCGGAGGAAGCGGCACTCTCAATCTGGTGAACGCCAACAGGCAGGATCATCCTCTGGTGGTTCTGGTGGAGGTGAGTCTGGAAGGTTTTCAAGAGTCGTCTGCAATAGAATCGATAAGAAAAAAAATGCCCGAAGCCAAAGTGATCGGTATGGGCTTTGCTCCTGTACAATCCGACGTTATTCAATTTGTGGAGTCGGGAGGATCAGGCCTCATATTAAAGGACGCGACCGCCGGGGAAATTCTTGAAACCATTCGATTGGTGGCGAGGGGGGAAAAAGTGATTCCACCCTCATTAACCGGTTTGTTCTTTTCTCACGTCGTTGAGCTTGCCCTCAAAAAGAGGAAGGGAAAAATACCTCATGCCGTGTGGATGACAAAACGCGAACATGAAATAGTCGCATTAATCTCTGACGGTTTGAGCAATAAAAAAATAGCCCAGCAGCTCAATATTGCCACCCACACGGTGAAAAGCCATGTACATAACATTATGGAAAAATTGGCTTTACATACCCGCCTGCAAATAGCGAAATTTATCCGG
Source organism: Ignavibacteriota bacterium (assembly GCA_003819715.1). GTDB lineage: Bacteria > Bacteroidota > Ignavibacteria > UBA10030 > UBA10030 > Fen-1298. The sequence continues at coordinate 13,362 of RPQN01000061.1, read as the reverse complement.
GAAGAATATCCTTAAATCTCTCCGAACTGAGTCTTCCACGAATCTCGTATCTCCTGTATCCATCCATGATAACCCCGTTTTTGCAATTTGTGATAGAGGAATTATTCTTTCGGGACCAAAAACAGGATTCCGAATCCTTCCGCACACCTTTATTATGATCGGGACCGGATTCGTCTACTTCAGTATTGAAGTGGCTTTGCTCGAGGTCATCACTGCCTGTCTGCTCAAATAATAAAAGGAAATTATTAATGACAACAAGTATTAAAGCAATGCAATTCCTACAATCTTATGCGGTGATGGACTTGCCATGTTGTAGTAAATATTCTTCTGCTTCTAAACTCCACAATCCTTTGTTTTTATTCGTTATACTTGCCAAATCTTTGAATAAAGGCACGTCAGTTTTATTTTTAAAATCGCTTATTGCCGTTAATGGAAGCGAAAGATTCGTGTAAATCAATTTCTTCCCTCCGGGAATTTCCGGTAAATGCAATGTGGTTGGAATCACCGCATCAAGCCCGCCGATATGCGTTATTAAACCGGCAGGATCAAGGCCCCTGGACATCATATCTATCGCTTCCTGCATATCGTTATTATTGCCTCCGCTTGTTCCCACGATATGAGTAAAGCTGTAATGCACGTTATAAAAATTATATTGAGCTGAAAAATGAGTATCTGCCGGGCCGGCAAAAAAGTTTAAGCAACCGTCGAAGGCGAGTATCGCATCTCCGAGTTCGACCACAGGCGCGACAGGGGCAAATACGAACACATCATTATATCCGTTCCCGTTTGTGAGATTCATGAGGAATGTCTTGGGGTCGGCAGTATTTTTCGTATTGACATAAAGAAGTTCAATCCCTTTTTGTTTCGCCAGTCCTTTCGAATATAAAAGTTCGGCTCTGTCCAAACGTGTTTGATCAATATCTGTGACAACTAAAATTCTTGGTTTACGATCTTCCCGGTGTATTACATAGTTAATTGCAGCAAGCCCCATCGGTCCGACACCCGCGAGAATAGCCATGCAACCCTTGTCAACAATTTCCATAGTATGAATATAGGAACCCGGACTGGTATGATAATTGGCATGCATCGCTCCAATGACACATGATAAAGGTTCTGCCAATGCAGCAGGATAAAATCCGGCTCCGGTATAAGGCAATAAACAGTTTTGTTGCATCACCTCATTGGGAATAATGATGTAGGTCGCATCGCCCCCGATATAACGGTATGAATAACCCGGTGCGCTTAAAATGCCCACGGGGCCTTTTTCATAGTTTATGGCAGGCTGAATGGAAAACTTCTCTCCCGCCTTAAATGAAGCCTGCCATTTTTTCCCGACTTCAATTATTTTGCCGCTGAATTCATGGCCAATCATGGTCGGGTGAACGGCGATATCATCAGGGATTCGTTTATGGCCTGTGCCCTGTGTTGCGGCTTTATATGACGACATACAAATACTGTCACAGATGACTTGAGCAAGTATTTCATCGTCTTGAATCCGGGGAAGTTCAAATGATTCGAGCCTCAGATCATTTTTTCCATATATTCTTACCGCGTGTGTTTTCATAATAATTCTATTTGAGCATGACCTGGCCGCCCGTGACCGGTATCGCCTGTCCGGTTTCGTAATTCTGATCTATGACATAGTAGATCGCCTTCATGACATCGTCAACTCTGCATCCTCTTTTTGCTGGTACCTGGTTCTCATAATATTTTTTAACGTCATCTATTGTTTTCGCGCCGGGCACTTTTCCTGCATGGAGATATTGCACAAACAATCCGTTCTTTGGATCAGCCCACAACGGGCCGTCGAGAAAATTGCCGGGACAAATGGAGTTCACTTTTATATTGTACGGCATCAATTCAAGCGCAAATGACTGGGTCAGCCCGATCCCTCCGAACTTCGCTCCTGCATACGCATAATTCTTATTGCTGCCTCTCAGTCCGGATTTCGAGTTTATCTGGATGATATCCATGAAATATTCAGGAGCATAGTGATATTGCTGCTTCATGATTTTTGAAGCATATTTTGCACAAATAAAATATCCTGAATAATTAATCTTCGTCATCAGTTCGAACGTTGAGACATCTAATTCGTCCAAATCACCGGCTCGAAGAATGCCAGCGTTACTAATAAAAATGTCTATACCGCCAAAATTCTTGACTACTTCTCCAATCATATTCTTCACAGAGAGTTCATCGGAAATATCGCAATGAATATATAATGCCTTGTTGGCTGTCCCATGGGTTCTGTTCAGATCTTCGGCCAAAGCCGTGCCTTTGTCTTTATTGGTATCGACAATGACGACATTCGCCTGCTTTGCGAACAAATCCCTTGCAATACCTTCTCCGAAACCTTGAGCGCCTCCTGTAATGACCGCAATTTTATTGAGTACGGGAGAATTTGCTCCTTTATCGTTTTCTTGAGAGAGAGTTCGAAAGATATAGTCTGATGCTTCAATATCATTATTCAATAACGTGTTCAAAGCATCCCGTAGATTGAAAATCGTACGGGCGTTTCTCCCGGCGAGGACACAGCCGAAGCCCTCGAAACATATACAATGAAACACTGTGCCAGAGGAAATCTTTTTCTGAATTAATATTAACTTTTCCTCAAGCGTCAGTTTCTCTTCTACGATAAAGCAATTAAGTAAACGAAGAGGCATTGAATCTTTTTTGAGAATCTGCTTCATTATTGATGGTTCCTGCATTTCAAAAAAAGAAACGACGTGCAATCCTGTCTTTGAAAGCATCATTCTGACAGCAGGGAGGACTTTATATATAAACTGTTCCATATTCTATCTTTTTAAATAAGAATGAATGACTGAACGGCCAAATGTTGCGAATTCATTAATCTGTTCATAATTATTATTTCCATGATCATCAACATACCCTATGTTCATTTTGTTCATTAAGAACTGATGAGCGGCTATAACGCAGGCGCCGTCATAAGCAATCTTCCTGATTTCAACCGGAATTTCAGTCTTGTTTTTGCAGGAAATGAGTAAAGAAGATTTTTCCGGCGTATTATGCTCCGTGCCAAAAAGGATGATATACTTTCTTTGGTGAAAGAATTTAACGAAATCGGTAAGCATGTCCAGAGTATTCCGGCTTGGTATCAGTTCAACACAATGAATATTGAGTGATGAAAGAACGGCATGCATCTTTTCCCAGTCATTTTCAAACTCAGTACACGCACGAAGCGTATCGCCCAACAAGGACGGATAGCATGGAATTCCGCCGGCCAGTTTTATCAAGTTCACCAATTCTTTCAATGAATAGAACGCTTTGTCAATTTCTTGTACGAATGCAGGTTTGCCGTCTTTTAAGAAATTATTACGAATCTCATTTTCGAGGGCGGCGCTATTTTCAATATCTGATGTTAATTGAGTTCCCCGAAAGATTTTTGTGAGTAAGGCAATCTTCTGTTCTTTCGCAGGCGACAGTGCAAACACTGCATCTTTTATCGCTCTGGCAATATGCCGTTCTCTGACAATATTTTTAGTGTACTGGACGAGAATGGAGTTATAGTCTAAAGCAATATCAATCTGATTATTATGAAAAAAGGCATTCGCTTTTTCGATTATACTTTTTGCCTGCTGGTTGTTGCTTTCCTGCAGCGTATTCAAGCTGTCGATAAAAGTTTTATTCACGACAGGATAATTCAATCCTTTACCGCATAAATATATGCGGCCGGGATTATTCGGGTCATTGATTCTCACCGCATGATCCTGATACTCTTTATCCAAACCTGTAAATTCAATGTTGAATAAAGGAAATACATGGTACTTCGATGTTACTTCAAAGAACTCATCATATCCTTCGACTGAATAGAAATCATTGATGCCTAATAATCGGACATTTTCCGCGTTCGCTTGAATGGCGGCCTCTGTAATGGATTGAAAGGCGCTGAAAGAATAGGGAGTGTGAATATGCGAGTTCACATGGTGGATGACATTAGAATCCACATGGGGTAATCCAAAGTTCTTCGCGATCGACTGAAAATCGATGTTACTGATACTACACTCCTTTCTTACTTCTCAATATCTTCTCGGAAGATGTAAAATTATTCTGGATGCGATGTCCCGGCAGCGGAAGTATTCTTTCATGTAGGGCATCCAAAATCCAGGAAGGCTGAGGGAAAAAGAATTGTTCCATCTCATACGCGGGGACAATCCAGTTTCTGGAGCCGACCACGACGGGAGGAGCGTCCAAATAATCAAATGCGAGTTCGGTAATATTCTGTGCAAAATCTTTGAGCACGGAGCCGCGTTCCGATGCGTCGCTCGTTAAAAGTATTCTGCCGGTCTTTTTCACTGAAGCAATGACCTTCTCATAATGAAAAGGTACTAAAGATCTTGCATCTATAATTTCGGCTTCAAGATTGTACTGTTCTTTTAAAATATCGGCAGCCTTTAATGCGACATATAATGTTGCGCCAACGCTCAGTAGAGTAACATCTTTTCCTTCACGTTTCACATCGGGCTCACCGATGGGTATTTCATAATACTCTTTTGGGACCCCGCCTTTATGAAACTGTTCACCCACATCATAAATACGCTGGCTTTCAAAGAATATAACAGGATCGGTACCCTGTAAAGCGGAATTCATAAGGCCTTTCGCGTCGTACGGAGTAACAGGAAAGACAACCTTTAAACCGGGAATGTGGGCCGTCAATGCAGTCCAATCCTGCGAATGCTGTGCGCCGTACTTTGATCCGATGGACACCCGTATCACAACAGGCATCTTAATAAGATTACCGCTCATCGCCTGCCATTTTGGTAATTGATTAAAAACTTCATCACCCGATCTTCCCAGAAAATCGCAATACATAATTTCTGCAATCACTCTGCCGCCGGCCATTCCATATCCTATGGCGGTCCCGACAATTGCGCCTTCGGAAATTGGACTGTTGAATAATCTGTTGTATGGCAAAGATTCGGTCAGTCCGCGGTAGACGGCAAAGGCTCCGCCCCAGTCGCGATTTTCTTCGCCATAGGCGACGAGGGTGGGGTCTTTATAGAATCGGTCGATGATGGCTTCAAAAATACCGTCACGCAAATGGAACTGTTTTATTTTTGAAATAGATTTTCCCTGCGTATCAAAGGCAAATCTTTCTTTTGTCGCCAGTTGTTTTACCCTAGGATTGTCCTCAAGCTTCATCAATACTTCCGGCTCTTTGGACTCCATTTTATCTATCGACATATTCGAGAACATCATATCTTCGATTGCTCTTGGGTTTGCCGCGAGATCTAGGCGTGGTGATATGGAGTCATCGATAGACCATTGATAGACAAGTTTTATTTGCTGCTCGATTGTCTTGACAACGGCATCCAATTCGTTTTCTGTGGCAATGTTGTTCTCGACGAGTTGTTTTCTGAACGTAATAAGAGAGTCAACTTTTTCCCATGCGTGAAGCTCTTCCTTCGATCTATACGACGAGGCATCCGAAGGAGAGTGGCCGCTGAAACGATAGGTCAGGGTATCGAGCAGCACCGGGCCATTTTTGTCTTCAAGTATCTTCTTTTTGCGCTTGAACGCATCGATGACCGCTAATGGATTATACCCGTCGACTCTTTCGGCGTGCATCATTTCGGGGTTCACCCCTGCGCCGACGCGGGCCAAAATACCATAGCCCATGGTCTCTCCGCATGTTTGCCCGCCCATTCCATATTGGTTATTCATGAAGTTGAATATAATCGGCAGACCGCCGTTGTATTTTCCTTCCCACAGTTTTTTGAATTGATCCATTGCGGAGAATGTTATGCCTTCCCAAACGGGGCCGCAACCCATCGATGCATCGCCGATATTGGCGACGACAATGCCATTCTTCAGATTTACTTTTTTGAATAACGCAGCTCCCACGGCAATATCTCCGGAACCTCCGACGATTGCATTATTCGGATAGACGCCAAAAGGCGTGAAGAATGCATGCATACTGCCGCCTAACCCCTTGTTAAAACCATTTTCTCTTGCAAATATTTCTGCCAGCGTTCCGTAGAGCAGAAAATAAACAGCCAAATCCTTCATGTGTCGAACAGGGGCTTTTTCAACAACCTTCAGAATGCTGCCATGAAAGAATGATTCCATGATAAGTTGTAACAGCGAATCATCTAACTGATAAATTGCAGACAATCCTTTCGCGAGAATTTCACCATGACTTCTGTGTGAACCAAATATCATATCATCAATAGTCAGATTATAAGCCATGCCGACTGCGGCTGCTTCCTGGCCTGCCGACAAGTGGGCGGGCCCTGGGTGATCATAGTGAAGGCCCTGGTATTCTCCTCTTGTCTTGATCAAATTCAGCATTGTTTCAAATTCTCTGATAATAACCATATCCCGGTATATTCGCATAAAATCTGAAGTGGTGAAATTATTCTTTTCCTCTGCAATAGTTTTGCTGTACTGGTTGACCGGTATTTTTCCAAAACTTATAAAATCCGGTTTTTTTACCTGTTGCGGATCTATGAACTGATTCTTTGGCATACGTTATTCTTCTTTGCTAAAATATATTTGACGGTTCCTTAAAAATTCCTGAAACCGGCGGATGAGGAGATACTGCTTCCTGCATATCCGTCCGGATACATAGAACACCTTGAACAGCAACTTCTCTTTGCGCCTTCACCCATGGCCGATTCTCTCGAATTGTTTTTAAATCCTGATACTTCTTGTCTTTTCAGCAGCAACGTTGTCGGATGGACCGGCTCCCAGGATACCTCAATCGGGCATATTCATAATGAAAAAGTTTCTATTTCTTTTTTTACGGTTTGTAAAAACCGCGACGCAGGCGCTCCATCAATAGCTCTGTGATCATAAGTAAGAGAGATGCCAATGACCGGAACAAAACCGATGATACCTCCGCCAACATCGGCCGGACGTTGAATAATTGTATTCACCCCGATAATTCCGATCTGTGGAATATTTAAAACAGGAGTGAACATTTCAATGCCATAAACTCCAAGGTTTGACACCGTAAACGTTGCAGCCTCCGATGATAACAAATCGGGGGAAATATCTCCTTGTCTGCATTCTTCCGCTCTTTTTTTGATGGCAGCCGACAGCTGTTCAAGAGTCATGGTGCCGGCATTCTTAATGGCGGGCACCATTAAACCTCTCGGCGTATCGACGGCAATGCCTAAATGCACCGTTTTAAATTCTTTTATTTCAGTTCCGTTAAAGTGGCCATTGATATCGGGATGTTGTTTGAGGGCTTTTATTATTGCAAAACAGATCATGTCGTTAATGGTGATATTCTTTTCGACATCCGCTTTTGCTTTCAATTGTGTCCTGATTGTTAGTACAGACCTGACATCCGCACTCAGATGATGTGTCAGCTGGGCGGAATTTTGTACTGACTTTTGCATAGCATCTGCAATTCGTTTTCTTATATTCGATATTTTTTTGACAGTAAATTCTTCGCCCGTATGTCCTTTCACATCTGACTCATGTGAAGGAACCCTCTGTTCTCTTCCTGTGCTTTCTCCGGTAGGCATTTTTTCGTTTTTGTCATGTTCATAAGCAGGAGATGTGACGCTGGAACTTGCACGTTCTATATCATCGGCAATAATTCTGCCTCCAGGCCCGGAACCTTGTAGCGAATCATATCGGATCCGCTTATGTTCCGCTATTTTTTTTGCCCGTGGCGATATTTTTATTTTTTCGGCAGATGGTCTTTGTGTAAGTGGAATACCTGTCGTCGCGGTATCAGGCGCCGATGGTTCCTGAATAATTGTTCTCTGTTCATCCTTTGTTTGTCCGGTGGAGTCGGCGGTTCCGAACGTTATCGCCGATTCGCCCGGCTGCCCTATAACGCCGATCGTGGCCAGCACAGGCACCTCACTGCCTGTTTCAAAAAAGATTTCAAGTAAAATTCCGTCTAATTTCGCGTTTTCATCAATTGCTGCTTTATCCGTTTCGAATGAAAACAGCAATTCATCCTTCTTCACTGCATCACCTTTTTTCTTATACCATGCAGTAAGAATACACGTCTCAACAGATTGGCCAGCCTTGGGCATGAGTATTGGTGTTGCCATAGTATTTATGTGTTAAGAATTATTGATGATATAATATTTATACAAATATATAATTTTCAACTTGTAATTACAAGTTAATTTGCGTTATTTTAAACGGTTGACATTTTTGAAGACTATTTCATTATATTTGTCTTGTCATCAGCCGATTAATAAAATTCTTATAACACTCTCTTTCCATGAAAATACCTCTTTATAAAAAACTGCATAGTATTTTACGCGAACATATTATGACAGGGTTATATAAAGAAGGGGATCTTCTCCCCAGTGAAAATGAATTGTGTGTCACTCATAATGTCACCAGACCGACGGTAAGACAAGCATTAAACGAGCTGGTCCGGGAAGGCTATATCAATAAACACCACGGGAAGGGAAGCATCGTTGCGATTCCCTCAAAGGAAGCAGGGATACTCTCTCTCCAGGGGACATCATCGGCGATAGGCAAAGAATTACAAACGAAAATAATTACGAAACCTTACATCGCGAAATGGGACGATCCATTTATTTTCGAACTTTCAAAAGATGAACGGGAATCCGGATGTATAAAAATGGAGAGGATACGATTAATAAACGATGTTCCTGTTTTTTATGAAACGACATTCTTGCCCAATATGAATTTGAGCGGATTCTGCCAGCGAAACTTTGAAAACAAATCGTTGTTTAAAATTCTCAGCAAATATTATGGAATCGAGATCAGAGGAGGGAGACAACGACTCAGAGCGATCACGGCGCAGGGAACAATTGCAAAATATCTGCAAATTAAAAAAAACAAACCGATATTGCATCTGGAACGCAAAATGGTGACCAGTAAGACTAATTTCAGTTTTTATTGTTCACTCTATTGTAATACGAACCACTACACCTTATCCGGGGATTTTTAGCCTTCATCCGTATCGTTAATTTGTTCAATGCAAAATATCAAGCAGAATAAACACATGGTGTGTAAAAAAATAAAGTATATTTATGAATCCGGAAATAAAAGCGCTGCTTGAACTATCGCACCTCTATGGCAGGAAAAACGATTATGTCCTCGCCGGAGGAGGAAACACATCGTATAAAAATAATTCGCATCTGTGGATTAAAGCCAGCGGCACTTCGTTGGCAGAATTAACAGAAGACGGACTTGTCTGTTTGTCGCGGCAGTGCCTAGGAAAAATATATACCAGTACTTACAGTATTGATGTTCATACACGCGAAGAGGAAGTGAAAAAGGATATGCTGTCGTGTGTCGTCTCTTCTTCTGACAACAGGCCGTCTGTTGAAACATCGCTGCATGATTGTGTCAACTTTCCATTTGTCGTGCATACGCATCCGACTCTGGTGAATGCCGTGATGTGTTCAAGGCTTGCAGAAGAGAGCGTTCATCGTTTATTCGGTGATTCTGTTTTGTATGTGGAATATACTGATCCCGGATATGTTCTCTTTAAAAAGGTGAACGATCGTATTCAGCAATTTACCGCAAGAGTCGATCATGCTCCGGAAATCATTTTCCTTCAGAATCATGGTGTGTTTGTTGCTGGGAACACCATGGATGACATTAAAAACACGTACCGGTCCATCGAACAGAAAATAAAGAATGAAGTACGTCAATGGTATCCCGATCCGTCGCACATGGCAAACACGCTTGAACCGCTATGCAATGCGATCTCAGCTGAGACCGGAAAAGCCGTGCTCAGTGCAAACAGCGAGCTCATTCAGTATTATGCGTCAGACCATAAAAAGTTTGAAACAATCGCACGCCCGTTTACACCTGATAGTATCGTGTATTGTAAATCGAATTACATATTTGTTGAACACGAAAACGATGTCATGAAGCGAATACTCTTGTTCGAAAAGGAATTCGGTCATCTCCCAAAGATTATTCTCGTGAACAACAAAGGGTTGATCGCACTTGATGATTCCTTGAAAACGGCAGAAACGGCCATGGAGGTTTTTGAAGACATGATGAAGTTCAGTTACCTCAGTGAAAACTTCGGCGGCCCGCATTGCATGTCCGATGAACAGATACAGTTCATTAATACCTGGGAAGTAGAAAATTACAGGAGAAAAATAAACCGGGGATTATGACCGATGCACTGCGCGAAGATGCATCAGCCTTTGGCCAAACATCCTGGGTCAATGAAATCACTGGATGAACACGAGACGCGTACTTAAAGCGTAACCACATGAGACGAGAACAACGTGATAGTGAATATTATAAAGAAGAAATTCACTTAAAGGAGTAGAACAGACTATGGCGGTATCAAAATATCTTGCGTTTGATTTCGGTGCCGAAAGCGGCCGAGCGATAATAGGTATTTTTGATGGTGGATCATTACACATCGAAGAAATTCATAGATTCCAGAATCGACAAACAAAAATTCTCGGACATTTGCGCTGGGATGTTCTCGCATTGTTTGAAGAGATGAAAACCGGATTGAAACTCGCTGTTCAAAAAGGACATTCCGATATCGAGTCCATTGGAATCGATACGTGGGGGGTCGATTTCGGATTTGTCGGAAATGACAACGCGCTGCTCGGATTCCCCTACTGCTATCGTGATGTGCGCACAAATGGAATCATGGAAAAAGCGTTTAAAAAAATCTCGCGCAAAGAACTGTACGGCATTACCGGCATTCAGTTTATGCAATTCAACTCTGTCTTTCAGCTTTACAGCGCCAAGCGTTCCAAAGATTCCGCGTTACACAGCGGCGGCAGGTTACTGTATATGCCGGATTTGTTCAACTTTATGCTCACCGGTGTGGCAAGAAATGAATATACGATTGCGAGCACTTCGCAGCTGTTGAACGCCGGAACAAAAGCATACGGCAGGAAAATATTTTCATCGCTTGGATTGCCGATAAAACTCATGGCGCCGATGGTTATGCCGGGAACGGTGATCGGAAAATTACTGCCGGAAATTTGTGAGGAAACCGGGTTGAGAAATGTTGATGTTGTTGCGGTTGGTTGCCATGACACGGCAAGCGCGATTGCCGCAGTGCCCGCGCAGAAAAATAACTGGGCATACCTCAGTTCCGGCACATGGTCTCTTCTCGGAATTGAAACGGATGAACCGATTATCAACGAACAATCATTAAAAAATAATTTTACAAACGAAGGGGGGGTATTTGGAACAATCCGATTTTTGAAGAACGTCATGGGGCTTTGGCTGCTTCAACAAACGCGCAAAAGTTTTCAACAACAGGGGAATGCGTGTGAATATGATGAACTGATAACGCTGGCGCTGAAATCAAAAGAATTTGTCTCCATCCTTAATCCCGATGATGCATCATTTCTGAACCCGCCGGATATGCCGGATGCGATACGGACGTTTTGCCGTAACACCCGCCAGCCCGTACCGCAAACCCCAGGTGAGTTTGCGCGGTGTATTCTGGAAAGTCTTGCGTTAAAATATAAAGCCGTACTTGAAAATATCACCGCGGTTACCGGCACTTCCATCGACCAGCTTCATGTCGTCGGCGGCGGTTCGAAGAACGAATTGTTAAATCAATTCACTGCCGATGCGTGCGGAATTCCGGTTGTTGCAGGGCCGGTGGAAGCAACGGCAATCGGAAATGTCCTGGTGCAGGCGATTGCGAAAAAGAAAATAGGATCGATAAAATCAGGGCGCGAAATTATCGCTCATTCATTTCCGATGAAAACATTTCACCCGGTGAAGACTGAACAATGGAACGAGGTGTTCCGAAAATATCAATCATTATTCATCTAAGGACATCCTATGAAAACACTCGAACAGCAATATCAGGTTGCAAAAGAAAGATACGCGGAGGTTGGTGTTGATACAGACAAGGCGATTGCCAAATTGAAAACCATTCCTGTTTCCATGCACTGCTGGCAGGGTGATGACGTCGGTGGTTTCGAAAACATGGGATCGGATCTTGGCGGCGGCTTGGCGGTCACCGGCAATTATCCCGGTAAGGCGCGCAACCCTGTTGAATTAAAAGCCGATATTGAAAAGGCATTTTCTCTCATTCCTGGAAAACAGAGACTCAACCTGCATTCGTTCTACGTTGAATTTCCCGCTGGTAAAAAGGTTGACCGCGATAAGCTCAGGCCGGAACATTATAAAAGCTGGATCGAATGGGCCAAATCGCTTGGTATCGGCATGGATTTCAACCCGACGTGCTTTGCGCATCCGAAAGCCGCCGATGGATTTACGTTGTCGCATAAAGATAAATCCATTCGTCAATTCTGGATCAACCATTGCATCGCGTGCCGAAAAGTTGGCGCGGCAATGGGACAAGCCTTGGGCACGCCGACGGTGACCAATATTTGGATCCCTGATGGGATGAAAGATACACCGGCTGACCGCAAAGGTCCGCGTGAACGCCTGAATGAAGCACTCGACCAGGTGTTTGCTGAAAAAATCAATCCCAAGTACAACCTCGATGCCATCGAGGGGAAACTGTTCGGCGTCGGTGTCGAAAGCTACACGGTGGGTTCCCACGAATTCTATCTGGCGTATGCCGCAAAGAAGGGAAAACTGGTGACCCTTGATGCCGGCCATTACCACCCGACAGAATCCATATCAGATAAAATATCGTCGGTGCTTACATTTGTCGATGAAATTCTTTTACATGTGAGCCGCGGCGTTCGCTGGGACAGCGATCATGTGATTGTGTTGAACGACGAGCTGATTGCCATTGCGGAGGAACTGGTGCGCGGAAATTATCTTGAGCGTACACACATTGGCCTTGATTATTTTGACGCGAGCATCAACCGGGTGGCCGCATGGGTTATCGGCATGCGGAACATGCTCAGAGCCCTCTGCATTGCCCTGCTCGAACCGAATAAGAAACTTGCAGCATTGGAAGCGGAAGGAGATTTCACATCCCGGCTTGCGTTGATGGAAGAACTGAAGACCATGCCATTCTCTGCCGTGTGGGATTATTATTGCAGCCAGCAGAATGTTCCTGTGGGTACGAACTGGTTGGCCGAAGTGAAAAAGTACGAGGCCAATGTACTTTAAAAACGCAAATAATTCAGTGAACGAAAGGACCATCCATGAATGACTTAGCAACCGCAGCAACCAATCCGACGCTGGGCGTACTCATCTTCGCAATGGGCGGACTTGCCGGCGCTGTCTTTTATCTTCCCTTTAAAAAAGTGAAGAACTGGGCTTGGGAAAGTTACTGGCTCGTCTATGCCCTGTTTGGTTTATTGATCGTGCCATGGACTATGACGCTTGCAGTATCGCCGAACGTGTTTTCAGTTCTCAAAGCGGCTCCCGCGAATGAAATAATTTATTGTTACCTCTTCGGCGCTGCCTGGGTAATCGTAGGGCTGACATGGGGCCTGATGATACGCTACCTGGGAGTTGGTCTGGGCCTGG
>RPQN01000060.1 GCA_003819715.1 Ignavibacteriota bacterium | reverse complement strand
GATGATGCGGGCCGTTTCCAATCTGACAAAACCTTATCAGATCCGGACACTGGTCAGCCTGAATGCCGTGATGGTCGACGGGACCGGAATGTGCGGCGGATGCCGTGTGACGGTGAACGGAAAAATGAAGTTTGCATGTGTGGATGGCCCGGAATTTGAAGGACACGAGGTGGATTTTGATGAAATGCTTCTGCGAAACCGAAGTTATACCGATATGGAAAAAATTTCGATGGACCGTTTCAGCGAACCGCACGTTTGCCGGAAGGAGGGGATGGCGTCATGAACACCGTCAATAAAATGAAACCCTCCGAACGGATGAAAGTTCCGCGACAGACGTCCATTGAACAGCAGGCGGACGAACGAAATCATAATTTTACAGAAGTTTCTTTTGGCGTGGACGAAGTGCGGGCATTGATCGAAGCGTCGCGATGTCTCGAGTGCCAGAATCCGGTGTGCCGGGAAGGCTGTCCCGTCAATATTGATATCCGTTCCTTTGTCCAGCTGGTGTATCAGAAGGATTATGTCGGTGCAGTGAATAAGATCCGCGAGTCGAATTATCTTCCCGCCATTTGCGGGCGGGTCTGCCCGCAGGAGGAACAATGCGAATCGGTCTGCACGCTGGGAAAGAAACACGAGCCGGTCGCTATCGGGAAGCTGGAACGGTTTGTCGCGGATTATGAATTGAAGCACAATCTCTTTACGCCGCCTGCGATTCCGGCACAGCGGCCGGAGCGTGTTGCGATCGTCGGATCCGGGCCTTCCGGATTAACATGTGCTGCTGAATTGGCGAAGCTCGGCTATCAGGTGACCATCTTTGAGGCGCTCCATGCCGTCGGCGGAGTGTTGCGGTATGGCATTCCGGAGTTCAGGCTCCCGCGCACCATTCTCGATCTGGAAGCAGAACGGATCAAGGCGCTCGGAGTGAAAATTGAAACGAATTTTCTTGTGGGACGTACTGCAACGATCGACGAATTTTTCGATGAATGGGGATTCAAAGCGATCTTCCTCGGCACCGGCGCCGGGACGCCGCAGTTCATGGGAATCCCGGGAGAGAATCTGAACGGGGTGTATTCTGCGAATGAATTCCTGACCCGCGTCAATCTCATGAAGGCTTATAAATTCCCCGAGTACGATACGCCCATTAAAATCGGAAAAAGTGTTGCCGTGATCGGGGGCGGAAATACGGCAATGGACGGCGTGCGGACGTCAAAACGTCTCGGAGCCGAACATGCGTATCTGATGTACCGCCGTTCTCATGAAGAAATGCCGGCACGGCTGGAGGAAGTGCATCATGCAGAGGAGGAAGGCATTGAGTTTATGATGCTGACGAACCCGACACGCATATTCGGCGATGAGCAGGGAAGGGTGTGCGGCATTGAATGCCAGAAAATGGTCCTGGGCGATCCCGACGAATCGGGACGCAGAAAACCGGTACCTTCCGGAGAACCGAATTTCATCGTTGAGGTTCAGACCGTCATCGAAGCGGTCGGCCAATCGCCCAATCCGATTATCCAGTCAACCACTCCCGGTTTGAAAACCGGAAGAAAAGGCGTCGTGGTTGCCGATGATCTCCAGCGGACGAGCAGGGAAGGAATATTTGCAGGAGGCGATCTTTCGCGGGGCGGGGCAACGGTCATTCTTGCCATGCGCGACGGAAAAATTGCTGCAGGTGAAATTCACAATTACCTGCAGAAAAAATATCATTAGATTTTTTTTATAAGAATTAAAAAAGGGAGCGATAGTTGTTTTTCGCTCCTTTTTTATTTTTCTCAAGCATTCCTGCGAATGTCAATTCCAGTGAAAATTCTGAACCGTTATTCACCTATTTTACTTCGCTGTTCGCCGAAATGTCTGCAACTCTTTATCTGCTCTTCAGTATTATATAATAGATTTTCTTTTAAAGACCGCTCAGCGATTCGTCGTCGTTACAAAATTTTAAAGAAGAAAAATTGACTGCCAGTGAATCTTTTGTTATACTATAACGTAATAAATGACTAATGGTCAGTAACTAAATGGAAGTCAAATGGGTATAACAGAGCGAAAAGTACGGGAAAAAGAGCATAGAAAAGAGGAAATCCTCGACGCCGCTAAAAAGGTCTTTTTTGAAAAAGGGCTTTCCGCGGCTACCATGGATGAAATTGCCGAGGCGGCTGAGCTCAGTAAAGGGACACTCTATCTTTATTATAAGAGTAAGGAAGATATGTACCTGGGTGTTATGATGCGGGGGATGGAGGAACTCTATGAGGATTTTGAACGTATCGGAACCTCAAGCGTTTCGACGCTCCATAAAATTATGGAGCTGGGGGATGTCTATAGAAAATATTTTGATAAGCATAGAAAATTCTTCCGGATGATCCATTTCCTCCAATCCCCTCAATTTCATAAGCAGGTATCCGACGAGATGAAAAAAACCTGTGACATGGAGACGCAGCGCGTGTGGAATGTGATCAACAGTATTCTGCAAACTGGAATGGATGAAGGGCTGCTGAGGCCGAATTACAATCCCATGGAACTTGGCGTCATTCTGTGGTCAAATATGAACGCCCTCATGCTCCGGATAGACAACGAAGGCGACAAATGGAAAAAGAGGTTTAATATTGATCTGGAACATACGCTTTCGGTCTCCACGACCTTATTATTTGAATCCATCCTGACGACCCGCGGGCGCACCGAATATGCGGCGCTTGCCAATAAATGATGAACCAGCACATGACACGATGAGGAAACGATGAACCAACGACTGACAAAACTTCTTTTACTCTTTTTAATAGCGGAGCTTCCGATGTTCGCGCAGCAGAAGCTCTCTCTTACGATTGAACAGGCGCTTCAAATTGGCATGGAGAACAGCAAGGCACTGAAGACCTCGGGATTTAAGGTCGATGCAGCAGATGCCCGTGCAAGTGAAATGAATACCCTGGGACTGCCGTCGCTCAAATTTACCGGCGCCTATACGCGGCTCAGTGATGTCCCTGCCGGTACATTATCGATACCCAAAGGACTGTTCGGTACAGTTCCGGGCGGGCCGTCGTTGCCGCCGCAGGACGTCAACTCGGTCTTATCGCCGACGATTGTGAACAACTATACCCTGAGAGCCACTCTTCAGCAGCCGTTGTTTACCGGAGGGAAAATATCGGGGGCCGCAAATGCGGCGGAGTATCTCTCCCAGGCAACGAAAGAGGACTTTAAAAAAGACCAGGCTGAAGTTCTCTACAGCATTAAAGCCGCCTACTGGAACCTGTTCCGTGCAAATGAATTTAAGAAGTTTGTCGACGAAAATGTCAACCAGATCAGGTCGCATGCCAGAGATGCGGAAAATCTCGTGAAGCAGGGAATGCTGACCACGAATGATCTCATGAAGGTGCAGGTGCAGCTTTCGGATGCGCAGGTACGTCAGATTGATGCGGTTAACGGCGTCAAACTTTCGATGTATGTCCTGAATAATACACTCGGACTTCCGCTGCAAACAGAGATTACGCTGGCCTCGACCATTCAAATCAATGACCGGTCATGGAACGCCGTCGATTCGCTGATCGATCGTGCGTTTGAAAAACGCCCGGAGGTTCTGGGAATGAACGCGCGGGTGAAAGCCGGAGAATCAGGGGTGACCGCAGCCCGCGGCGGATGGTGGCCGCAAATTTATCTGATCGGGAATTATAATTATCTGCGTCCCAATTCGCGTTATTTCCCCGCGATCGATGCGTTCAAGGATACATGGGACGCAACATTGTCCTTCTCGTTCGATATCTGGAACTGGTGGCAGACCGGTTATCAGTCGAACCAGGCCCAGGCCCAGCTCGCGCAGGCGCAGGAGGGATTGTCGATGACGAAAGACGGCGTGATGCTGGAGGTGACGCAAAGCTATCTGGGCGTGAATCAGGCCAAAGAACGAAAGGCCGTCTCGGAGTTGGGCGTGAAGCTCGCTGAGGAAAATTATAAAATTATGGATGATAAATATAAAAAAGGACTTGCACCGAACTCTGAACTGCTCGACGCCGAAGTGGCGCTGCTGCAATCGAAGTTGAACCTGACTCAGTCATTAGTGGATTACGAGCTTTCAGTGGCCCGGCTTTCAAAATCAATAGGTGAGTAACAGGACATTCAAATCAAAAGGATACAAGCGATGAAAACGAATCTGAAATATTTCCTCATCATTCTTACGCTGGGGGCACTGGTGTTCGGCGCCTATTCCTGCAATAAAGCAAAAAGCAGTGATCAGGCCAGTGCAGCCAAAACGATTTCCACATCTTATTCCGTCTCGGTGATAACGGCCGCGAAGAAAGATCTGACGGATAGTTTTTCCCAGGTGGGCACCATTGTCGCCTATAATGATGTCGCGGTGATGTCGGAGACCTCCGGACGTGTCGTGAAAATCTCTGCAGAGGTCGGAGACTATAAGCATGCAGGCGATGTCCTCGTGGAAGTCGACAGCGAGCTGAAAGAAGCGGCATATAAAACGGCGAAAGTATCGTACGAAAAGGCAAAGAAAGACCTTGAACGCTACGAAGCGCTGTATAAAGAGGGATCCATCCCCGATACGCAGATTGAACAGGCACGCTGGAGTTTTCAATCAACGGAAGCGCAATATATTGTTGCCCGCCGGCAGTTGAGCGACACCAAAATTACGACGCCGATCTCGGGGTTCGTCACCGCGCGAAATGTGAACATCGGATCGATGGTGATGGGTGCACCGCAGGCAACCTTCGTTGCCAACGTGGTGGACATATCCCGGCTGAAGGTAAAAGTGAACGTGGCGGAAAAAGACGTCATCCGGCTCAAGGTGGGTGAAAAGGTTGAAGTCACGACGGATGTATTTCCGAATTCGGTGTTTACCGGATCGATATTCAGCGTCTCTTCGAAAGGCGATGAAGGCCATACGTACCCCGTGGAAGTCGTCCTCAATAATTCGAAGATGCAGATCAAAGCCGGCATGTTCGGCAGAGTAAAGTTCACTCCAAAAATTTCCGGCGCTGCAATCGTCATTCCCCGGGAATCCATTGTGGGAAGTATCAGGGACGCTGCAGTGTATGTCATCAAGGATAATGCGGCAAAACTTCGCCCGGTGGTGGCAGGGAAAGAACTTGGAACGGATATTGAAATCCTGAATGGATTGAATGAAGGCGAACAGGTCGTCGTGAACGGCCAGAATAATTTAAGCGACAACGCGCCAGTGATTGTCCGAAAGTAAAGAGAGATAAAGGAAGAGAACCATGACGATTACTGAATTATCTATAAAACGTCCCACGCTGGTGGTCGTAGTCTTTACGGTGATAGCCGTGCTGGGATTATTCAGCTATTTCCAGTTGAATTATGAACTGCTTCCGAGGATGTCCGTCCCCGTGGTCGTGGTACAGACCGTTTACCCCGGTGCATCTCCGTACGAAGTGGAAAACAATGTTTCCAAAGTGATAGAGGATGCCGTCTCGGGAATCGATAAAATTGATGCGGTCAGTTCCCGGTCGTTTGAGAGCATGTCCCTGGTCATCATTGAATTCAAACAAAACGCGGACATCGATAATGTGGTACAGGATGCATCGCGTAAAGTGAATGCGATTGTCGCCAAACTTCCGACGGATGCAAAAGCGCCGGTCGTTTCGAAGATTGCATTCGATGAAATTCCGGTTCTCCGTATGGGTGTCACCAGCCAGATGGATTCACGGGAATTCTATCAGTTTTTAAAAGATCGTGTGCAGCCGAGAATATCCAAGATTGCCGGAGTCGCTCAAGTGTCGCTGACCGGCGGAGAAGAGCGCGAGATTAAAGTGAATATGGATGCCGGCAAGGTGCGCGCGTACGGGATGTCCGTTCTGCAGGTGGTCCAGGCGGTGCGTTCCGCCAATATGGATTTTCCTACAGGAAAGATAAAAGATGAGGATGCACAGTTTGTGGTGCGTATCGCAGGAAAATTCAAAACCATTGACGATCTCCGGGATCTCGTGGTGGGGCGTTCACGTCAGGGCGGCGATATCCGCCTGCGGGATATTGCAGAAGTGCAGGATGGAATTAAAGAGTACGAGCAAATGAACCGTGTGAACGGACTCACCTCGGTCGGTATTCAGGTGGTCAAACAATCCGACGCCAATGCCGTGAGTGTCAGTAAATTGGTGCGGCAGGAATTGCAAACCATACAGGCGGAATACAAGGACCAGGGAATCTTCTTCGATATCGCACAAGATACATCGACGTTCACGCTGGATTCAGCGAATGCGGTGAAAAAAGATCTCATGCTTGCCATTATGATGGTGGCGATCGTGATGCTGCTCTTTTTACACAGTATCCGGAACTCGTTGATCGTGCTCGTCGCGATTCCTTCTTCGTTAATCGCGACGTTCGTGATTATGTACGCCCTGGATTTTTCCATGAACCTGATGACACTCCTCGGATTATCCCTGGTGATCGGCATCCTGGTGGACGATTCCATTGTCGTGCTGGAGAACATTTATCATCATATTGAAAAAGGAGAGGAATCCCGTACAGCGGCACTGCGCGGAAGAAATGAAATCGGCCTTGCCGCACTTTCCATTACCATGGTGGATGTGGTGGTGTTCCTGCCGTTGTCGCTGGTCTCCGGCATCGTCGGCCAGATTATGCGGCAGTATGCACTGGTGGTGGTCGGAGCAACGCTCATGAGCCTGTTTGTGTCATTTACGATTACACCGACACTCGCTTCGCGTTTTGCCAAACTGGAACGATTGACCGACCGGACATTGCTGGGAAGGTTTGCTCTTGCATTTGAACGGTTCTATCACCGGTTCTCCGATTTCTACCAGAAGATACTGAAATGGTCGATAGATAGTAAAATTTGGTTCAGTATACATTTTGGGAGAATTGAATGGCGTTTCACAAACAAGTTCAAAGTGGTACTTATGGTCACTGCATTATTGATCTTTTCTATTTCACTTATGTTCATGGGTTTGATCGGTAATGAATTCATGCCGCAGTCGGACCGCGGAGAGTTCGGCGTTTCTGTCGAGCTGCTGCCGGGAAGTTCGGTCGAACAGACGAACCAGACGGCACTTCAGATAGAACGGATGCTGTCTCAGATGCCGGAAGTCAAGAAAGTATTTACGGGAGTCGGTGCACAGGAAAGCGGCGCTCTGACGCTCTCCAGCAACAACCTGGTACAGTTCAATGTCTCTTTGACGCCAAAAGAGACGCGAAAAAAAACAACATCGCAGATCGGTGAAGAAATCAAGGATAGAGTCCGTGAGATTCCGGGAGCAAAGGTGTATGTCAACCCGATCGGAATTTTCGGTTCCTCCGATCAGTCTGCGATTCAAATAGGTATAAGCGGAACGGATAATCAGTTAATCATGCAAGCCGCAGAACGGATCAAGCAGGTATTGAGTTCCGTGGAAGGTACGACGGACGTTCGGCTTTCATCGGAATCCGGAAAACCGGAAATGCAGGTTGATATCGATCGCGCAAAACTGGCACAGCTCGGCTTATCGGTCGCGGATGTCGGTACCACATTGCGGGTGGCATTGACCGGCGACAACGATTCGAAATTCCGCGACGGCACGAATGAATATGATATCCGGATTCAGTTCGACCAATATAACCGCTCGCAAACGGAAAGCATCGGCAGTATGACGTTTATGAATAACCGCGGCCAGCTGATTGAACTGAAGCAGTTTGCGAATGTGTCTATGTCTTCCGGCCCCACGAAGCTGGAACGGAGAGACCGCATTGGTGTCGTCTATGTCAATGGTCAAACTCTGGGCAGGCCGACGGGAACGATTATGCAGGAATTTAAAAATAAGATTGCAGGAGTTCAGCTCCCGACCGGTATATCGCTTTCGTACCTGGGAATGGAAAAGATGCGCGGCGACAGCTTCATCGACCTCTTTCTGGCCATGATGATCGGGATACTCTTTGTGTACCTGATCATGGTCGCGTTATACGATTCCTATGTTTATCCGTTCGTCGTCTTGTTTGCGATACCGCTGGCCATGGTCGGGGCAATGATTGCGCTTGCGGTTTCCGGAAAATCGCTCAGTATTTTTACGATCCTCGGCATTATTATGCTGATCGGCCTGGTGACCAAAAATGCCATTCTGCTTGTGGACAGGACCAATCAGACGAGGCTGGAACTGGGATTATCGGTCTATGACGCACTGCTCGAAGCGGCAAAATCACGGCTCCGTCCGATCCTGATGACGACCTTTACCATGATTTTTGGTATGGCGCCGATCGCATTATCGACGGCGGCCGGTTCGGAATGGAAATCCGGTCTGGCTTGGGCGATCATCGGCGGTTTAACGAGTTCGCTCTTTTTGACGCTCATCGTTGTCCCGGTGGTCTATATGAAAGTGGATGAATGGAAAACAAGGATACCGGCATTCTTTAATAAACCGTCATCCATGTTTAAACGGCCGCGCAATGGAAAACAAGTACGAAGAAGCAAGGCAGCCTGAGTCTGAACAGGAAAGAAAATAAAATGAAGGCACGGTTTCCTCACCGTGCCTTTTTTGTTGCACCCTTAAACGAATCATGGAGGACGGGGGAGGGATGTCAATTTCCGGGACAAGAGAGCAGCCGCACCGTATATAAAAAAGGATCCCTCTCAATTCAGAAAAGGATCCTTTTTATTTTTCAAAAAATTATTACGCTTAGCGTGCCATGCGGAAGTCAATCGGTATCATGATTTTCGATGTGACCGGGCCGGTGGACATCATCGCCGGTTTAAATTTATACTTCATCACTGCTTCCACGGCGGCTTCATTAAATACATCGCTAGCGCTTTTTACCACTTTTGCTTGAATCGGTTTACCCTGGGCGTCGATGGTAACTTCAACAGTCACTCTGCCCTGCAATCCCATTTTTCTCGCAATCTCCGGATAGACTGCAGCGGCGCGCTGGATTAATTCCGGTTGAGACTCAATGGCAACAAACGGCATCGGTGCCGGAGAGGTCTCTGCCGGTTTGGGTTGCTGCTGAGCCGGCTGCGCTGGTGCGGTATTCACTACAGGCTGTTGAACCGGTTGTTGGACAGGCTGAGTTTGAGTTCGTGCCGGCTGGGTCACCGGAGGAGTCTGGACCGGCTTTTGTTCCGTGGCTGCAGGTTTTTTTACCTCGGGGACTGCTGCTTTTTGTGTCTTGTCCGGTTGTTTGGCATTCGTTGAAGCTGCCGGAGGTTCGTTCCCGGATTGCGGTGTCGACGTGGTCGTTGTCGACAGGGTGGGTGTTATGCTTTCCTGCGACGGGGCAGGCTGCTGAACCGTTGACTGATCGACCGGTTTGTTTCCGCTGCCTTTTGAAAAAATAAACCATGCTCCGACTGCAAGAACAACGACCGCGGCAGCTGCGATAACCAGGATCTTCGATTTGCCGGATTTTTCCTCAGGAATTTCTATCTCTTTTGGCCGCGCGGCAGCGGGAGCGGGTTTCTTGATTTCCGGAGCCGCCTGTTCCGCCGGTGCCGGCGTTTCGCCTTTTGCCTGGAGTGCGGCAAGCTGTTCTATCTTTTTCTCATATTCCTTCGCGACGACGCTTCCCGGTTCGATGATATAAATGCGGCGTATCTCTTCGAGTGCGCGCTGGTATTCCTTTTTCTCAACATAGTCGTCGGAGCGCTGAAAATACTGGCTTTTTAGTTTTTCGAGAGCCGCTTCCTTCTGAACTTTTTGTGTATCATCGACTTTGGGAGCAACGGCACGGCGCTGGACATCGCTGATGGCTCGATCGATCATCGGAGGCAGGGACTTGATGATGGCGGTGCGGTTTTCTGCCTGAAGCGCGGGATCGTTTAATTTTGCAATTTGCTTTTCGATGGCGATGAGATAGATATTTTTCGCATCTGCCGTCTTGACTTCCTTTATGGCAGCGAGGGCATCGGCAAAATTATTTGATTCTGCTTTTCGGTGAATATCCTGCAGGCGGTCGATAATAAACTGCTGCGTATCCATTTTTCTTGCGGTTCCATGCGCGATCTCGTTATGAGTACGTGGATCAGCTTCCACCCATGGCTTTTTCATTCGGGTAGACTAACTTCAGAGTTTGGCCGGTTTGCTGTGCATGTCGGATTTCGTTCTGGCGAATTCGAATTTCTGCTTTCTTGACGTCTTTATTCAGCGGATCGATCACATACGCTTTTGCCAATTCATCGAGCGCTTGTGCAAATTCTTTTTGTTTCTGAAGTTCGTCCGCCGCTCTCAAATGAATCCAGATCAGTTGATCCCGATCCTCATCCTTAATGGTTGAATCAACAACTTCCTGTGTCTCTGCCAGCTCCGCGATCTCCGCATCTGCCTGTGCTTTGATAATGTCTTCTTCAAGAGCCTTGAGGTCTGCATTCTCCGGATCGATCGTCATCCCCATGGCGATTTCCATGAGCGCTTCATCGTATACTTTCTTGGCAAGATACTCACGTGCCTGGCGCATGTGCTGTTTGAGGGCGTTCTGGTTCGCATTCTGATCTTTTTGCGTCTGCCATTCCGTTAATTCTGCCTGCGTCTGCGTCCGGAGATTGAGCAAATCTTCGCGCGTCGGATCAAGTGCCAGGGCCTGCTCTATTTCCGACAGGGCTTCATCAAAACTCCGGAGTACTCTGCATTCCTTCGCCCGGAAAAGATGTTTTTGAATAATTTTATTATTCTCGTCGGTCTGCTTGCGTTTTCCGAACGCCTGCTGTGCCACTTCAATCTCGGTTTCCATGGCCTTCAGGGTTTCGCGTTCCGGATCAAGGACAATCGCTTCGGTGATCACTTTCAATGCATCTTCAAATAATTCTTTATTCAGGTACTCTTTTGCCTTGAGGACGTAGTTTTCTATGGTGGTATTTTTTTCTTCCTCGGCGAGTTTTTCCTGCCACTTCTGATGTCTCTCCTGAATCTGCTGTTCCAGCACCTTGAGGTCCGCGTTGTCCGGATCAAAAGAATATCCTTCGATGACTTCGGTCAGGGCTTCGTCGAACGCTTCCCGGTCAAGAAATTCCTTTGCGCGTTTTTTGTGCTTTGTGATCGCATTCTGCCGGGATTCTTCTTCCTGCTGTTTGTGCAGGTTTTCCTGATACTCGTGGAATTCGTTCTGCAGCTGCACTTCATATTTTTGAACTGCTTCGCTCAACGGATCCAGCATGAATGCTTTGGCGACTTCATCAAGCGCTTTGCTGTACTCATGCTCTGTTGCATACTGCGATGCGTCGGCAAGATGCCTGAAAATTTGTTCGCCGGTTTCATCGCCTTCCGGTGATTCGACGAGTTCTTCGGCAGATGCTGATTCCTCTGCTTTTTTCTGGTTCTGCGAATTGATGATTTCCTGTTCCATCCGTTTTACATCTTCATCAAACGGATTGACGATGAAGGCCAGGGCAACCTCGCCCAGAGCATCTTCATACCTGCTGTCGGACATGTACCCGCGCGCTTTCGTCAGGTAGAGGAACACCTTCTCTTTGTCCGCACGGCGTTTTGCTTCGGTTTCTGCGCTTTCGCCAAGCATCGCCCGTTCGCGTTCCGCCTGTTCGAGCTGGCGAAGTTCTTCTTCCTGCCTTCGTCGTACGGTTTCTTCAGATATCCGGCGCTGTTCCTCGGCAACGCTCAATGCTTCTTCCTGGGCGGTTTGGATACGTTTCTCGCATGCCTGCAGCGCATCATTCATCGGATCCAGCACATACGCCCGGGTAATAACGCGTAATGCCTCCGACCACTTTTGCTGACCGGCCAGCCGTTCAGCGTTTTCAATATGCTTTTGAATGGCGGAAACGATTGCATCGCGTTTTTTACGCTGTTCTTCTTCGCGGCGGCGGTACTGCTCTAATTGTTCGGCCTGTTCCTGCTCTTGTGCGTCGCGGATTTTCCGCTCCAGACTGAGGACTTCTTCATTCAGCGGATCGACAACGACGACGAAGGCCAGTTCGCTTAATGCTTCATCGAGCCTGCCATTGTTCAGGAATTCCTGGGCGCGGTTTAAATACTGGGATATCTTCTGCTGCTGGGCCTGACTCCGGGCTTCTTCTTCTCTCCGGCGCTTTTCTTCTTTCTCCTGCTGGAGACGCACCACCTGTGCCTTGAGAAGTTCCTGGCGTTTCTGATTTTCTTCCTGCTGTTTCTGAACCCGCTCCTGGTCGATTCGCAGCCGCGTTTCTTCCTGCGTTTTCCTGATATGTTCCTCAGCGGCATGGATTTTATCGTTTGCAGGATCCAGCAGGTACGCGCGTGCTACTTCATCCAGCGCGCGGTTAAAATCACCTTTGACTAAATAATCATTTGAACGTTCAAGGAAAACGATAATTTTGGATTCGATCGCCTGGTGTCGAAGCTCTTCATTCTTTCTGCGTTCTTCTTCTTCTTTTTTCCGGAGCGCCACATCCTGTTCTTGTTTCGCAGCGACGGCGGCAGAACGTTGTGCTTCGACGATGGCAAGATTGGAAATATGTTCGAGAGTGGCGGAGATGGGCTGTGGTTCTGCCTGCTGCTGGGATACACTTTCCCCAAATTCCGGCTTTTTTTCTTTTTGTGCTGCGACGAGCGATCGTACACGTTCTTCGTATGCCAGAGCGTACAGGTTTCTGGGATCCCTGCCGCGCGCTTTGGCAATTTCTTCAAGTGCGCTGGTATAGTTGCCTTCCCTGACAAGCTTATCAGCCTGCTTGAGGAATATTGCAACTTCTTTTAACTGCTCAGCGCTTCTCGGAGAATCCGAAGCTTTTGCCATTGCTCGTACCTTATGGAAGAGTTTGAATTATCCTGAAATTAAACCCGCTTAGGCATTTCATGTTAGATAATTTCCAATTTATTGTCAATAAAACAAATGATATTCTGGAAAAATGACGGCACTGAAGGAGAACA
The DNA here is from genome assembly GCA_003819715.1 of Ignavibacteriota bacterium. GTDB lineage: Bacteria > Bacteroidota > Ignavibacteria > UBA10030 > UBA10030 > Fen-1298. Next base: position 7,995 of record RPQN01000060.1, on the reverse strand, counting down.
TGAATGGATGCCGTTTGCTCACGAAAACCATTGACTCTTGTACTTTAAAAAAGAACTAGTCGGGGTGAGAGGATTCGAACCTCCGGCCTCCTGCGCCCAAGGCAGGCGCTCTAACCGGGCTGAGCCACACCCCGAATTTTTAGAAAGTGTTAAATAATATAAAGAAATTAAGCAGCGAAATCAACTGTATATCAATTTCGTAAGAATTTGATCGGTTAAATTCAAATCGATTGAATTTTTTTATTCCGTTTTAGAAAAATCAGCAACCAACCGGAGAGTTGAATAAACAGCGGCAGGAATTCAGTAATAAGGGCGGATTCTGCAGCCGCCTGATGGATATCAAAAACTCTTTATAGGGTGCTGCATGGTGGTCAGGGGGGTCAGTGCCGGTTCGTTAACCACCATTCAGGATTTTGTTTTTCCCGGTCCTTCCAGATTTCAAAATGAAGAATTGCCCCCGCAACCGTATCGCCGCTTTTTGCGATGACGGTGCCTTCTGGAATGCGCTGGGACTCTGATACCGTCACATCCGAGAGATGCGCATACACGGTCCGGAATCCGTTGTTATGATTCATGATGAGGACATTGCCGAATCCGGGAATAAAGGAGAGGACCGCCACTTCTCCGTCGGCGACCGCATACACGTCCGATCCGGAAGGGGTTGCGATATCGATGCCGGTGTTCTGTGTAACGGTCTTCAGGACGGGATGCGTGTGATTTCCAAAAGGAGTCTGAACCGTTCCGTGTGCGACAGGCCAGCGAAGTTTTCCCCGCCGCCGTTCGAATGCAATCGTTGTTTTGACGTCCACCGGCTGCGGTGCCGGCGGAGCGGGTCTTTTGTTCAGTTCCCGTTCCCGCGCTTCCGCAGCCAGCCGTTCCCGTCGTTCGGCTTCTTCGCGTTCTTTTCGAATCCGTTCCTTCTCAATTAATTCGGCGATAAAACCTTCAATTTTTTTGGATGCTTCCGTTTTGCGCGCCAATTCTTTCTGATATGTCTTCTTGTCCTTTCGGATTTTTTTAAGAACGATCTGCCGCTGGGAATAGGTCTTCTTCAAATTTCCTTCTTCGCGGGTTTTCTCGGTGAGCAGCTGCCGTTCCTGCTGCAGCTTCAGCTGAAGCTGTTCATTCTTTTGCTCCAGGATAGTTTTATTATCGGTAATTCCCTGCAGGTCTTTGGACCGCTGTTCGGAAAATTTTTTCAAATATTGAATGCGGATGGAAAGCTGGTTGATGGATTTTGATGAAAAGAGGAGCTCGACATCGTAGACCCGCCCATTTTTATAGACGGAACGGACGTAATTGGCGTAGTGCGATTTTAAAAATTGAAGCTGGCTTTCCAGGCCCGCAATGGTATTCTTGGCGGTATCAATCTCTCCGGTCAGCCCCAGCTCCTCCTCCCGGAGTTTTTTTATCAATTGCCGGATGAGAATTGAATTATGCTCAAGATCGTCAAGCCGCTCCAGGGTGACCTTTTCCTTCTTTTCACTTTCATTCAGTTTTTTTTCGTACGCCTGGATTTCGTTGCGGAGATTCTGCAGTTCGTTTTCCCGGAGTTTGATTTCCTTCGTCGTGCGCTGTGCGGCCGCCGGAAGAGCGAATAGACAGAAGAACAGGAGAACCAGAGTTCGGGAGTGGATATGCATTACCAGTGAATTCGTTCTGCGTTCGGTGGAATGGTGAACGTAAAGTGAATCTTTTCCGCATTGACATGGACGTCGGAATATCGAAACGTCAGTTTCTGCCGCGCTTTGGGCTGAAACACCCGGATCGTGGTGGGCACGGCGATTCCTTCGACTTCCTCAAATTGATCGAACGTCTGTTCCAGCGTCAATTTTCCTTTTTGGTCCACAAACTGGATTTTTTGAATATTCAATGTTGCCGGTTCTATCCAGTACTTCCGGTTGAAGAGAGAAGAATGAAACACGAAGACCACCTGATCGTCTTCGACGTACGTCTCGTCGGGGGCATGGATATCGTCGTCGAGAAACGAACCGCCGGCAAATAAATTCAGCAGGTCGTCAAAGCTGAGACGAACATGAAGAATGCGGTTTAAATTTTCAGTGCTGGAGGACCCCGAAATCAGTTTGTTCTCCAGGCTGCTGTAGAACAGGAAATCCGATCTGGTGACGAGCGCAGAGCCGACGTTTATGCCGAACGGTCCGCGAAGGGTAATCAGGACGGAGTCGGGTTTTTGAAGCGTCAGGACAAATGAACCGCTCTGTGCAATATCCGGAGTTTCAATGGAAATTCTTCCTTCACCGGTCATCGAATGAATGCGGGCATGATGACTGCGGGCGGTTTCCTGAACTTCAGAATAAGAAATGGGATAATCGCCGGATTTCAACGTGCTTGTCGTACGGCATCCCATGAACAGGACAACCGGCAGGCTGAGAAGAACAGAAGGCCATCGCAGCATCAGCGGACTCCGTGGAGAATTTTTTCTTTCACCGATTCATTTTTGGGATCCATCTCCCGGGCTTTTTTCCATTGCACAAGAGCTTTGTCCTGATTCCCAAGTTTCAAATACACATCGCCAAGATGTTCGTAGACGACCGCGCTCGCTTTACCGGTTGCAATAGATTTTTCTATGTACTCAGCGGCATCATGATAATTTTGCAGCCGGTAGAACACCCAGCCGTAGGTATCGAGATACGCAGAGTTCTCCGGTTCGGCGGCAATGGCCTGCTTTGACATTTCGAGCGCACGCTGAAGCGAGATCCCGCGTTCCGCCAGGCTGTATCCGTAATTGTTGAGGAGCAGGGCAGAGGTCGGTTCCAATTTTAATCCCTCTTCGTACAATTGATCGCTTTCCTGATACCGGTGCAATCCCTCCAGGGTCATGGCCAGCGTGCCGAGCGTGTTCATATCTTTGGGATTGAGTGTGTACGCTTTTTCCAGCGGCGCAACGGCTTCCTCCTGCCGTTCCAACCGCGTCAGGGCAAGTCCTTGGAGCAGGTAAAATCGAAAATCGTTGGGAATGACTCGCTGCGCATGCTGCATCGCCTCTAGTATGGTGTTGTATTTTCCCTGCTCGAACAACGAAGAGCCGTAAAACCACCATGCATCGGCATGATGTTCCTCCATTTGAGTGACCTGCTCGAAATAGGCCCCGGCAAGAGAATCGTTGTGCTGGTTTGCGGCCATCGCGCCGAGATACCAGCACGGCCGCCAATCGGCTGGCAATTCTTTATGGAGATCTTCAAAAATTTTCCATGTTTTATTTACGAGCGTCGAATCGTGTTCTGTCAAACCGAAAAATCCTACGCCGATCCGCAGCCGTATTTCCGTATTTTTAATATTACGGTTCAGCAGTTGTTGATAAAGATCAATCGCGGGCTGAAATTGTTTCTGGTCCAGATAGACATCGGCGAGCGTCGCAACGACTTCGGCGTCGGACGAATCCGTTTCGACCATCTTTTCCAGGATGACGCGCGCCTGGTCGAGTCTTCCTCCTTTGGCATACGTCTCGGCAAGTTGTTTCTGAAGCGGAATGTTGGCCGGATCAAGGTCGAGCATCCGTTTGTATTTTATGGCGGCTTCATCATACCGCCCCAGGGCTCCGTAAAGTTGAGCGCATTGGAAGAGTATATCGAGGGAATCCCCGCTGCGGTCAAGTATCTTTTCGTAAATCTCCAGTGCTTTGGCCGGCTGAATCGGCTGGTACAGGTGTGCGAGGGCGATCCAGGCCGCCGTGTTGTTGGAATCGATCTGGATAATTTTTTGATATTCCTGAATAGCGAGGTCGGGACGTGATGCATTGAAATAAATGGTGCCGAGATTTTCCCGATAGGTGATGTTTTTCGGATCCAATCGGACTGCTTCGCTCGCCGCTTCGATCGCCCGGTTGAATTTGGTTAAGAGCAAATAATCCCTGGAGATGGCATAATAAATGGAGGCATTCGGATCCGATTGAAGCGCTTCCTGATATTCCAGGATTGCTTCTGCAATGGAGCCTTTTGCATCCATCGCAGTGCCTTCTATAAAATGCTGAAGAGCATGATCACGTTGAATTTCCATCAGTTTTTGTTCCTGCCGGGAGAGGGGGCGTTCCGAGGGCAGTGTCTGCGAACTTCCGCAGCCGGAGAGAAAAAAAATCCCCACGATGCAGATGAGGGGTGTCAGTAACTTCAACGTGTTGTTCATTATATCGTAATATATTAAAAGGGAGCACCACATACAAGCGACGACGGCTTGTTTTGGATCAATTTAGCGATTATCTTGAATAGAACATGGAATCCTCCAAGACATATGATTTTGCAGTTGCCTGGAATTGGGAATATGACCGTGAATTTATTGCGATGATCCAGGAGAGCTTCCGCCTCAATAATCTGTCCGTGCTGGAGATTCACGCAGGAAATGTTGAAGAAATATTTGCGATGATCAAAAAAGGGATGCTTCAATTCCGCCATTTTCTGGATCGTGCTTCTGATGAAGACGAATCATTCCAGCCGCTGGCACGCTACCTGCTCCACAAATACCGCAACAGTGACGCCCCCGTGATGCGTCCGATAAATCCTCTTGATTTACTGTCTCATGCAGCCGATAAGGCGACGATGCATATGGAATTTCTTGCAAAGAACATCGACGTTCCTTACACCATTATCATATCTCCGTTTAATCATAAACAGGAAGTGGAATTCACGATAACCGAATTGGCGAAGCTCGGCCGTCCGTTCATTATCAAACCGGCCAATACAACCGGCGGAGGGATCGGCGTGGTGATGGGTGCTGAAACGTTGAAAGAAATTATCGATGCACGTCAATTCCATAAAAATGATAAATATCTCCTGCAGGAAACGATAAAACCTATCGCTTTTACCGGCCGGCGGGCCTGGTTCCGGGTTTTTTATGCGTTCGGTGATATTATTCCCTGCTGGTGGGATGATGTCACCCATATTTATTCTCCCCTCAGTGAAGAAGATGAACGGCAGCTGCATCTTGAACGGCTCAGGAATATTGCGGGAGAGATTCATTCAGTCTGTCAGCTTGATTTTTTTTCAACCGAACTGGTCTGTACAGCAGACCGTCGTTTTGTCACGGTGGATTATGTGAATGAAATGTGCGATATGCGTCTGCAATCGCAGATTAAGGATGGCGTGCCGGATGCCATAGTCCAGCGGATTGTGAGCCGCATGATGGAATATGCAAAGGTCTTGTCATAAGACGAGTCAAATCTAATTCGTTGCTGCCTTTGGGGAAAACTACTTGACTTTCAGAAAGTGTATCAATAACTTACTACAAGCTGTTGTAAAAAAATCCACTATTCCTATCGTTAATGCTTGGAGGCTTTATGAGTCTCAATACTGTTGGTGGTCATAAACCTGGATTTGAAAGAATCCTCTTTCTTGTTATTTCACTTGTTGCATTTCTCCTGATCGGCTGCGGCGGAAGCGAAGAAACAACAATGGAAACGACGACACCGCAAGATACCGCCACGCCTCTCGGTACTGTTGAGCAAGCGAAGCCCAATGAAGTGAAACCGATGGAAGAAGCATTGACGAATTTCATCGGTGTGGATACGGAAAAAGTTGTTGAGGCGCCGAAGCCCGCAGTGGTCCCGCCGGCACAGTTGTTACAATACGAAAAGCAGATTGAAGACCTCCGTATTGAAAATACCAACTTAAGACAAAAAGCATTGGCACTGGAGCAGGAAAACAGGGGTATCAATGCACGCATCAGTGATGCGGAAGCAAGATATGCAGCTGAAAAATTGAGAGCGGATAAAGCCGAAGAATCGGCAAAAAGTACAGTCCAAATGCCAAAACCGGTCGTGGAAGTGATAAGCGCCGGCCCCGTCTCATCTTCGACCTATGACGATGCGTTGAGGGCGTTTAACTCCCGCAAATACGATGCCGCAGCAAAAGGATTTAAAGCGATTGTTGATGACGGTTCCAATGCATCGATCACTGCCCGTGCAAAATATTGGCTGGGCGAGACATACTTCGCGCAAAAAAAATATAAGGACGCCCTCCCGTTGTTCGAAGCAACGCTCAAAGTAAAAAATTCCGAGAAGAAGGCTGATGCTCAATTTATGCTCGCACAAACCTACGATCGTCTTGGCAATAAGGCGAAAGCGAAAGCGGCATACGAAAAAGTGGTGAAAGATTATCCGATGAGTAAAAATGTGAAACGTGCAAAAGCACGCTGGGCAAAACTATAATAATGATGACTCCTGCGTAAGGAATTTGAAAAACCCTGATGAGCGATCTTCGGGGTTTTTTATTTCCATCCCGTCATGTTCGCGCGATGAACCGGTGGTGCATGATCCGTTCCGCTTCTCCGTGCGCTGGTTTGATTATCAGCACACCCCTTGGTATATTGCCATCACGAAAATTAATTCATGTCAAAAAACCTGACAAAATATGTATGCCAGTCGTGCGGATATGTATCGCCGCGATGGATTGGCAAATGTCCCAACTGTTCAGAATGGAATTCATTCGTCGAAGAAGCCGTGACGCCTGTGAAAGCGTCGAGAAAAGCGGGTGTTTCATCAAAAATCGAACCGGTATCCTTCGATCAGATCGAAAAAGAAGATGTTCCGCGCATACAAACGACACTGAATGAATTCGATCGCGTTCTGGGAGGCGGATTAGTACCCGGGTCGCTTATTCTCATCGGCGGTGATCCCGGGATCGGCAAATCCACACTCATGATGCAGATGGCGATCGCGCTTAAAGATCAGCTCGTCCTGTATATCACGGGTGAAGAATCGGTGCGGCAGATCAAACTTCGCGCTGAACGGTTGAAGGTCAGTGAAGCGAAAAATATTCTCCTCCTCGCGGAAACAAATCTCGACCTCATCCTCGATGTCATCGATGCCGGTACTCCCGACTTGATCATTGTTGATTCCATTCAGACGATGTACCGCCCGGGAATGGAGAGTGCGCCGGGAAGTGTCAGTCAGGTACGGGAATCCGCCGCTCTGCTCCTGCGTCTTGCGAAAACCCGAGGCATCCCCATTTTCCTGGTCGGCCATGTGACGAAGGACGGCATGATTGCCGGCCCCAAAGTGATAGAGCATATGGTCGATACCGTCCTGCAATTTGAAGGTGAGGCGCATTATGCCTATCGAATTTTACGGGCGTTGAAAAATCGGTACGGTTCGACAAACGAAATCGGAATTTTTGAGATGCACGACACCGGTTTGAGGGAAGTCCTGAATCCATCGGAAATATTTCTCTCTGAACGGCATTATGGGACATCCGGTTCCACCGTCGTCGCAAGCATTGAAGGTTCCCGCCCGATCCTCGTTGAAGTCCAGGCATTGGTGACGCCGACCAACTACGGCATGCCGCAGCGCACGAGTACCGGATTCGATTATCGGCGGCTTGCCCTGCTCCTGGCGGTGCTGGAGAAACGCGTTGGACTGAATCTCGGACAGCAGGATGTATTCGTGAATATTGCCGGCGGCATCCGCATCGATGAACCGGCGGTGGATCTCGGAATTGCCGCCTCGATTACTTCGAGCTTGCGCGATATTCCGGTTGATTCGACATCGGTTGCCGTGGGTGAAATTGGCCTGGGGGGCGAGATTCGCACCATCGGTCAAATTGAAAAACGCGTCCGAGAAGCCGCAAAGCTCGGTTTTAAACGCATCATCGTTCCTCAGCATAATCTCAAATCCTTCAAACCAAATGGAGAAATCGAAATTATCGGAGTGGACCGTATTGAACAGGCGATTGAAGTCCTGCTGGGATAAAACCCTTGAAAGCGAAGAAACGGAAGTCTGGTGTAAGAACTGAAGAACGGGAACTGCAGATGTCATGGACAACCTGTTGCATATCGATGCTCACTCACTCCTCCAATCAATCCTCATGGGCGCATGACTGAAATCATCTTAGCGACGCATAATAAACATAAGGCACGAGAACTCAAGGCGCTTCTCAGCGGTTTTGATGTTTCTGTTTTGACCCTCGACGATATTTCAACGGAAATCGAGTTGAGGGAAGACGGCGATACGTTTGAATCAAACGCGCTTCAAAAAGCCAGGATGGT
>RPQN01000059.1 GCA_003819715.1 Ignavibacteriota bacterium | reverse complement strand
GGAATTAATTTTTATGTCGGTCAGGGCTTTGCCTGCATAAATCGGGCGTGTCGCGATGAGAGCGCCGTTTTCCACTTTCAGCGCCGTACAATCCGAGGCAAATCCGGCATCCAGTTTCACAGCGACACGAGGAGCAGAATCCCGGCCCATCGCCGTGGCAGAACAAAGAACGATCTCTGCCTGTTCTTTCTTTGCCGCTTCCGCAATGATTTTGGCATATGCCGACGATGCATAATTTCCCAGGGTTGGCTGCTGGACGACCAGGACTTTCGTTGCACCGTAACCGCCAAGTTCGCCGGCGATGGATTGCACCTGATCACCGATCACCAGGGCAACGACGTCACCGCCCATTTGGTCGGCGATGGTCCGTGCGGTGCGGACAACTTCAAAGGCCGGTTTCTTAAATTTGTTTTCCCGTTGTTCTGCGACTGCGAGTATCTTCATATCATTATTTCAATTTGGAATTAGTCCCGGTGAAAAAAATAGTTTATGGCATCCATAATATTATCAGAGAGTGATTCGTTCTGCCCCAAGCGGATCGGAAATGAACTCCGGATCCCTGATTAAATGACTTTTGCTTCTTCGTGGAGCAGGCGGACCAGCTCGGGCACTGCACTGATATCGGTTCCGACAATTTTTCCGGCATTCTTTGAAGCCGGTTTGCGCATTGTCACGATTTCTACTTTCACCTGCGGCAGCACCGGTACTTTCTCGGCGATCGGTTTGCTCTTGGCCGACATGATACCTTTGAGCGACGGATACCGCGGTTCATTCAATCCTTTTTGAGCCGTGAACACTGCGGGAAGAGTGGTCTGGACCTTCTCTTTTCCGCCTTCAATTTCACGTTCGGCAGTCACCACGCCGTTGACGACTTCCAGCTTGACCACAACCGAAACGGAGGGCAGCCCCAGCATTTCCGCGACCATCGTTCCCACCGCGGCATCATCGGAATCGACAGACTGCTTGCCGAAGAAAATCGCATCGGCAGAAATCTCTTTCAGCTCATCGGCGAGCGCACGGGCAACGGCAAAAGAATCCAGCACCGATTCGTTTTTCAACAGGATTGCTTTATCCACGCCCATCGCCAGCGCTTTGCGCAGGGATTCTTTATGGGCATCCCCGCCGAGCGAGATCGCGATCACTTCACCGGTGTTCTTCTCTTTGAGGCGCAGACATTCTTCAATGGCATACTCGTCGTATGGATTGAGAATGTAGGTGACCCCGGTTTTGTCAAGGGTTTTTCCATCCGGTGCGACAGTGATTTTTGCAGCGGTGTCCGGTACGTGATTGATGCAAACGGCAAGCTTCATGGTGTTTTTTCGTTTTCTTAATCAGTTGTTTTCATAAATTCCGTGATCGTTCTGTTTTTTGAAAACATTTTTTCTCTTACCAAAATAGGAAAGTTTTGATAAACGAACAAGTCTCCTCATGGCGGACTTTTCGATATCTATAACCATTGTTTAAGGAGAGATGGTTCCACATTCCAAGGCTGTGTGATCTTCTCGAAAAAAGAAGAATAGATAATATTTAAGCACTTTCCCATTGCAAGCACAGATTACCTTTTCTAATACTCAGCCTCCAGTAACTCCGAGAATGTTTTGTGTCTGATATACCTTTTAGTTACCTTTCTATGGACTGCCATCAGTAATAAATGCCGCACTTGAGTCGTCTATTCTAAGAAATGTTGTATAGCAATATTTCAGAGAAGATCCATGGAAGCATTTCTAATCATTCTGTTTATTCTGATTTTATTAATACTAATCATCATTATTTATAATTACTCGTCAGGCGAAGGGCAGCAGAATCAACGCACATATATTTCGTGCCCTCCTCAAAAAATTGAAATCCCAATAAAAGTAACAGTGTCTTATGGAACTGGTTACACCAATGATAATCAAATTATTAAAGGGTCAAGAGCAAATCCGGACAGTCTATGGGTTTCATTTGGGCAGAGTATTACCGTAAATAATTATGAAATTTGTGATGGATTGATATATGTAGGTAAAAATTTGGTAGGCGAATATGGTTACATCGATCCATCATTAATAAATCCAGAATTACCGATAGACAGTTCAAATCCAGACCATAAAGGAACATCATTATCCTATTGGCCATCCTACAGTGAAATTTCTCCCCAAGCTCGTGCAGCATATTTGGAATGGCTTACACGAGGAAGAAGAACGCCAGACACTAATATTGGATACGTATTTTTGTTCTTCTATGGCCTAGAACGCAGGATTCTCCGTGATGCAAGGACGTCGGATAAAGCTAAACTAGAAGTCCAAGAGATAGTAACTGAAATTGAAGAATTATTAAAAGTATATAATAGCAATAATTCTTTCTGTAATTATGCTAACAGTTTTCTTGAATATCTGAAGGCTGCATTCCTTCCTGATACGCTCGAGCTCGATCCTTCGCGACTTAACCGCAGTTGGCAATATCCATTGGGTCTAAAAATTGTGCTAGGTAGCTTTGCAGAAATTTTAAAACCCATACCATCTGAATGGGCTCTTGCTTGGGTTGAAAATGATCCACAAAGATGGCTTCGCACTCCAGCGCATCGATGCAGAGATGAATTCTCCCAACTATTTGCCTTACGTTATCGTGATAAATATGGAGATGGACTCGTAGTAAAACCAAATGCAACAAAAATTAAGGTTGAGTATAGGCCTGCTAGTAATGGTTTTAATAATACATTCTTGAAAGAAATTGATAAGCCAGATATAACGGTTCTTGACGGTCCACTTCGTAAAATTCATGAAATTGCAGAGAGCTGTATTAATGATCTGGATCCGTATAGTCGATTTATAGGGAGGCGATCTGGAGATGCAAAAACACTCGCTGCAATGGCTCTTCTGCCAGACGAGCTTCTTTTAGCTATACAAGATAAAATAGTTAATGACTTGAAACAGTATTTGTATAACTCTACAAGTACATCGTCAGATTCGACTGTGATTAAAGCAAAAGACTTACTTCGGTTTTTCAATTTAGAGAACAAGGGAAAAATAGCGAAGGCTGATGTGGTTTCGATTACTCAGTTGCTTGGAAGATTTGGATATGCGGTTATTCCTGATATTAGATTCCAAGAAGGACAAATAGACCCTCAGGAATCTGTGGTCGTGTTTAAATCTAAGTCATCAACACAGGCTGTTTCAACAAAGGCCTATAGTACTTCAACAATGATCATGAAGCTTGCGGTTGCAGTAAGTGCATCAGACAATGATATTAGTACGAATGAGAAATCGATTCTTGAATCACAACTCAATCGAATGCTGGATCTTACCGATTACGAAAAGGAACGATTGCGAGCATATCTTCGGTGGTTGTACGAATCCCCATCAGAATTTACGGGCCTGAAACGAAAGCTCAGCGAATTAGGTGTCTCTCAAAGAGAATCTGTTGCAAGTTTTGTTGTTCAGGTTGCTAATGCGGATGGTGTCATTCAAACCGATGAAATAAAAATGTTGAAAAAAATATATGGTATACTTTCTCTCGATCCAGAAAATATTTATTCTGATATCCATAAATTCCAAACCTCTCAAAAAGAAGAATTAATAACCATCCAACCAGGGATTCAGAAAAAGACTGGATATGCAATACCGAAGCGTAAATCTAATGAGAATACAGTAGAACTTGATGAGGGTTTAATCCAAAGGACTCTGCGAGACACAGAAAAAGTACAAGTAATATTGGCTGAAGTATTCGGTAATGAAGATATACAAACAACGACGACTGAATCCAAATTTATTGGAGTAATTGGCCTTGATTCTTCTCATTCAATGTTACTGAATCTATTGCTCGAGAAAGATAATTGGGCTCATGAGGAATTTTATTCTATTTGTGAAAAATGTGACGTGCTTCCCGAAGGTGCAATTGAGACGATCAATAGCCGATCTTATGAGGTATTAAATGATGCACTCATTGAAGAAGGAGAAGATTATAAAATTAATATTAATCTGGCAAAGGAGATATAACGTTGACAGTTCTCAATAACATTCGACCAAAAGAACGAGATGCGATACTTCAATCCCTCCGAGCGGGTGTTGTTCCACGAATTGGGCTTCAACATATTCAAGTCGGTCGTGCTCTAGAAGTTCAATCAATGCTTACCGATATAGAGAGGCTTAAGGATGGAGGATCGTCGATACGCTTTATCATTGGAGAGTATGGTTCGGGAAAGACATTCTTTCTTCATTTAATCCGCTCAATCGCTCTCGAAAAAGGTATGTTGACTCTACATGCAGATTTAACACCCGATCGACGTATTCACGCTACAGGTGGCCAAGCAAGAAGTCTTTATGCGGAACTTATGAGAAATCTCGCATCAAGAACAAAACCGGATGGCGGTGCTTTAACTAGTGTAGTTGAAAGGTTTGTTACTAGTGCATTATCTGAGGCCAAGGAAAGCAATAAGAAAGTAGAAACCATCATTCAACAAAAATTGGAAATATTGAATGATATGGTTGGCGGATATGACTTTGCAGAGGTGATCGCTGCATATTGGAAAGGTCACGATACAGGCAATGAACAATTGAAGTCGGACGCTGTACGTTGGTTACGTGGTGAGTTTACTACAAAAACAGATGCAAGGGCAGCATTGGGAGTTCGCACTATTGTTGATGATTTAAATGTCTATGATCACTTAAAACTCTTCGCACTTTTTGCTAGGCTTTCTGGATATGGGGGGATTCTTATTGGACTAGATGAGCTTGTCAATTTATATAAACTTGCAAACTCACAAGCACGAAATGCAAATTATGAACAAATACTAAGGATCCTTAACGACTGCTTACAAGGTGGAGTAACCGGATTGGGATTTCTTATGTGTGGAACACCTGATCTTTTGATGGATACAAGACGTGGGTTATATAGTTACCCTGCATTGCAATCTAGACTTACTGAGAATGTGTTCGCAAAAAACGCTGGGGTTAGTGATTATAGTGGTACTGTGCTTAGACTGTCAAATTTATCGGCAGAAGATTTGTATGTGTTGCTGAGTAAATTAAGACATGTTTTTGCTCAAGGAGATCCAAATAAATATCTACTTCCCGATGCAGCTTTAAAAGCGTTTATGCTTCATTGTTCAAAACGCATAGGTGAAGCGTATTTTCGAACTCCTAGAACAACAATTAAATCATTCGTAGATCTATTATCGATCCTCGAACAAAGTCCTGAACTCGAATGGCAAAGTCTGTTAGGTCAAATAACGATTGAAGCAGATGTAAATCAAGAATCCATTCTGTCTCCTATTGAGGATAATAAAGCAATCGAAACTGGAGAGATGATAGGAAAAAAAATGTCTCAGGATGGCGATGAACTCACATCTTTCAAGTTGTGATAGTTCTGCAAATCAAGAGGAATCACAATCCTTTTCATTGCTTGATGAACGTATCCGTCGGTGGATATGGGAACAACAATGGACGGAACTAAGAGACGTACAAGAAAAAGCTATCCAGCCCATTCTATCTGGTGATACAGATGTTATAATGTCCTCACCAACAGCAAGTGGAAAAACCGAAGCTGCTTTCCTGCCAATTCTTACACGTATTCTTCAATCTCCAGCAGTTGATAGTATTGATAGTGTATATATAAGTCCTCTAAAGGCCTTAATCAACGATCAATTTGACCGCCTCGACTTGCTTTGTGAACATCTCAATGTATCAGTATCACGTTGGCATGGTGATGTAAGCCAGAGCAAGAAAAAGCTTGTATTAGAAGATCCTAAGGGAATACTTTTAATAACTCCAGAATCTTTGGAATCTCTCTTTGTAAATCATGGGACAGCAATTCCACGTTTATTTTCTGGTATTAAATTCATAGTAATTGATGAATTGCACTCATTCATCGGATCCGAAAGAGGTCGTCAACTTCAATCTCTTCTTCGTAGACTTGATTTATCAATTAATAAAACTGTTCCAAGAATTGCACTTAGTGCGACACTAGGTGATATGCCTTCGGTTAGTCTTTATCTTCGGCCCGATAAAAAACTGCCTTGTGCGATTATTCAAAGCAATTTGAATCAGCAGGAAATTAAAATACAAGTTAGAGGGTACCATTCGAAACAGATCTTGAGTGTAAAAAGCCAATCAAATGAAAGCGAAAATAGTGATTATTCGGAGGAGGGGGGAGGAGATCGCTTTGAAATAGCTGGTGATCTTTACAGAACCTTGCGCGGTGATTCCAATCTAATATTTGCAAATCGAAGAACAGAAGTGGAAATATATGCTGATATTCTTAGAAGGATGTGTGAAGAAAATTGTGTCCCTAATGAATTTTGGCCACACCATGGAAGTCTATCGAAAGATTTGAGAGAAGATGTTGAAGCGACAATCAAGGATAAATCACGCCCAGCGACAGTAGTTTGTACAACTACACTTGAAATGGGTATTGATATTGGTGCTGTTTGTAGTATAGCACAAGTAGGTTCTCCACCAAGCGTAGCAAGTTTACGACAACGACTTGGTCGTTCAGGAAGGCGTGGTCAACCAGCGGTTATTAGAATATATATTCAAGAAAATGAAATTAATACAGATACACCGCCTCAAGATAGATTACGAAGTGATTTGTTCCAGACAACTGCGATGATAGAATTGTTAACAAGAGGATGGTATGAACCTCCGAGCGATACAAAACTACATTTGTCAACACTCGTTCAACAAATATTATCACTTATCGCCCAATACGGTGGGATACTAGCTTTAACTGCGTGGGAGATTCTTTGTAATTCAGGGCCCTTTAAAGCCGTGGACAAATCGACCTTTGCAAGATTATTAAGAAGTCTCGCATCATTCGATATACTTATGCAGGATTCGGAAGGGCTCCTACTGCCGGGTAAAAAAGGTGAGAGAATAGTAAATCATTATTCATTCTATACAGCATTCATCACTCCAGAGGAATACAAACTTGTAACGCAAGAAGGAAGGTCGATTGGTTCGTTACCGATAAATTATCCTTTGGTTCCCGGTGTCTTTATTATATTTGCTGGAAAACGATGGGAAGTAGTCGATGTTGAAATAGGCCATAAAATTGTAATTTTAAAACCAAGTAAAGGTGGTCGCCCCCCAAAGTTTGGTGGAGCAATTAAATCAATTCATGACAAGATACGACAGGAAATGTTCTCAATATACTCATCAACTATTATTCCCCCCTATCTTAATCCCTGTGCTCGAGATTTATTTCTAGAGGGTCGTGCGTATTTTAAACAAATGGAGCTAAACAAGAGACGTATAATCGAATATAGTGGTGGAGCACTTGTTTTTCCTTGGCGAGGAGATCAAGTAATGAATACTCTCGCCGTTGGCATGATTGCAGATGGTTATAAAGTAAGTATGGAAGGTGTTGCGTTAAACGTATTAAATGTAAATAGAGACGATGTTGTTGATTATTTTTTAAACCTTTCTTCAAAAAAGACAAGATCATCGTTAGAACTTGCATCTACTATTCCTAATAAAGTTGAAGAAAAATATGATCAATTCTTAACTGAAGATCTTTTAGATATCAATTATGTATCATCTCATCTGTCAGTGATAGATACAGCAGAAATAATTAAAGAAATTGTCTCACTCCACTTGCGATGACTTGAAAAAGAAAGTCTTTGCAATTTCCCAACGAACAAGTCTCCTCATGGCGGACTTTTCGATATCTATAACCATTGTTTGAGGAGAGATGGTTCCACGTTCCCGCCGCTGATGATGGCACAGATATTCTTGCCGGATCCGTTGATCCCATGGCGGAATGCCGCCGCCGGAGCAACAGCGCCGGTGGGTTCGACGATAATTTTCATGCGCTGCATCAACAAGCGCATCATGTCAATGACCTGTGCATCGGTGACGGTGACCATGTCGTCGACGTACTTCATGATGATCTCAAAGTTACGCCGGCCCACGGACTGCGTCCGCATCCCGTCGGCAATCGTCGCAGGCGGTGCAATGCGGACAATTTCTTTTTTCCGGAACGACTGCTGACCATCGTTCGCTGGTTCGGTCTCCACGCCGATGATCCTGATCCCGGGGAAATAATGCCGGGCGGCAACGGCGCATCCGCTGATGAGGCCGCCGCCTCCGACAGGCACAAAGAGATAGTCCAGCGAATCAAGTTCTTCCGCGACCTCCACCATCACGGTGCCCTGGCCCGCAATAATTTTATCATCGTCGAAGGGAGGCACCATGGCGTATCCGAATTCCTTCTGCAGTGCGGCTGCGACGCGCTCCCGGTCGTCGGAAGAATCCTCGCAGAACACCACTTCCGCGCCGTAGGATTGAGTGGCCTCGACTTTGATGTGCGGTGAATTTTTCGGCATGACCACGACCGCTTTGACGTAGAGCAGCCTGGCTGCGAGAGCGACACCCTGGGCATGGTTTCCGGAGGAATGTGCAACAATGCCCCGGCGTTTCTCTTCCGGGGAAAGCGAGAGAATCTTATTATAGGCGCCGCGGATCTTGAACGCGCCGATCCGCTGGAAGTTTTCCGCCTTGAAAAAGACCTGGCTGCCGCATTGTTCGTTCATCCAGCGGGAGGTCAACAGGGGAGTATGATGCACCACCGGTTTGATGTTGCGGTATGCCAGCGTAATATCTTCAATTGAAATCATTTAAATTTCACCAATTTATGCAATTCTAAAGTAGAGAAAAGGATTTTCTTTGACAAGTAAAAAAATACTTGACACTCTGGAAAAAATTCTCTAATCTTTTATCAGAGTAAAGCATGAAAAAACCAAGCACCAAAGAAGTCGACGATCTCTACAACGCGATCCTCACGCTGAATTCGCTGGATGAATGCCGGCGTTTTTTCCGCGACCTGCTGACGGAATACGAAATCAAAGAATTCGTTGAACGGTGGAAAGCAGCGCAAATGCTCGCCGACGGCATCCCCTACACGCAAATCGAAGCGGAAACCGGTTTGAGCACCCGCACCATTGCCCGCGTCGGACGGTGGCTGAAGAAGGGGAAGGGCGGATATTCCATGATGCTGAAACGGACGACAAAATAACGATCATTTTTTTTTGGATGGAACACTTTATCAGGATAAAGTATGCTCGCAACGAATGGAAGAATGAAAATCGCAATTCAGCGCAACGGTCGCCTCACCGAGGATTCCGTCGCCCTGCTCCGCGCATGCGGATTAAGTTTTGAATTTCAAAAACAAAGCCTCTACTCCCCGTGCAGCAACTTCGACCTGGATGTGCTGGCGATACGGGATGATGATATTCCCGAGTATGTGCAGGATGGAGTCGCCGATCTCGGTATTATCGGAGAAAACGTCCTCCTGGAACGGAGTGCACGCGTCCACCAACTTGTACCGCTGGGGTTCGGCGGATGCAAGCTCATGATCAGCGTTCCGCAAAGGTCCGCCGTCCGTAAAATTTCCGACCTCAACGGTCTGCGCATCGGCACGACATATCCGACGATCCTCAAATCATTTTTAAAAGATCATAAAGTCCGGTCGGAGATCGTCGAATTAAGCGGCTCGGTCGAACTGGCTCCCAGCTTGAATGTCGCCGATGTGATCTGTGATATTGTCTCAACCGGTACCACCGCAAAAATGTACGGGTTGCGGACCTTCTGCACCGTTCTGGAATCACAGGCGGTGCTCGTCGCGAATCTCGCGTCCATGCGCGATAAGAAAAAACGCGCCATCATTGACCGGCTCATGATCCGTGTTCAGGGCTCACAGGAAGCAGGCGGAAAACGCTACCTCATGATGAATGCCCCCGCGAATTCCGTTGCACGGCTGAAGCGTGTTATCCCGAGTCTGAAAAGTCCGACGGTCGTACCGCTTGCAGAAACCGGCATGGTGGCGATTCACTCGGTGGTCGCGGAAGATGTGTTCTGGGATGTCATGGAAAAACTCAAAAAAGCAGGCGCGAGCGATATTATTGTCGTACCGATAGAAACCATTATTCGATGAAGTCCTATTCCGAAAATACACTGACCAGGGAAGAACGGCTTTCGCTGCTTCGCCGTCCCAGTACCCGGCGAACCGATTCCGCAAATGTCCAGGAAGTATGCCTCGCGGTCAAACAACGCGGAGATGAGGCGGTACGTGAATATACCCGCAAATTCGATAACGCAGAACCGTCATCCCTTCGCGTCACGGCAAAGGATTGGGAAGCGGCACAGCGGCAGCTCACGCAGGAATTTAAAGATGCACTCACCGTCGCAATAAAAAATATCCGGACGTTCCATAAATCCCAGCTGCAAAAATCACGACGCATCACGACGACCGACGGTATTGTCTGCTGGAGAGAAACCCGCCCGATTGAACGGGTCGGGTTGTACGTCCCCGCGGGTTCGGCACCGCTTCCCTCAACAGTCCTCATGCTGGGGATCCCTGCGATGCTTGCCGGCTGTTCGCGTATCGTGCTTTGTTCACCGCCGAAGGCTGACGGATCCGTCGATCCGCTTGTGCTCGCCGCTGCGGTACGGATTGGAATAAACGAAGTGTACAACGTCGGAGGCGCGCAGGCCATTGCTGCAATGGCTTATGGAACCGAGTCTCTTCCGAAGGTCGACAAAATATTCGGCCCCGGCAACCGCTTCGTGACTGCGGCAAAA
This sequence comes from Ignavibacteriota bacterium, assembly GCA_003819715.1. Classification (GTDB taxonomy): domain Bacteria; phylum Bacteroidota; class Ignavibacteria; order UBA10030; family UBA10030; genus Fen-1298. The sequence continues at coordinate 10,903 of RPQN01000059.1, read as the reverse complement.
CAATTTGTTTCGAACGATCCTGACGGCGCGGCAATGGATTTGCCTGCCGGACCTTCCGAAGTCTTGATTCTTGCTGATGAAACTGCGGACCCGGAAGTGGTTGCGTACGATTTGCTATCTCAGGCAGAACACGATGCCGACTCCCAGGCGGTGCTGGTGACAACGAGTGAAAAAGTGGCAAAGGAAGTCCTCCGTGTTTTACCTCAAAAGGCATTGGAATTTCCGCGGAATAAAATTGTCGAGTCTTCTTTGGAACAGAGTTTTATCCTGGTGGCCGGATCGATCGAGTCCGCCGTGAGATTCTCAAACGACTACGCGCCGGAGCACCTTATTCTGAATATGAAAAATGCAGCCGCTGTCGTACCGTCGATTCTCAATGCCGGATCGGTATTTGTGGGTTCGTTTGCCCCTGTCACGGCCGGAGATTATGCATCCGGAACAAACCACACGCTGCCGACCAGCGGCAGTGCGCGATGGGCCAGCGGTGTCTCGCTTGACAGTTTTGTAAAAAATGTTACGTTTCAATCTATAACAAAATCCGGCCTGAAACGCCTGGCGCCCACGTTGACCACATTTGCAACTGTTGAGGGTCTGCTCGCACATGCACGTGCCGTTACTTCGCGGCTGTTAAAATAAAGTGTTATTCCTATGAATATTGAATCACTGGTTCGAACAAATATCCGGGCGTTGAAACCGTACCACAGTGCACGGCAGGATTTTTTATCCGGTATCCTTCTGGATGCCAACGAGAATTCTTTTGGAAGCACCATGTCTGAAACGGGATTATCCCTGAACCGGTATCCTGATCCGTCTCAACACGAACTTCGAGTTGCTCTCGCCGGCATGAACGGCGTCGCGGTGGAGCATGTGTTTGTCGGCGTGGGTTCGGATGAAGTGATCGATCTTCTGGTGCGGATATTTTGCGAACCGAGGAAAGATTCGATCGTGCTCCTGGAACCGACCTATGGAATGTACCGGGTTGCCGCATCCATTCAGGATGTCGAAGTCCGGTCTTGTCTGCTCACCGATAAATTCCAAATCGACATGGATGCGGTGAAGAACACCCTAAGTAAGTCGACGAAACTGATCTTCTGCTGTTCTCCCAATAATCCGACCGCCAATTTATTGAAGCCGGACGACATCCTGGCCATGTGCGATCTGGGACCACTCGTGATTGTTGATGAAGCGTATATCGATTTTGCGCCATCGTCTTCGATGGCGAAACAGGTGCTGACGCATCCCCAACTGGTCGTGATGCGCACACTTTCAAAAGCCTGGGGACTGGCGGGAATTCGGCTCGGGTACTGCATCGCTGATCCTGTAATTCAATCGTATATGATGAAAGTCAAGGCGCCCTACAATATCAATGCGCTCACGAGCCGAACGGCGGTACAGGCGCTTCGCAAGAAAGACGAACTGCGCAGATCAATAGATGCAATCGTATGCGAGCGGGAACGTCTTTCTCAGGCCCTGGCATCCCTGCCATGTATCACGCAGGTTTTTCCCTCCGATGCGAATTTTATCCTCGTCCGATGTACCGATGCAGGAGCGCTGTACGCGTCACTAGTGAAGAAAGAAATAATTGTCCGGAACCGCAGCACCGAACCGCTCCTGAAGAATTGTTTACGCATTACGGTCGGCACCCGCGAAGAGAATGAACAGTTACTTCTGGCAATAAAGGAGTATGGCGCATGAACGTTGTATTTTTGGACCGCGACGGAACTCTCGTTGCAGAACCGCCCGATGAACAGGTCGACTCATTGGAGAAACTTGAATTGATTCCCGGAGTTATTCAGGGACTGCGTCTTCTCCAGGACCGCGGATATACACTGGTGATGGTGTCGAACCAGGATAACCTCGGGACAGCTGCATATCCCCAAAAAAATTACGATATGGTTCAGGATAAATTAACGCGTCTCCTGAACGGAGAAGGAATTCAGTTTCAGGCGGTATTCGTCTGTCCTCATGGAGCTCATGAACAATGTCCGTGCCGGAAACCGAAGACCGGACTGGTTGACGAATTTATCCGGGCCGACAGCGTCAATCTTTTACGATCGTTTGTTCTCGGAGATCGTGAATCGGATGTGCTCCTTGCACGGAACATCGGCTGCAAAGCGGTCCGGCTGACCTCCGATGCATCGACGCAGGCTGATTTTGCGACCGAACGTTTTCTTGAGGCGTGCCGGTATATTGCCCGATCAGCCCGCAGTGCGGCAGTCGAACGAACGACGAGCGAGACACGGATTACCATCGAAGTGTTTCTGGATGGGTCGGGTATCTCGAAAATAAACACCGGGATCGGATTTTTTGATCACATGCTCGCATTGCTTTCGAAACACTCCGGGATCGATTTGACCATCGACGTTCAGGGCGATCTTCATGTGGATGAACATCATAGTGTGGAAGATACGGGCCTGGCACTTGGCGATGCGATCCGTCAGGCGCTCGGCGATAAACGGGGTATCGAACGGTACGGATTCCTGCTGCCGATGGATGAATCGCTGGCACAGGCGGCGCTGGATCTCGGCGGCCGGCCGTTCTGCAAGTTTGAGGCGAAATTTGAACGTGAACAGGTCGGTGAATTTCCCACGGAATTGGTGGAGGATTTTTTCCGGGCATTTGCCGACGGCATGAGGGCGAACCTGCACATCACCGTCAGCGGCAGAAATGATCACCACAAAATTGAAGCGATCTTTAAAGCGGTGGCAAAATCGTTGCTCCAGGCAGTACGGATTGATGAACAGCGTTCGACCGCCATCCCTTCGACGAAAGGAAGACTGTAAAGATTGAAGATTTAAGATTGAAGAATGAAGATTTTAAGCTTGTGAGATTATGAGATTTTAAGATTGAATGATAAGTTAAGAGACGATGAAAATTTGTATACTGATTACTGTTCACTGTTAACTGTTTACTGTTTGCTGAATACTTTATGATAGGAATTATTAATTACGGGGCTGGCAATATTCGTTCGGTCAGCAATGCCCTCAACCGGTTAAGCGTACCGCATTTTATTTCGAGCGACTACACGAAGCTAAACCAGGCCGACAAACTTATTTTCCCGGGAGTCGGAGAGGCACGCAGTGCGATGGATGCGTTGAACCGAGCCGGCCTTACAGAATGGCTGAAAGAAGTGAGCGTTCCTTTTCTTGGAATCTGTCTGGGGATGCAGTTACTGTTTGACCATACCACAGAACGTGCCACCGGATGTCTCGGTGTCGTTTCAGGTACCAACGAACGGTTCAACAATAATAATACGCAGCTCAAAGTACCCCATATGGGATGGAACCAGGTCCGTCTGAACGGCGACAATCCATTGTTTTCCGGAATGAGGACGGGGGAATATTTTTATTTTGTACATTCATATTATGCGCCGATCGTGCAGGCAACGATTGGAACAACCGAGTACGATGTGCAATTTACATCGGCAATCCAGCAGAAGAATTATTACGGGGTTCAGTTCCACCCCGAAAAATCCAGTACCGCCGGATTAAAACTTTTAAAAAATTTTATCGACGTATGCTGATACTTCCGGCCATAGATATTATTGACGGCAAATGCGTTCGCCTGCGTCAGGGTGATTACCGGCAAAAAACGGTGTATTCCGCATCTCCTGCAGATGTGGCAAAACAATATGCGGATGCCGGATTTACATTTCTCCATGTGGTCGATCTGCAGGGAGCGAAAGAAAAAAAGATTATCAACTGGGATTCCATCGCCTCCATCATTGCCGTGTCCGGGCTACAGCTGGAGGTCGGCGGCGGCATCCGGACAACGGACGATATTAAAAAACTTCTCGATATCGGGGTGTCGCGTGTCGTGATCGGCAGTGTCGCGGCGAAATCACCGGAGCTCGTGGAGTACTGGATAAAACAGTTTGGGCCCGAAAAAATTGTGATCGGGATGGATGTGAAAGACGATTCGGTTGCCATCAGCGGCTGGCTGGAAGACAGCCATCGTGCACCGATGGGCTTTGTGCTGGATCTTATGAAACGGGGAGCAACCATATTCATTTGCACCGATATTTCGCGTGACGGAATGCTGGGCGGAGTGAATGTTGATTTTTATAAGAATCTCAAATCCGCATTTCCCAAACTCTCCATTATCGCATCGGGAGGAATTTCGACGCTGGAAGATGTGAGAAAACTGCAGCACGCAGAATTAACCGGAGTCATTGTCGGCAAAGCCATCTATGAGAACAAGTTCCCGATCGAAGAACTTGCGAAAATGAACGGGGCAATATGCTGACAAAACGCATCATCCCGTGCCTCGATGTCAAAGACGGCAGAACGGTGAAAGGCACAAATTTCCTGCAGCTGCGTGATGCGGGCGATCCCGTGGAGCTGGCCGCGCGGTATTCCGAAGAAGGCGCCGATGAACTGGTCTTCCTGGATATCAGTGCGACGCTCGAAGGACGGAAAACATTTTTAAGGATGGTGGAACGCGTCGCAGAGGCGATTCAAATACCATTCACCGTCGGCGGCGGCATCAGCACGGTGGAAGACGCCGGACGCGCTCTTGAAGCAGGCGCCGATAAAGTCTCGTTGAACTCTGCGGTGCTGGCACGCCCGTCATTTATCGAAGAAACAAGCAGGCGGGTCGGTTCGCAGTCCGTGGTCGTTGCAATCGACGTAAAAAAAATCGACGGTCAATGGACGGTGTGGACGAAGGCCGGAACAGAGGCCACGGGGAAGGACGCGCTCCTGTGGGCGGAAGAGGCGGTTCAGCGCGGCGCCGGTGAGCTGCTCGTCACATCGATGGACCGCGACGGCACGACGTCGGGGTACGATGTGGAACTGCTTAAGGCGATTTCAGACCGCGTTTCCGTTCCGCTGATTGCATCCGGGGGAGCGGGAACGAAAGAACATCTGCGGGATGCCATCCTGTTGGGACATGCAGATGCAGTCCTGGCTGCAAGTATCTTTCACTACAATAAAATTTCGATTTCCGAACTGAAATCATTTCTTCACGATAGTCATATTCCGGTGCGCAAGACATGGACAACTTGAACTTTGAAAAATTAGGCGGACTCGTACCCGCGGTGATTCAGGATGCGAGAACGAATCAGGTGCTCATGGTAGGCTTTATGAATGCCGAAGCGCTGAAAAAAACACTCGCCGATAAAAAAATAACGTTCTGGAGCCGTACGAAGAAACGGTTATGGCAGAAAGGGGAAACCTCCGGCAATTTTCTTGAATATGTATCCATGCAAACGGATTGCGACCTTGATTCACTCCTCATGAAAGCCATTCCGCATGGTCCGGTCTGCCATACGAATACGTTTACATGTTTCGGCGAAGATGAAACGATGGATGTCGGCAGTGTCCTGGTCCGGCTTGAAGAAACCATCCGTCAGCGTCAGCAGCAGATGCCGGAAGGATCCTACACGTCGAAATTGTTCAAAGAAGGAACTCCGCGTATTGCGCAAAAAGTCGGAGAAGAAGGAGTGGAGGTGGCGCTTGCATCGGTCCTGGGTGATAAAAAACGGCTCACCGAAGAATCCGCAGACCTGCTCTTTCATCTTCTGGTACTGCTCCGTCAACAGGAATTGACGCTTGCCGATGTGACGGGAGAATTGAAAAGACGGATGAAATGAGGTTCCGGAAACTTCCCATCGTCAATTTTCAAAATTTCCAATAACCAATCACACGGTATTGAAAATATTTAACATTTGAATTTGTTTGAGATTTGAAATTTGAATAACGGAAGTGAGTGCTACTCTTCGTGAATAAACTCATGCCCCGCATGCTGGAGTGCCTGAGTTGCTTTGACGAGGTGTTCTTCCATCAAAAAGATGTAATCGGAGTGGAACGTCGATACGGCAAAGACACTGATCCCTGCTTCGGTCAACGGCTTTACCAGTGCGATCAGAACGCCGGTCGTTTCTAACGGAATCGGTCCTATGGTTCGAATGCAGCGATATCCGATCTGCTGCTGTCCGTTATCCGGCGCCATAAACTCGGGGCTGATAATCGTCAGGTCTTCATCGGTCCGCATCACGAAACACATTTCACCCTTTGCAAAGACAGACGGCAGTTCAGCGAACTGCGCCATTTTGCTGATCGCAAATTTTTCGTCCAACAATTGAAGCTTCAGCTGGCCCATAGATGTTGTCCTGCAGACACAGGACGAATCTCCCCCTTAAAAAAAGAATATGGGAAGATACAACTTCTCTACCAATCCCGCAAGGGCATTTCTCACACAAACATGAAAAACAGTGTGAGAGTCTTTACGGTTCAGACGGTCTTCGCCTCTCCGTCGAAATGCGGCATCTTGTCAGGGTTATTGTTCAAAATCAATGTTTTTATATCTATTTAAGTCCAAAACGGAGTCGATGCCGATGCTTTCGAGAAAATCCTGATCATGCGAGATAACAAACAATGCTCCGGTGTATTGCTGCAGGGCGCTTTGCATTTGCTCGATGCCGGCGAGGTCGAGATTATTTGTCGGTTCGTCAAGGATAAGAAGATCCGGTTCGTTTGAAACAGCGAGCAGACATGCCATGGAAAGTCTGCATTTCTCGCCGCCACTCAGATCTTTTGCCTGTTTGAACACTTCCTCTTTGTAGAAAAGGAACCTGCCTAACCGGATGCGCAGTTCGTGTTCAAGCATCTCTGATGGAGCAAATCGCCGGAGGTTATCCAGGATCGTGATACCAGGATCGATGATTTCATATTTCTGGTCGATGCTGCCGATACGGATATCGTTGCGGAGAATGGTCCCGCAAACCGGTTGAATTTGTCCAGTCAAAAGATGAGCAAGTGTTGTTTTGCCGGATCCATTGTCTCCTGCGAGAGAGATTCGTACCCGTGTATGCAATGTGAAATCTATATTCTGCCGCCACAACAGTGTTCCGTTATATCCAAAGTTAATTCCATCCGCTTTGAGAAGGATTTTTCCGTTATACGCCGGCTCTGTTCGTAAATCAATTTTGAGATTGTTCAGAACGGTCAGGCCGTCTTTTAATTCATCAACACGGTGTTGCAGCCGGTTGAGTTTCTTTTCGTGGACCGCATTCATGCGTGCCAGCGACTGTTCTCCCTTTCCTCTTCTCCGGTTGAGTAAAATTTTAGGGATGCCGCCCTTCGCGGAATTCTTTTCCGCCCGTGTGTTCATTTTCTTTCGGGAGGCTGCGGCATCGGCAGCAGCGCGCTGTTCTTTTTTCAGTTCTAATTCCGCGGTCAGGATCTGCTGCTCCAGAGCATTGCGCTCGGTTGCTTTTTGCCGGACATAGAAATCGTAATTCCCGCCGTACAGGTGAGCGGCAGACGGCGTGAGTTCTATGATCGTATCCATCAGCCGGAGCAATTGCCGGTCATGGCTGACCACCAGAAGACCGTTTTTATATTCCCGGACCATCTCATACAACAACCTTCTGTTTTTTCCGTCAAGGTGGTTCGTCGGCTCATCCAGCATGATGAGATCCGGATGTTGCAGCAGGCATTTTGCAAATAACAGCCGGCTCGCCTCCCCGCCGCTCAGGTGTCGGAAGCGGCGGTCCAGAGGAATGTGGTCCAATCCGGATGCATAGAGAATACGATGGATGCGTTCTTCGGTGTCCCAGTCATCGCCGATCAGGACGAAATCGGTTTCGCTTCCTTTCCCTTCTGCGATCGCATGGAGTGCGGCAATTTTTTTATCGGCCTCCAGCACTTCTGAAAGTGTGAGCGCGGAATAGCCGGATTGTTCCTGTTCGAGGACTGCAAAATTTCCGTTTGTACGGAGAGATCCTTCCGTCGGAGAGCATTCCTTCCTGATGATCTTCAGGAGAGTCGTTTTGCCGCAACCGTTCGCACCGACCAAACCTGTTTTGCCGCCGGTCATGGTAAAGCTGATATTCTGAAAGAGCGTGTATCCATCCGGGAACGAATATCCCAGTCCGGACACGCAAATAGTGGGAAGCATATAATTATCCTCATAATGAAATGGTCAAGAATGAATTTTTCGTTATGCGATAATTATAGTTTCATCGGTGATGGGGTTGGTGAAAGGGAGTCCGTTCCTGCGTGAAACACGGCGTTATTAATGTATATAATGTACGAAATATTTATAAATAGTTGCCAGTGCAGAAATTCGATGGCCGTTCAGCCTGAGGATTAGTCACCAGGAGAAAGAGCAGGCGCAATCTATTTTTGAGTCAGAGAAAACAGCGGCAGATTTTGCAACGCTGGTGCGGCAGGCAATTTTTTCCGCTTTGGTTTGCCGATATGGAAATGTATTTTCAGCCGGTCCTTGTCGTATCCCAGCGGAAGGAGGAGTGTTTCTACGGCCCGCAGTGCGAGCTCGGTATATTGTTCGATGTCGTAGCCGTCTTCGAACGCATACAGCGCAACGGGCTTGGCTTTTTCCGGTTTTTTCTTTCCGGACTGGTCAATAATGATAAATTCGATCGATTCCCCCGCCGACAGATGTACGCCCATGGCTTCCACCATCTTTGAAACAACCGCACTGATGCTGTTGTTGACATATTCATCCGCTTCGTGCGAGATATGGCGTTTCAGAATCAATTCCATCGGGTTTGCGCGTCCGCTTTGGAGAAGGGCGATAAACCCCCCGGCAACTTCCAGCACTTCCGGGAGCAATGCCGAAAGTTCTTCAACGTTCCTGGCGGACGACATTTTCTCCAGCATTGCCTTCTGCATGTTCTTGATGAACGCCGGCGTATCGCGGCGCCGGGCCTCGATGCCGCGCATTTTGCTTTCGCCGTTCTTGTACCACCCGACGTAATGATTCGCGGTGGTAATCATCGGATCTGTTTTGGAGGCGGGGAAGAGAATCCAGCGATAGATGCCTTCCAGCGAAATATCGATGCCGACCCGCGTGGAAATTTCGCGGGCGAGTTCTTCATAGTCCTGCTGCGTCGCGCCGGGTTTTTTCAGCCAGACGCAGTCGATAATTCCATGAAGCAGCCGGTAGCCGCGGCTCTCGGCAATTTCTTTTGCCGTGAGAATGATGTCGCGCGAAAATGCATTGATCGATTCATGCGCTTCGATGCGCCCGAACCGCGCGTTTTTATATCCGAGGTACCCGAAGCAGCTCACGAGCATCCACTTGAGGGCGCTTTGCCGGCAGTCGTACCGCTTGAAGAGTGTTTCATTGTTCCCCTTGTATTCTTTTTTCTTCCGCTTGTAATACGCGCGGTTTGCAACGACGGCGCGCAGTGTTTCCGGCACCACTCCTTTCCGTTTTTCACAGATCGTGTAGCCGAGTTCCGGTACCGCCTCGTTCTTGCAGCAGCGGCAGTTGACGGTCTCCGGCGAAACGTTGTTATTGACCATGATGCTCGGATACATCGACACGAAATCGAGTTCGGCAACATCTTCATGGTAGCCCAGCGGCGGATTGAAAATGAGCCCGCCCCGGTCGGCGAGCAGGAGGGTTGCGGCGGATTTGAATTCTTCCGGTTCACGCTTCTTCGACGGAATGAGAACGTTGTTCCGGTATGCCCATGAAAGCTGCATGGACGACATCGACGTGCCGATGCTTGCGCGCCCCTGCCGCTGTCCGCACATCTGCGTGATGCGGGTCATTTCGAACAGGCCGTCCAGGTCCGCCTCCGCCACCGTAAAGGAATTGTACGCATCCACATGCCAGCGGCCGGCGAGCGTGAAGGCACCGTCCTTGTGAACGATCTTGCCGTACTGAAAGAAACTGGATTCTTTCGTCGTGTTGAACTTCGTGCCTGCATCCCGGTTGAGCAGCAGCGGGACATTGCATTGCTTGGAAAGGGCAAATAGCTTCGGCAGAAGGACCGCGTCGCCGTAATCGGTGACGATGATGTCGGGATCGCAGCGGTAGAGATGCCAGTTGAACGCTTCGAGCAGTTCTTTCGGAGAATCCTGCTCCAGCGCGTACGTGCGGCCGTCGTAGCTGATTTCGAGCTGCAGGAATTTTTGATACTTCGGCGGAACGAAATCGTTGCTGTTGCGGATCTGCATCATGGAAAACGGCGGCAGTTCGTATTCCGGCGCTTCGCGGTCGTCGTTCAGATGCCAGGAAAGAAGTTCGCCGCCGCTGACTTCATACTCGCCCAGGGCCAGCGGGAATAACTGTGTCTCATACAAAAACTGCTGTTCCACCGATACGTCGGAATTAAAGAACGCAAAATGGGGAAAGAACTTTTCATAATACCAGACCGCTTCCCGGAACTGTATCGGGTTCTGCACGAAGACCTGCAGGACGTCGATCGAATCGCCGGAGTAAATCTCGGTGCGCGTGGTCGGCGTGAACGAGACGGGAACCGGACACCGGGCGCCCAGCGCCGCCGCGCGCCTGGCGTCGGATGCGTTGAGATGAAGAAAAAAATACGGCGTGAATTTCCGGTGGACCCGCAGACGGTTCCCGCGCTGATCAATGAACCACAGCGTGACGCCATGGTCAGAGGGATAGACGTCGAACAGCCATGCGGAGATGGCGGTGTGGCTGCTGACAGCCGTTGGCAGAAGAGCATTCATATTATTCGTTGTTCAGAGCGGCGATCACGTAATGGAGCATCTGACGGAACACTATCAAAAATATTTTATAACGCATGTATTTTCCATGGGGAAATAATATATGGCAGACGTCGCCGAGAACGGCATTGAGGTATACATACGCTGCAGATACTCATCTGCTCATCTGCTCAATGGCTCAATGGCTCAATGGTTTATCTCTTCAACCTCTCAATCTCTCATCTTCTTAATTCTCTCTTCTAATCTCCTGATCGTTTTCTGCTGCTCTATCAGAATGGACATCATCATGCTTTCAAACGGTACCGCACGCATGGCATAAAAATTTTCCGCCAGGTGCAGCTTTGCCGCGCGGAATATTTCATCGAACACTTCCTGGTCTTCTTTGCGCAGTCCGCGGCGGAACTTTGCCCAGCTCGACAATTCCGCGTCGATCAGGTTGGTGAAGGTGGGCACCG
>RPQN01000058.1 GCA_003819715.1 Ignavibacteriota bacterium | reverse complement strand
GAGTATCTGGTTTTAGGACCCCGGTTGTCCATTCCATTGCATAAACCGGTATACCATCCTTTCGATATAAACCACCGGTGACTTTCATGAGAACTGTTGCACTATCGGCAGGATTTACCAGTTGACGTACATCTCCTGCATTCAAAGACATATAGGATGAATTTTCTACCGGCAATGGTTCTGTGGAATTATTCTTGCAGCTGCAAAAGGATAGAACGGTAATGATGAGAAGAAGGATTTCAACTCTTACTTTGATAATATAATCTCCCCTCTGATTCGTACGCATGGCATAGCTCCTTATTGTTTGTTCAACAATTGATTTTACCTGATCGGAATGAGATCAGTAGTAACAAGGGTATGCCCGGTTTTTAATCTCCGAAGGTGATTGTTCAATGTACATAATTTATTCTTCATGCAACAATTTCCTTGGTCCCAAGCTCATTTACCCGCCATCTTTTGGGCGGGGCTTGGGAGCAGGTTATGTGGAAGCTCTGCTTCCATAAAAACAAAATATTCATCACTCGAAGCTGAGATTTGATTTTATAGTTTAATTTATTTGGTAACAAATAACTCCCGTTTGAAGATTATTTCTGCGGACAAATATCCAGACCTTTTTATATTTGACGCCAATATTCATATAATAAAACAATGAGCTTAGCCCGACATTCGTTTTGTCCCGACATTCGTTTTGCCCCTACATTCATTTTGCCCCGACATTCATTTTGCCCCGACATTCATTTTGCCCCGACATTCATGTCGGGGACGTGATTCGCAACATTTATGGGTTTTAACCCTCATCTTTCAAGGAATTCTCCCTAAATAATTCTGTGCATTCCTCGCTAAACGATTTGATTCGATGAGGTTCCTCCTGATTGGAAATATAGCGTTTCACCTGCTCAACTCCGTACTCATTGACAGATACGGCATAATAATCGTTTTGCCATTCAAAATAATCTGGAAGTAATTTCTCACTATTCAACCAATGAGACGATTCACCCTTTAAGAGTTGAACCACTTTTGATATTGTCTGATCGGCTTTCAAAAGAATGAGAGCATGGATATGATCCTGGCACCCATTTAATGAGGTCAATATGATTTCTTTTTGTTTTGCATTCGATTTTATATGACTCAAAAGTTTCTCGCGAATATCGGAGACCAGCAGCATCTGACGGTTCTTCGTCGACCATACTATACACCCATACACGAATAAATGACATATGAATATGAGGGCTAAAGCCCCGGCTCCTTTTTATTGTTTATTGCCCCGAGTTGAAACTCGGGGCAAACTACAATTTTATTTTTCCTTGCTCCCAAGCTCTTTTACTCGCCACCTGACTGAGTGCTCGCCTTCCGCCCCGCAAAACGGGATTCGGCGGACAGGCCGAACGCACTTCCGCCTACGCACTTCGTGCTTCAGCGGACAAGCCGGCAGGCAGGACTTTTAGGCGGGAGTGCCGGCTAGGCAGCACTTTTAATATTATTTCTTCTTTGAGATTTTATAGAATGCATTAATTTCTGCTTTAAGCTTTGGAGGAATCGGACGGCAAGAACAGTGTTTTGCATGAGCAATGTGCCATTTGATACGCTGTTCAGTCGTTGCTTTTGGAGGCATTGGATGCTTAACGTGCCAGGCTGCATTCATAAGATTCTATCCATCGATCGATTTATAAATAATATTTTAAGTAAAAGGAGAGTGCCTGATTAGGGCGCATAATAAATTTATAGAAAATCTCATTCTTTGTTTAATAAAGACCGTTCGCATTGAAATGTTTTGAATACTTCTTATCGGTTACCAGTATGTGATTCTGCAGCCATTCCTTGAGAAAATTCAATATCTCCAATGTAAAAACGAAACCAGATTTATCCATCCGCCCTTTTAATTCAAGCGCTTTGAGCACGAATAGATCGTGCTCCATTTTATGTGATTGATAACCCGCATATTTGAATTTCTTCATATACGTTTCTTCTGTTGTAAAATGAGTATTGGTATAATTTACCATCCCATTAATTATTTCTCTGTGCACCTCAGTCCCCTTCTTTGAAAGAAAAGCATCATGCAAAGTATTAATCATGCCAATCAACACTTTATGCTGGTCATCGATTTCCTTTATATGAACACTGAGATTATCGGACCATTGTAAATAAGCCATCTTCATTCTCCTTTTTATTTTATTCTTTGCTCCCAAGCTCTTTTACCCGCCATCTTTTGGGCGGGGCTAGGGAGCACTTATGTGAAGCTCTGGCTCCATAAAAATGGAATAATCATCACTCGAAGCTGAGCTTCGAAACATTCACGTTCCCAAACGGAGTTTGAGAACGACCGGAAATCCCGCGTTGTTTGCGGGGAGCCGCTGGCTAGGTGCCACCTAGAGATGCTAGAAGTGCCAGAAGTTCTGGGTTAGTTTCCTGATCGCAGATCATACATTTCTTTAATATAGTTGAAACAGACCCATTGCCACAATTCAAGCAAAATAGTAAGGAATCCGCTTGGTTCCTTTGGATCCAAGTCGAGACAACCTCTCTTAAAGTTGGAGAAAAGTTTAGATGCCCAGTACCTCCACGTAACCGCTGCTATCTGATGGTAATGTAGTTCTGATTAGAGTCATTGTCAATAAGTTGTTGAGCAGATGAGCAGATGAGTAGTGGAGCCAATGAGCCGTTGAGCAGTTGAGATGATGAGATATTGTTATTATACACTCAAACGCTTGCCCACCAATCTTTATGGCGGGGAGTTTGGGAACATTGGAAAACAAGAGCTTTGTCATTCCTACACGTTTCTAGTGGGAATCTTACTCTAGCTTTAATAAGATACCCCACAGAAACATTGGGGAATGACAAGGGGAAAAATGACAGGTGGTAGTGAGGCGAACTATGTCTAGCATGATGCTGGAAAAGCCGTGTTGGTTGGTCATTGCAAGTGAAGCGTTGCAATCTCAGATTAGAATACGAGTTTAAAACGAGATTGCTTCTCCCGACTCCGTCGGGATCGCAATGACGTCCTAAATAGTTTTTCAACATAGTGATAGTCGGGGAGATTAGACTCTGCAGTATTACAAGATAATCTTTAGAGGTGTCTTTTCAGAAATGTACCGGTGCTGGAACGCGGATTTCGTGCGATTTCTTCAGGTGTGCCGGTCGCCACAATTTCTCCGCCCCGTTTACCTGCCTCCGGGCCCAGATCGATGACAAAGTCGGCGCATTTCACGACATCCATATTATGCTCGATCACAATAATGGAATGTCCCGCTTCGACGAGGGCATGAAAACAGTTCAGCAATTTTGCGATATCATCGAAATGCAGTCCCGTGGTCGGCTCGTCGAAAATAAAAAGCGCCTTGCCTTCCTGGTCGGTGGTCGCAAGATGATGAGCAAGTTTTATGCGCTGCGCTTCACCGCCCGACAGAGTCGTTGCCGGCTGCCCCAGCCGCAAATAGCCGAGCCCGACATCGTCCAGCACCTTCAGACGTTTTGCAATGCGCCTGCTCTCCGGCGAAAAAGAGAAAAACTCCATGGCCTCCGTTACCGTCATATTCAATATATCATCCACATTTTTACCGCGGTAGCGGATTTCCAGCACTTCCTGTTTAAACCGTTTTCCCTTGCACGATTCGCACGGGAGAAATATATCCGCCAGAAACTGCATCTCGATTCGCTGCAAACCATCCCCTTCGCATACCTCGCACCTGCCGCCCGGCACATTAAAGGAAAAGTGCCCCGGTCCATACCCATGCGTCTTTGCGGCCGGAGTACGGGAAAGCAGGTCGCGGATGAGATCGAATATTTTAATATACGTGATCGGATTCGAGCGCGGGCTTCTGCCGATGGGCGACTGATCGACTAATTCGACACGGTTGATATAATCAATTCCGTCGATCGACTTGCATTTCCCTGCCGTGCCGTCGTAGCCGCCTTTTCGCTTCATGATTCCGGCATACAACACCTCGTGCACGAGCGTGCTTTTCCCCGAACCGCTCACTCCGGTAATACAGGTAAACATGTTCAAAGGAATTCGAACATCAATATTCTTGAGGTTGTTTTCCGAAGCGCGATGAATAAAGAGCGATTGTTCATTATCCGCTCTTCTGGTGCGGGGCGTGGGAATGCTCAGGGTTCCGTTCAGGTATTTCGCGGTCAGAGATGCCGGGTGCTGAAGCAGCTCCTCCATGGTTCCCTGAAAGACGAGCTCACCGCCATGCTCGCCGGCCCGCGGCCCGATATCGACAATCATATCGGCTTCCTTCATCATCTCCTCGTCGTGTTCCACGACCAGCACGGTGTTGCCAATATCGCGCAGAGATTTCAGAAGGGCAATCAGCCGCCCGTTGGCGTGTGGATGGAGTCCGATGGGCGGCGCATCGAGCACATAGAGCGACTCCATGCGAGAAGAGCCGAGCGATGTTGCAAGATTAATTCGTTGGGATTCGCCTCCGGAGAGCGTCATGGACAGGCGGTCGAGTGTAATATAGCCGAGTCCTATGCCATCCAGAAACCGGAGACGTTTACGGATTTCTTCGAGTATGCGTTTGGCGATCACTTCCTCGTGAGGCAGGAGCACAATATCCCGGAAAAACTCGCTCGCTTCTTCAATGGTCATCTGCACCACATCGCGGATGTTTTTCCCGCCGACACGGACATTGAGCACTTCTTTACGCAGCCGCGAACCGCCGCATTCGTCGCAGGTGGTATACCCGCGGTACCGGCTGAGCAGTACACGGTAATGCATTTTATAAGATTTCCGTTCGAGGTATTTAAAATATTTATGAATACCGTCGAACCCTTTCCAGCCGTTCATCACGACCGACAGCTGATCTTTCGTCAGCTCTTGAAACGGAATATCCACCGGGACATGCGCTTCCTTTGCAATGCGGAGCAGATCGGCAAGATGCTCCTTCCACCGTGGAGTGGTCCAGGGGAGGATGGCCCCCTGACGAATGGACTTTCCGGGGTCGGGCACGACCAGGTCCATATCAATGCCGATGATTCTGCCAAAGCCCTGGCATGCCGGACACGCCCCCACCGGATTATTAAATGAAAAAAGCCTTGGCTCGGGATCTTCATATTGCATACCGTCTTCCAGACATTCGAAGTGCGTGGAAAAACGAAGCAGCTGTTTCTTCTCCAGGAGATAGACGTGCGCGTACCCGGAACCTTCTTCGAATGCCGTTTGAATGGAGTCCGCCAGCCGCGTCAGGTTTTCTTTTTCGTTTTGTCGTACGATCAGACGGTCCACGAGCACATGAATTTTCTTTTTTGATTTCGATTTGAATTCCTGTTCGTTGAGATCGATCAGTTCATCATCGACGACCAGCCGGAAGAAACCGCGCTGCTTCAGGACATCCAGTTCATCCTTCATGCTCCGTCCGGCATGTTCATGCATCGGGAACATGAGATACACTTTTGATCCTTCCGGCTCCTGTTGGATCCGGTCCACGACCGTGGTCACGGTTTCCCTGGTCACGAGTTTTCCGCAGACCCTGCAGTACGTCCGGCCGATGCGTCCGAAGAGCAGCCGGAGGTAATCATAAATTTCCGTTGTGGTGGCGACCGTCGAACGGGGGTTGCGCGAAGTCGTTTTCTGTTCGATGGCAATCGCCGGACTCATTCCCTGAATCTGATCGACATCAGGTTTTTCCATACGTTCGAGGAACTGGCGGGCGTACGACGAGAGGCTTTCCACGTACCGGC
Organism: Ignavibacteriota bacterium; assembly: GCA_003819715.1. GTDB lineage: Bacteria > Bacteroidota > Ignavibacteria > UBA10030 > UBA10030 > Fen-1298. Next base: position 16,066 of record RPQN01000058.1, on the reverse strand, counting down.
GCTGGCCTTCGGCATAAATCGTATCGAACGCAAGGCTCGATTTCCCGGATCCGCTGACGCCGGTGAACACGATGAGTTTGTTGCGCGGAAGCGTGAGGTTCAGATTCTTGAGATTATGGACCCTTGCTCCCCGGATAATGATGTCGGACGGTTTTCGGGAAACGTGCGGAACGGTTTCGTTCGTCCTGGTTGCTCTTTTTGCCATACGTACACTTAAGATACTGAAAAAAGAGGAGAGGGGAAAATGACGGCGGGTGTTGGTAGTGTCTTAGTTTCGTGCGGTCAGTCCCGATTTTCGGGAATAACCGATCCTATGAGATGTCAGGAAGTAATTCCTGACATCGCTCGTCAGTCACGTTAAAATGAGGAACTACCCGAGCGTTTAACCTTGTATTTAAGAAAGAAACTTGTTAGGTTATCAACAAAACCGAACGGAGATATCATGTATGGGAAAAATAATTCTGGTTGTTGACGACGACGAATCGGTGCGTAAATCCATCTCTGCTGCTCTGCGAATGAAAGGCGGGTATGAAGTCTTCGAGGCCGAGGACGGATTTGGAGGCCTCGAGCTGGCGAAGCAGCATCGTCCTGATTTGATCATCAGCGATGTCGTCATGAAAAATTTAAACGGCTTTCTCATGCTCGAAGTGCTGAAGGAATATCCGGGAACCTCCAACATCCCCATTATTATGATGACCCAGGAAGCCCAGACAGACCGGGAATGGAAGATGGGTGCTGCAATCGATTATATCTCAAAGGGTTTCACACTCGATTTCCTTCTCGAAAAAGTCCATTCAATCCTCAACGTAAAACCGGAATCAAAAACCTCAACCTGACCGCCGCCAAGTTCGCCGCCAATATTTACCCATCACATCTTTGAAGCGGAGCCTCTCCGTTAATAAGGAGCAATAAAATTCACTCCTCGCGGCAGTGAATCATACACCATCATTCAAAAGAAATAATCCGCCCCCGCTCAACTAATACTGGTTCGATCATCGCACGAAACCCGGTAACCGAAGTATTCAATCCGCTTGATTTGACATTCTCAAAACCATTTTATAACTTTCCAGCGACTTCCCTACCAATCAGTTGCCAGACAAGTCAAATCTAATCCCGGGGGATACTATGATCTCTATCATAAAACATACCATTATACTTCTTTCACTTCCAATTTTTCTTTACGCGCAGTATTCATATCTGCAAGTCCAGCATCCGCAGGAAACCTGGAGATCGGGACAGGGGACCATTGAACAGGCAGTATTTTCAATCCATCCCAAAGGGATGTGCACAGAAAACGAACTGACTCTTACATTCTCCGCGCGCGGTTTAAATTTCACAAACAGCGATAGTATCGAAGTTCAATTAAATTTTGCGCTTCCTGACGGCGCTGTTATTACCGATCTCTGGCTGTGGATTGACAGTACGACGATATCCAAAGCATTAATCCTCGACCGCTGGACCGCTTCAACGATATACGAAAGTATTGTCAAACGCCGCCGCGATCCCGCCATCCTTTATCAAACGTCGTCGAATTATTATCAGCTTCGTGTTTATCCGATGGCAGGAGCGAGCACGCGAAAAGTAAAAATATCATATCTGACCACCAGTGACTGGACAATAAAATCGACCGTCTCTCCATTACCGACTCATATCATTCGCGCTTCAAAGAATCCTGTGCCTCTATTTACCGTACAATTTTGGCCTGATGGTCTCTGGAATAATCCCTGGATACTCGAACTGCCGGAGTTTGCTGGAAAAGCTCAAAGAGACACAGCGGGAAAAGAATACATTGAATTCGCCCTCTCATCCGCTGCAGTTCAATCATCGCTCAGCATTGCCAATCAAATCGTACTTCAAAACGGTGTTTTTGTTCAACGGTATGCACAAGGGAACGGCGGCATTTACCAGATCGCACTGATCCCCTCCAAAGCGTTCCACCTGCAATCGGGGCGGAAAGTTGCTTTGCTTTTCGATTTTGACCCGACAAAAAGTACGACGACTTCTTCAGAGGTGCTCTCGGCCATAAAATCCGTACTGCGCGAAAATTTCACATCGGATGATTCTCTGAACCTGATATTCTCTCAATTAAATATCCGCCGGGTTTCAGAGCATTGGTTTCCCGGGGATTCCGCCGGTATTCAGAGTGCATTTGATCTTGCGGGCAGCCGGCCGCTTTCGAGTTACAGCAACCTTCCGCCGCTGTTGGCAAACGGAATAGACTTCATTCAACATCATGGAAACGAGGGAGTCATCTGGCTTGTCTCCAATACAGATCAATTAGGAGATTACCAGGTGGCCAATCCGCTTCTCTCGGACCTGACAAAATTGATGAGCGATCCCATTCCCATCCACGTGACAGATTTTAATAACACAAATACGCGGTACTTTTATATCAATGGTCAAAGTTATTACGGGAACCAATACTTCTATGAAAATCTGGCGCGACTGACGAAAGGGAGCAATACCCGCATATCCTCAACACTGTATGCGGCGGCGACCAAGACACTTCAATGGCTTCATGGAAGCATAACAACATTCGACCTCTACACCACGTTGAGCGGCGGATTCTGCTATGCCCGTCTGACTCCCGGTCTCGCCTCATTACAATCTGTCAGTTTAGATCAACCCATTATCCAGATCGGGAAATTCAGCGGCAGTTTCCCGATAATTATTGAAGCGGCAGGGAATTACCGTGATACGTTATTTTCCCGCAGATTGACTATTTCTGCGAGCGATGCGTATGAAGTCGATTCGGTCGCCATGCAGATATGGGCGGGACAATATTTAAAAACGCTGGCATTACAGGGCACATCAAATGATATCATCACACAAATTATCGACGTGAGTTTAAAGAATCGGGTTCTTTCGAATTACACCGCATTTCTCGCTCTTGAACCAAATGACTCCCTGAGAATGTGCACCACATGCGTCAGTGGAAGTCCTGGAAATACGCCTGGCGCCGGAACCACGGGAATAAAAACGGAGACCCGGAAAGACAGCACCTCTGAATCTCTTGTACGGGTTTATCCCAATCCGTTCAATTCTCAAACAACATTACAGGTACGGCTGCCCAAAGGGGTTACGAATCAGGAAGTGACATTGAGGATTTATAATACCCTCGGGCAATTGATCTATTCATTTGATGTCAGCAGACTGGACGATCGACATAATGAACAGCTGACATGGCGCGGGATTTCCAACAATAATACTATCGTAGCGTCAGGAATTTATTTCGCAATCCTCAGCACTCCCAAAGGCAGGTATACCTCAAAACTTCTCATGCTGAAATAAGTTCGAACCTTGAGAAACAAAACGTCCCGGTAGGATTTCCTATCGGGACGCTGTCATAATCAATTTTCGGAAGATTCCAATGTAAAATCTCCGGAGCCTTCCGAAGGTTATAAATAGTTTTATTCTTCTTCTTCCTTCTTATTCTTCGCGGAGGCTTCAATGACTTTTTCGGCCTGCTCGCGAGGCATCTCATCGTAATGTGAGAATTTTGTTTTATACACACCACGGCCCTGTGTCATGGAACGCAGGATGGTGGAATACTTGTGAATTTCGGACATCGGGACGGTTGCTTTAATAATCTGGAAATGACCTTCGCCTTCCATGCCCTGAATTTTTCCACGCCTTCCGAATAGATCGCCCATAACGTCGCCCATATATTCTTCCGGCACCGTCACTTCGATAATATTGATCGGTTCGAGGAGCACCGGTTTCGCTTCCATGATCCCTTTTCGAAATGCCATGGCGCCCGCGATCTTGAACGAATGTTCGTCGGAATCCACGGCATGGTATGAACCGTCGAAAATCGTGACCTTCACGTCCACGACCTCATAACCGGCAAGCACCCCGCGCAGCATGGTTTCGATAACGCCTTTTTCCACCGCCGGAACAAACCGCCCCGGCACCACGCCGCCGACCAGCGCATCTTCAAATTCAAACCCTGCGCCGCGCGGCCTGGGTTCGACTTTGATGTGGACGTGGCCGTACTGCCCGCGGCCGCCGGTCTGCTTTTTGTGCTTATATTCCACATCTGCCGCCACCGAACGAATCGCTTCTTTATACGGAATCTTCGGTTCGGTGAGATCGACCTCAACACCGTACTTGAGCTTCAACCGTTTTGTCACGATCAGGAGATGCAGTTCACCCTGCCCGGCAATAATCGTCTGGCTCAATTTACCGTCAACCGATACGACAAACGTCGGATCTTCCTCGTGCAATGAATGCAGCCCGTTCGCCATGCGGTCTTCATCCCCTTTGACTTTGGAATGAATCGCCATGCGGATCACCGGATCGGGGAACGCAATCGGCGTATAGAGAACAGGAAATACGCGGCTGCTCAGTGTGTTATTGGTATGCGTATCCTTCAATTTCACCACCGCACCGATATCGCCCGCCGTCAATTTTGCAATCTCCTGACGCTCTTTACCGTTCATGACAAACAGCTGTCCGAGCCGTTCGCCTTTTCCGTTCGATTGGTTCAACAGGTCCTGACCGGGGGCAATCGTGCCCGAGTAGACGCGGAAGTACGACAGTTCGCCGACGTGTTCTTCCGATACGGTCTTAAAGACAAAGAGCGACGGTTCCTTCGAGGGATTCGGCTCAACTTCCACTTCTTTATTCTCTGTCGTGTTTGTTGCCTTCACCGAACCCCGGTATTTTGGCGAAGGTCCATAGGTCTCGATAAAGCTCATGACCGGCCCGATGCCGATGCCGAATGTTGCGGCGGTACAATACATGGGGAATATTTTCCGGTTTAGCAGCGCAATACGGAAGCCATTTTCGAGATCAGCATCCTTCAATGTTCCTTCCTCGAAGAACTTGTTCATCAGCGTTTCATCCGTCTCTGCGATTTTCTCAATCAGTTCCTCATGGAGCTGTTCTGCTTTCTGCTGCAAGTCGCCCGGAATATCCAGTTCTATGAATTTCCCGTTCCCTTCCCGGTTGAATTTCAGGAGCTTCATTTTCAGCACATCGACCACGGAATCGAATGAGAGTCCCTGATTCAACGGAAACTGCACCAGGACCACGTCATTCCCGAATCGTTCTTTTGCGGTGGCCACTGCCCGATCGAAATCGGCGTTCTCGGCATCCACTTTGTTCACGACCAGCATGGCCGGCAGGTTCTGTGTTTTTGTATAGTTCCAGACTATTTCAGTGCCGACTTCCACTCCTTCGACTGCTTTCACGAGCACCACCGCGAGATCGACAACCCGCAGCGAGCTGATCACTTCACCGGTAAAATCAGAATACCCCGGCGTATCGATAATGTTAATCTTTGTCCCCTGCCAATCGGTATGGAGGACGGCAGCATTGATGGAAATTTTGCGTTCAATTTCATCCGCATGATAATCGGAAATGGTCGAACCGTCTTCCACGCGTCCCATGCGTGCGGCGGCTCCTGAAACATACATAAACGACTCGGTCAACGTCGTTTTTCCCGATCCTCCGTGACCGATAAATGCAATGTTTCGAATTTTTTCTATGGAATATTCTTTACCTGTTGTTTTTGACACGATGGTTTCTCCTATGCATTAAATTGCAACGTCAGCGGTCCGCTGCGTAGGCAGGTCCGGCTTGTGCCGAAAGATCAGCTGTCCACTGACAGCCGGGCAAAGCCGGGCGGGCATCCGTCGTCGGCATAAATTTATATTTTCAGGAACAAATCAGAAGATATCCTGCGAGCTGCGCCCGAACATGGAGACAACGCGGTTGAAGACGTTGCCGAACAATGCACTGACGCGCATGAGCGGTTCTTCCAACAGTTGTTGAAAACGCTCTTCAAAACGAGTCACGTTTTCCGATATGCGCTTGAACGCAGCAAACACTCCGTGCACCATATTGACCTGCTCATCCACCTTGGACGCGATCTGCCGCAGTTTATCGGTCATCGCATTAAGATTTTCCAGGATGGGTTTCAGGTTTTTATTCAAATCGACAAGTTCACCCTGCAGGATTTGCAGAAATGTATTGAAGCGAGTGAGAACAACAATAAGATAGATGCACAATGCGGAAGCACTGAACAACGCCAGTATTTTCGAAACTTGGATTAATGTTTCCACTCGAGTTTCCCTCTTATGGATTTGATGAATAGTGTGATTTGGATTTTATTGCGCGATCAGGCGTTTTTCCCGCCCTCGTTCTTTGTGCGTGCATGATTCATCACGCGATCTGCATCGCCCATAATGGAGTCTGCTTTACGACGGGCATCATCCACCAGGGAACTGGCTTTTTGTTTTCCTTCATTAATAATATCAACAGCCGTCGATTTCGCACGCGCCATATATTCCTGGGCATCGTCCATGAGATCACCTGCTTTTTCTTTGATATCGGCGCGCAGTTCTTTTCCCGCTTTTGGAGCATAGAGCAGCGCAATGGCTGCGCCAACGATGCTGCCTGCGATGAACCCGGCGATAAGTCCTTTCGCCATGCCGTCACTTTCCTGTGCCATAACAACCTCCGGTTAATAACGAGTTATAGGATTAATTAAAAAAGAATTTCATCGTTCTGCTGTGCATGAACGCTGTTTCTCTTCCGCCTCTCCCTCTCTCTCCCGCGGGAGAGGATGAACTCTCCGCTGTTCGAGAACATCGGGTTCAGCGTGAAACGTCATCTCACGATTCAACACTCTTCACTCACCAAACTCATTTTTTTAATCTCCACAGATCCTTTCCCCTGCCGCTTGAATGTCAAACGGCAGGCGAGAGGAGAAGCAACTAACGGTTCTTCTTCTTATGACGCTGCTTCCGCAAACGTTTTTTGCGTTTGTGGGTTGCGATCTTATGGCGTTTCCGCTTACGGCCACATGGCATACGCGGCTCCTTTCTCTTAATTCTGCTTTGGTGTTTGTGAGTTGTGTTGAGTTAATAGCTGCTGCGCACGCTTCCCCACTTCACTGTTGGGGTCGAGCGCAACGGTCTTCTTAAACCATGAATTTGCTTCATCGAAATTGCCTTCGCTGAGACAGACAATCCCGAGGTTAAAATGTGCAAAGAGATGATTGGGGTCAGAGCGTAATGCGGTCTTCATTTCATTCTTTGCATCGGTAAACCTGCCGAGTTCGTTATAACAAATTCCCAGGTCCACGCGGGCATTGGCATCGCGTGGATTCTTTGCGACATATTTTTTGTAGTACGGAATTGCCTTCTCATAGAAACGCCCGTCGTGAAGAAGATTTGCCAGCTGCAGGGTCAGCGCCATATCATCAGGGTTCCCTGCGACTTTGCTTTCCAATTCCTGAATCTCCGCGGGCACCAGCATCGGCGCGTTCATGGGCATGGGTTGACTTGCCTGTTGCTGTACCGGCTCAACACCCGGCCGTTTTTCAAACAGCACCGCATACGCAATCACTGCAAGGAGCGCCACGGCAATTGCTCCAAGAATCGTTTTCGGCGACCAGCCGGTCGCCATGGTGTGCTGTTGCGTTTTGTTTTCACGCCGTTCTTTTTTTGCCGGTTCCCGTGAAGGTTGATCGCCTGCAGCCGCTCCTGTCTCCGACCAATCCACCGCGGCGCCGCACGACGGACAACTTGGATCACTTCGTCGCAGCGACGATCCGCACTGTGCGCAGATGATGCGGGGCTTCAACGGCGCCACTATGCACCACTCTTCTTGAGATTTTCATCGACGACTTGCTTCATTTCCTTTGAAACTTTAAAGATGGGGACAAAATGTTCTTCGACCATCACCTGCGCCCCGGTGCGCGGGTTGCGCGCCATCCGGCCTTTTCGTTTCTTAATTTTAAAACTGCCGAACCCGCGGATCTCGATATTTTTCCCCTCTTTCATCGCAGAGATAACCGTCATGATGAATCCATCCACCACGGCTTCGGTTTCCACCTTAGTCAATCCTGTTGCCGATGCAATTACTTCCACGATATCTGCTTTTGTCACGGAACCTCCTCACACAGTTAGTTGGGGGACGTGAATCTGTACTGCAACACCGGCTGCTGTAAAAACTCCTGACGAATTTTTGTCACTTCCGTTGCTGCATCTCCAATGAGTTTCTCAAAGAGCGTTTTCTTCTTGGATTCTTTCACCACGCTGGGCTTGCCATGGATGCCGCCGAGTTCCGCAGCGATATTGATCGCATCCTCCATGGTTCCCAGAGTATCAACAAAACCATATTCTTCCGCCTGTCGTCCGGTAAACACACGACCGTCGGCGTACTTCAGAACATCCTTTCGGTCCAACCCGCGTTCTTCTGCAACCACCGTGACGAACTGATCATAGACGTCGTCGAGGAGCAAATGAAAATACTGCTTTTCTTCCTCGGTTGTTTTCCGGAACGGCGATCCGGAATCCTTAAACTTGCCCGTCTTAATAGTGGTCTGGTCGACTCCGATTTTATCCATCAGCTGCTGAAAATGCATAAACTGAAAAATGACGCCGATGCTTCCCGTGAGTGTTCCGGGATTGGCGACAATTCTCGTTGCTCCGCATGAGACATAATACCCGCCGCTTGCCGCGACAGATCCCATCGAGACAACGACCGGCCTGCCGGCATCGCGCGTCTTTTTCACTTCCTCGTAAATTTCCTGACTTGCCGCCACACCCCCGCCGGGTGATTCCACACGGAATACAATTGCCCGTATCGATTTATTTTCGCGGTATTTTTTGAACTGCCTCACGATGTCTTCGGACGAGATGATCGGTTCCTTCAGTTCAACCACGGCAATCTTTTCGCCGCCGGTTGAGACCGTTTCATCACTTTCGTCAGAGAATATCCACGAGACTATCGTCAATACGAATAGTCCGAATAGGAATACCAGTGCGGCAATGATGCCAATGACCCATTTTGCAGTTTTGGACATAATATTGACTTTCAATTGTCCATCGCCAAAAGGCAGAAATACGATAACTTGTTATGTCGTAATAAATTATGAAATAGAGGCCGGAAAGTCAATCAAAGACACTAGATATTGTGGGATAATGAAAAAACGCGGGAAAATGATTTATTCAGCGGTTGGCAATTAACCGTTCGCTGTTCACTATTTACCATTTACTACTCACTACTTTCTGCTTGCTGTTTACAGTTTACTGCTTACTGCTTACTGCTTACTGCTTACTGTTTACTGTTTTTTCAATCCAAATCATGCATTTGAAGCGTCAACGCATCAATCGATACCTGGACCTCCCGTAATGAAAGACCCAATGAAACGAGCAGAAGCAATAAGCTTGCTCCAAATATCCACTTCCCTAACACCAGTAACCCGGCAAAAAGAACGATCATACACACGACACATCCAACGAAACTTGCCACTCCGAAGACCTGCATATTCCTGATGATGCCAATGCGATAGCGCAGACTGGTAAGCTGTCCTTTGATACGGGGATCCGGATTTGCTTTGTAGCGGGAATAAAGATCGCGCATCAATGCGGCAAGAGCGAGAAATCGGCTCGTGTAAGCCAGCAAGAGAAGCGATATGGCAGGAAAAAGAAGTGCAGGGGTCGTGAGATTTAGTTCCATGTGATCAGATCTTCAGTTTTAGGTTTTGGCTGTGAACTTAAAGCGATGAATAGTGAGCTGTTCCCTCTTAACTCAAAACTCGCAACTGGTTACTCGATACTGTTTTTAATCCGCTAAAAATCGTTCAGCATCAATAGCGGCCATACAGCCGGTGCCGGCCGCGCTGATGGCTTGACGGTATTTTGAATCTGCCACATCACCGGCGGCAAATACCCCCGGGATATTGGTGGCAGTACTTTGCGGCTGCGTCTTTAAATATCCCACGGAATCCATTTCGAGCACGCCCTCGAATAATTTCGTGTTCGGCTGGTGCCCGATTGCAAGGAATAGTCCGTCACAGTTGAAATCAGTGACCGTATTCATTTTAATATTTTTGAGCCGGACACCTGTAATTTTTTTACGCCCGCCTTCGTTTGTCCCGAGCACCTCATCGACCACCGAATCCCATACAAAATCTATCTTTGGATTTTTCTTTGCCTTGTCGATCATCGCCTTGGATGCGCGCAGTTCATTCCGCCGGTGCACGACGGTAACACGTGCGGCATGTTTCGTAAGATACGTCGCTTCTTCCATTGCCGTATCGCCTCCGCCCACAACGACCACGTGCTGATTCTTAAAAAAGAATCCATCGCACGTCGCACAGGCTGAAACGCCATAGCCCATAAATTCCGCTTCACTTGGAATATTCAGCAGCTTCGCAGATGCTCCTGTGGATATAATCAATGCATCGGCCAGAAATTCCTCATCCTCCGCAATGATTTTAAACGGGCGCTTTGAAAGATCCACCGATTCGACGGATTTGAATACGGTCTCTGCGCCGAACCGTTGCGCTTGTTTTCTGATCGCGTCCATGAGATCCGGCCCCATAATTCCTTCCGGGAAACCGGGATAATTATCCACTTCCGTCGTAATCGTCAATTGCCCGCCGGGCTGCTGCCCTTCGAATACCATCGGTGAAAGATTTGCACGGCCTGCATAGAGTGCGGCGGTAAGTCCGGCCGGCCCGGAACCGATAACGATTATTTTTTTATGATTGTTTTGCGCCATGTTAGTTCTTAGTTCGTGGTTCTTAGTTCGTGGTTCTTAGTTCGTGGTTCTTAGTTCGTTGTTCTTAGTTGTTATTGTTTACTATGTACTATTTACTATTCACTATTTACTATTCACTATTTACTATTCACTATTTACTATTCACTATTTACTATTCACTATTTACTATTCACTATTTACTATTCACTGTTTACTGCCTACTCGTTACTCGCTACTTCTTCTTCATAAGATGCGTTTTATCCGGAAAAGATTCAATTATCGCCTTTGCATTTCTCGTCAATCCGGAATGCTTCGTTCTTTTTATGGGACTATTTTTGAACCGACGGCTGAATTCCTCCTGGCTCATACCGGCCAACTCTGTCAATTCCGGCGCTCTATTTTCTTCTCTCGGATGAAACGCCGGTTCGTCTGTTTCTTTCTGAAATCGGTTCCATGGACAGACATCCTGACAGATATCGCATCCATAGATCCAGTTTTCAAACTTCGTTACTCTTTCTTTCGGCAGATCACCGCGATGCTCAATAGTCAAATAGGAAATGCACTTGTTTGAATCCACCACATAAGGCTGCACGATTGCCTGAGTCGGGCATGCATCCAGGCATGCAGTACAGCTGCCGCAAAGATCCAACGCGGGGTTGTCGTATTCCAGTTCCACATCGATGAGTATTTCTCCAAGAAACACCCATGAACCAAACTTCCGGGTAATAACATTGGAATGCTTCCCCAGCCATCCGATGCCGGCACGGACCGCCCATGCTTTATCCATGACCGGACCGGTATCGACATAATATTTTGTTGCAGCGCCGGGAATTTCCGACATAAGAAATTCACTCAGGAGTTCCAACCGATCCCTCATGACCTCATGGTAATCATCGCCCCAGGCATAACGTGATATTTTGCCGACCGCCGGAGAATGAGTATGCGGGACCGGTGCATAGTAGTTCAATGCAACGCAGATCACTGATTTCGCCTGAGGGAGAACCGTTGCGACATCGCTCCGCTTTCCGGCATCACGCTCCATCCATTGCATGGAAGCCTGAAATCCCCGATCAAGCCATTCGCGCATATGTTTTTCCTCATCGTGGATTATTTCTGCACGCGCTATCCCGATGCTGGAAAATCCAATCTCCGCTGCTTTCTTTTTTATGCGGCCTGAACGCGAGTATTCCATTTGCTTTCTGCCGGACTTTTATAAAGGATTATTCATTCTCTCTCCATGGACCGGAATAGCCATGAGGAAATTCAATCCGCGAAATCCGTTCCGGTATCTTGTTTTTTCACCCAGACCATATTATTTTCCACCCTGCACTCAAAGATATTCAACCGCCCGCTTCCTGTAATCGCTTTTCCCGTTCGCAAATCGAAACTCCAGGAATGCATGGGACAGGTAATGGTGTAATGATCCACCACGGCCTGGTGAAAAACCGAATAGCGTTGGTGCGGGCAGAGGTTTTCAATCGCAAAGAGTTGTCCGCCAACGGACAACAGCACACATTCGCGGTCTCCGACGTTTACGCGCTTCGGTCTTGCCGGTGTTATTTCATCAACCCGCGCCACCTGTTCAAATCCGGTCATGGAACTCCCTTTGCAGATTTCACCAAAAACAAAAAAGTCGGTTCCCCGCTGATGGAAGAACCGACTTTTATAAAAGACAACCGCAGTATTATTTGCGGAAATGCGAATTGGATGAGTTCAATTCTCCGAACGATTTTTCGGGATGAATGACTTTTGCCTTCGCCGCTAATTGTTCTTCCGTTTCAACATGATCCGGATCCGGTACGCAGCAATCGACAGGGCAAACCGCCGCGCACTGCTCTTGATCGAAATGGCCTACGCACTCGGTGCATTTTTCAGGGACGATATAATAGAAATCCTTTGATAATGCATCGAATGTTTTACCGCCTAATTCGTAAGGCGTGCCGCTCGAATAGATTGCCGTATTCGGGCATTCTGGTTCGCACGCACCGCAATTTATACATTCTTCAGTGATTTTCGTTGCCATGAGATGTCTCCTTGATTAGAAACTTTAATAATGATGAGTTGTCTCGTCTTCAATGCGGATAAATACAGTTACAACTCTAAATTTGACGCATCGAATATGCGAAAGAGACAACGGAAATGCAAGCGGAAATTCCGCTAAATTATTGCCCTTTTTTTACAAATATCGGTGTTCTGTAATTTTTCCGTTGCCATCATAGACATATAATAATGGAACACCGGTAGGGATATTAAGTTCCAGGACTTGTTCTTTTGTCAGATTGTCGAGGCGCATCACGATGGAGCGCAGACTATTTCCGTGCGCTGCAACGATCACATTCTTGCCGGCAAGCACGTCGGGCAGAATCTTCGATTCAAAATACGGAAGCGTTCGTGCTGCGGTGTCTTTGAGGCTTTCGCTGATCCCGTCCGGATTTAATTCGGTCACTTCTTTCGGGGGCGGGACATCATAGCTGCGCCGCCAGATTTTCAACTGCTCCTCGCCATACTGTTTTCCGATATCGGCTTTATTCAATCCCTGCAACGCGCCGTAATGCCGTTCATTTAACGCCTTGTCCCGTTCCAGAGGAAGATTGCTCTGACCGGTAATTTTCAGCACAATATCCATGGTGCTGATGGCCCGTCTCAATACCGACGTGTAACCTTTATCGAATTTATATCCTTTTAACTTATCACCCGCCAGGTTTGCCTCCTGTTCTCCTTTTGGAGAAAGAGGAATATCCACCCAGCCGGTAAAGCGATTTTCAAGATTCCATTGTGATTCTCCATGACGGAGAAGTACGAGATTTGGCATATGCGTTCCTTGTTTTATATGAGTTCTTCGTTTGTGATTGTTCAATAGTTATTCCTGATGGGCAACGGGCAATGAACCCTTTTCAGTTCGTGTTTTTCTTTTCATTCTTTTACTCACAACTCATTACTCCCTACTGGTTACTCTTTACTGCTTACTGTTTACTGCTTTATATTAAAATATCTCGCTTCCGGATGGTGCACAATAATTGCATCAGTGGATTGCTCCGGGTTCAGCATAAATTCATCGGTCATGACGACACCGATGCGTTCAGGTCTCAGCAATTCGAAAAGTTTTTTATGGTCTTCAAGATTCGGACACGCCGGATAGCCAAAACTAAACCGAGAACCCTGGTATCCCTGACTGAAGAGACGCTTGATTTCAGGAGAATCCTTGCCGGCGAATCCCAGCTCCTCGCGGATTTTCTTGTGCCAGAGTTCCGCCAGAGCTTCTGCGGACTCGACGCTCAAGCCGTGAAAATAAAGATACTCTTTATATTTATTTGAATCAAAAAGCTTCATGGAATACTCTGAAGCCTTTTTCCCCATCGTCACAAGATGAAACGCGACAACGTCTATCCTGCCTGAACCGACCGGAGCGAAATAATCGCTGATGCACAGGAACCGGTCGTCTTTCTGACGAGGGAAGGAGAATCGAAGCCATTCTTTTAAAGAAAGTTTCGAGTCGCCAGTCTCGAGTAATGAGGTGGGATGGTAAATGATCAAATCATTCCCAGCCGACTGGCATGGGAAATAACCGTAGACCACTTTTGGTTCAAGAAGCTGTTCATTTTTAATTTTTAATTTCAGCGCGTCAAATTCCGGATAGATTTGTTCCTGAAGGATGCGTTTGTAATCCGCTTCATTCTTTCTGCCGCGCACCACCCGCCATTGTCCGCGAATGAGAGCGGCTTCGTTCACATACCGGAACACTTCGTCGAGCGAAATTCTCTCCACAACTTTCGATCCCCAGAAGGGCGGTACAGGTATCTCCACATCCTTCCGAATGGTTGAATGCTTCGGTGTGTTCTCTTCTTCAGCAGCCATCATGGCGATCTTCGCATCCGAACCAACCAATGATTCTTCCGCTTCTTCTCCCGCTGTCTCTTCACTCGTTTCTCGAAACTCGTTACTCTTAACTTCTTCCATCAACCGCAAACCGTCGAATGCATCGTTAGCATAGAAGACCCTCCCTTTATACACCGGCCGCAAATCATGTTCGACATACCTGCGGGTGAGTGCCGCTCCGCCGAGAATAACCGGAAGAGTAAGATTCTGTTCATTCAGGACTTCCAGGTTTTCTTTCATCACGAGCGTTGACTTCACCAGCAGACCGCTCATGCCGATGGCATCCGCATGGTGTTCCGCCGCCGCTTCGATCATCTTTTCCACCGGACATTTAATGCCGAGGTTCACCACTTTATAACCGTTATTCGTCAGGATGATATCCACCAGGTTCTTGCCGATATCATGCACATCGCCCTTGACGGTCGCGATCACCATCGTCCCCTTCTGGCTCTCCGCGTTTTTTTCCATGAACGGTTCAAGATATGCCACCGCCGACTTCATCACTTCTGCCGACTGAAGGACGAACGGCAGCTGCATCTGGCCGGAACCAAACAATGTCCCGACCGTCTTCATGCCATCCAGAAGGATCGTATTGATGATATCGAGTGCTGCAAATTTCTTCAATGCCTCATCAAGATCCGCTTGAATGCCGACCTTATTGCCGTCGATAATACGGTTTTTAAGCTGTTCTTCGATGGTCCCGACCGCGACCTTCGAGACGTTATCCTCTTTCTTCCTCCCGGAGTAATGCGCCATCAATTCCGTTAGCGGGTCGAAGATGACTTTGCGCTGTTCTCCTTCGCCTTCGTAGCGCCGTTCATCAAACACCAGCTGGCGTGCGAGCTCCCGTCCGGTTTCATCAATTTTGAACAGCGGAAGAATTTTCGATTGATGAACAATGGCCATATCCAGCCCTGATTCAATGGCGTGGTGCAGAAAGACACTGTTCAGGACCTGTCTTGTTGCCGGGGACAATCCGAACGACACATTGCTGACGCCCAGCGACGTATGCACCTCCGGAAATTCTTTTTTAATGAGACGGATGGACTCAATGGTTTCCATGGCGGACCGGCGGAATTCTTCGTCGCCGGAGCCCAGCGTGAATGTCAGCGTATCGAAAATCAAATCGTGCGGCTTCATCCCGTACTTACTCACGACCAATTGATAGATCCGCCGCGCGATGGAAAGTTTTTGTTCCGCCGACTTTGCCATTCCCTGTTCGTCGATCGTCAGTGCAATAACAGCGGCACCATACTGTTTGCACAGGGGGACGATTCTGTTGATGCGTTCCTCGCCATCCTCCAGATTAATGGAATTGACTACGGCTTTACCGGCAATACGCTGGAGCGCTTCTTCGATCACATTCGCTTCGGTGGAGTCGATCACGAGGGGGATGGTCACCTGTTGATTAAATCGCGATATGATCTCGCGCATATCCGCCGCTTCGTTGCGCCCCACGTACGCTGCACAGACATCCAGCATGTGGGCGCCTTCCTTCACCTGTTCGCGGCCCATCGCCACGATGCCTTCCCAATCCTCTTTTCCCAGCAGATCGCGAAACAATTTGCTCCCGTTGGCATTCGTCCGCTCGCCGATAAGCGTCGGCGGATTATCAACGCGGAACGGTGCGTCCTGGTACCGGCTCGATGCACCGGGAATAAATTCCGGGAGGCATTCATTTGGAGAGAGG
>RPQN01000057.1 GCA_003819715.1 Ignavibacteriota bacterium | reverse complement strand
TTTCATATTCGTTGCGGCCGGCTTCAAAATCCTTCATCTGGAAATAACAGAAGCCCAGATTGGTGTATGCAGGGAGATATTTTGGATTTTGCGCGATTGCTTTTTTCAATGCGGCGCTTGCGAGATCATATTTTTCCACCTGGATCATACACTGAGCGTAGTTGATCAATGCCGCTACTGCCGTGGTATCGAGCTGAACACGTTTCAGGAAGAAATCCGCCGCGCGGTCGTAGTTTTTGAAATACATCCAGATGGATCCCAGTTCGCCGTAGAGAAAGGACCTCAGCGCCATAGGCTGGGTGGTATCTTTGAGCGCTTCTTCCCATGCCGCTGCAGCGAGCGAATCCTTTTTCATATGCCGGTACGCCATACCGAGCCACCGATAATCATCAAATTCCATCGTATCGAGCGTCGCAATTTTTTTGTACGCATCAATCGATTGCGCGTATTGCTTGTCGATAAGATTCCCGTAAGCAATGGCCCGGTATGCGAGGGTCGAGTTCGGATCAAGTTTCAGGTATTTTTTTGCTACCTCGGATGCTTCTTTATATTGTCTGCTTTTATAGAGCGCCTCAAGGAATATGGATAGGACATCTTTTGGAGGATTCTTTTCGTAGTTAAAATATTCCCTCAGGGTTCCGGCACAATTTGCATATTGTTTCGCGCGGTAGAATAAGCCGGCCAGTTCTAGCCTCGCTGCTTCATTCTTTGGGTCCAGGGCAAGGATACGCACATAGACCTCCGCCGCTTTCGTGTACTGCCGTTCACTTTTAAACGTGTTGGCTAATTTGTACAACACCCCCTGTTGCAGGGAATCGACTTCCAGCGATCTCTCATAATTGCTGATCGCCATCGGCGCCACTTTTTGTTTTAAATACGCATCGCCCATCACCTCATAGGCAACCGGATTTTGCGGATCTAATTCTTTTGCTTCCGCTGAAGCGACCAGCGCGGCATCGGCAGAATCCAGTGCAATAAGACTTTGACCCAGGACGATGAGCAGCGGGGGGTTTTTCGGCTGCTTGCGTTTTGTCATTTTTAAACCTGCCTTTGCCGTGGCATAGGCTTCGGGCGCATTTTTCTTCGCAAGTTGAATCTGCCCGAGGATGGTATATCCATCCATCAGCTCATCATCCAGCTGGACGACCTTCTTTGCCGCAATTTCTGCGGAATCGAGACTTCCGGTGTTCCGTTGTGATTTTGCCAGAAGCAGCCAGCCATTTTCATCGCGCGAATTGGATTGGAGATAGAGCTGGCAGACCGCCGCTGCTTCGTTATACTTTTGTTGAGAAAACAATTCTTTTGCCCGTTCAAGTGATTGACCAATGGCCGTTGTACTTCCGGCGATGAACAGAGCAGCAGCAACCAAGAGGATTCGCTTCATTATTATTTCACTCCGCATGTAACTGAATAGTCCGATATGGAATGGAGACAGGCACCAAGCCTGATTCCTGAAAAATCTTTTGCCCAACTTGTGAAAGCACCAACGAACTGAAGCCCACTCCCACCGCCGCTTTGGCTTCTGCGTTGTAAAGATACAAAGAATAATGGAATGGATAAAGAGATTCGTGAAGTTCTAACTGTCCCGCAAAATATTCCTTTGTTTCGCCGTTCGCTGATTTCGTCAGAACCGGGACTACTTTCACCTCTACCGGTCCCTGTTTCAAAATCGATGCTGCCACAAATCCAACGGCATCCGGGTGCGTTGCAACGTATTGTATAACGTCGCGCTGACTTGTCATCACCGTCGTCGGTTCCAGCGATTTCGATACGTTAAAAATCTTTTTCTGAAGTAATTCATATATGCCGGAATTTATTCCTGTCAATACGAAATCAACCGGTCCGGTCCGGTGCGATTCTGCAACCTGCCGCCACTCTGTTGCTGTTCCGGTAACGATGCGCTCCACTGATTCTGCGGTCATATTGGGAATGGGATTCTGCTTGTGCACGATGATCGCTATGCCGTCATCGGCGATCTTATTTTCCACCAGCCGGATGGAGGCCTGCTGTGCAACTTGCTTTTCCTCCTCGTTGAACGGCCTGTCAATCACAATCGTCGAGACACTGTCATTTAACAATGAAACGATCGCTCCGCGAGTTGATGAACTGCGCACTTGCATCCTGACATTTGGGTATAAGCTGAGGAATTGGTCAACTTCCTGCTGCATCAACGGGAGGTAAGGTTCGGCGACGAGCAGCAGTTGATAACCGGAGATTGCCGGCTCGGGTTTATGACACCCGCCGACCAGCAGAAGAGTCAGGACAAGTATTGAACGATACAGCTGCTTCATTCTTCTTCCTCACATTCGTTTCGACGGCGACTCTGGACCCGGGTTGAAACAAATCGATAAATTCCCCACAGCATCAGGACAACGCCAAAGGTTATCCGCAATTGGGCCGGTACATACTGGAATGCCATGCCGCTGACAATGATACTGCCGAAGAGAAATGTAATAACGGAGACAGAGTAACTTAAATACGCCGATATGTTGCTTAGTTTCAGCACGATGATCACCCCGCCCTTATAAACGTACAAAGCTGATAAGGTTCAGTATCAGATCATCCCAGCCTTACAGGACGCGCTGTTTCCTTTCACTCATCAGCCTCGACGTTGTCAACTGGTTATTTATTTCCCGTCAGTCTGAACCGGAACGGGATTGAAACCCAAACCGAAACCGGACCTTTCTGCATCACTGCCGGGGTAAAGACCCATTGCTTTGCTGCTCCAATTGCCGCTTCTTCAAAAATCGGAGCATCACTCTTCAAGAGAACGACCTTACGCACTTTTCCTTCTTTATCGACCCATACTTTCACGAACACGTTGCCTTCCAGGCCCGCGCGTAAGGCGAGATCCGGATATTTCGGTTCAACCCGCTTGACCACGGTAGGCTCTTTTTCGTACGGGACGAAGTCCGGTGGTGCGACGTCGTCGTTAATATTTAAATCTTGTTCAATCTGAGCAGCACCCGCACTGGAGGCGTTTTGATCGATCACCGGCGCAGCTTGCTGGCTCAATTCTGTTTGTGATGCTATGGTTTGTTCCGGGCTGACTTCCGCGTCAGGTACGGGAACGGGAACACCGATGCTGGGCCGCACGGCCGGACCGGAAACAGCGACGGCAGGCGCCGCTTGATTGGTCAATGACGGCGGCGGTCCGAGATCTGTATATTTCATAATGCGGACCATATGAACAGGCTCCTCATCTTCGTTCAACCAGACGGCGAGATGATACGAACCGGCTCCGGAAAGACAGACCAGGGTACCTGCGATAAGGCCCATCAGCATATATTTTTGGGCAACCGATTTTAACTCGGCTGCGCCGTATGGAACTGGAACTGTTATTGTTTGCGCCATATCGTCTCCTATCCTGCTACTTTCGCTATCAACTTCTTATCAGCATCCTTCATAGGGGCAAAGCTGAATTTCGTGATATTGGCGAGGTTAAGCTCATCCATGATGTCGACCATATCGTTATATTTCGAATCCCGATCGATCTGCACCAGCGTTATGAGTTTTGGATTGCTGCGGAGTCTTTCGACCAGCAGCGGACGCAGTTCTTTAAATGTTAATTTTCTCAAGACCGTCGGTTCATTGCCCATACTCCAATAGATCGTCATATTCGGCATGACGCGCACGGTGAGGAGCGTGGAGGCTGCAACTTCCACCTGCACATTATCATCAGGCGGTAAATTCAGTTCCATCGTCTGGGGTTTATTGAAGACCGTCGTGAGCATGAAGAATGTCAACAGCAACATGGCAACATCAACCATCGGTGTCATGTCAATGTGTACACCCGCGCGCTTCTTTTTCTTCTTTTTGCCTTTTGCGTGCGATTTTGATTCAGCAACTTCTGCACCGGCCATAAGTTATGCTCCTTTATCCAAATCTGTGATGAGATTAAAGCGGGTAATTTTCGCTTTCACCAACACATCCATCACGTCTTCCATCGGTCCATACGGCGCATTTTTATCGCCCTTGATAACCGTACGGAGTTTTGGATCATTGATACGTGCTGTTATGAGTAAATTGCCGAGTGTATTTTTATCCACTTCGACTGATTTTCGATATTTGTTTTGCACACCAAACAGGCGCTCCATCAGGCCCTGTGAATCAACACCAAGCCAGATCTTGCCGTCTTTGGTCACATAGACCATCATGATATGCGATTCCGGCAGTTTGAATTCCGAGTGCGATGCCGGTATAATAACATCGACATCCTCAGGCGGTTTAAACTGCGTCGTCAACATGAAGAACGTCAGCAAAAGCATCGCGACGTCGACCATGGGGGTCATGTCGATGCGAGTGCCTAGTCTTTTCTTTTTATGTTTTGGCATAACGTCACCTTTCCCAGTTACTTCTTATGCGGTCTGCGTGAGGCTAATGATTGAATTATGGAATAGCTCGCTTCGTCAATCATGTAAGTGAAGTTATCGATTTTCGTGACAAAGAAGTTATATGCAACGATTCCACCGATACCGGCAACAAGACCGCCGGCGGTGTTGATCAGCGCTTCTGAAATACCAATGGCCAGCTGAACTGCATCAGGCGCACCGGCGCGGCCCATGGCCTGGAATGAACGAATCATACCGATCACCGTTCCGAGCAATCCGACCATGGTTCCGATGGACGCGATGGTGGACATCATCGACAGGTTGCGTTCCAGCATCGGTACTTCAAGCATTGTTGCTTCTTCAATGGAGTGTTGAATGCTTTCCATCAATTCTTTTTGACCCTTGACATCGCCTTCTTCGACGACTGATTTATATTTTTCCAATCCCGCACGGAGAACATTGGCGCAGGAACCGCGCTGCTTGTCGCAGGCGGCAAGAGCTGCATCGATATCGCCGGAATTTACTGCCTGTTGTACATTCTTTAAAAATACAGTTAAGCTGCTTTTGCCATTCGCTTTTTTCAGCGTAAGCCAGCGCTCAACAATGACCGCGATCAGCATGATAACAAGTGCAATAAGAGAAATGACGAGCGGACCGCCTTCTTTGATGAACGATGGTAACATATACTCGAAAATCACCCAGCCAAAGACAAAAGCAAGGACGATAACGATAGCATTGAACGTGGAAGTCTTCATGAAACGTTCTCCTGATTTGTGTGATATATATTGAGTGTGATTGTGAATTACTCTTTGAGACTGCTGATTGCCTGCTGACGATCTTCTTCTACATCAAAAACGCTCGTCAATTTTGTAATAACAAATACATTCTGTACACCCTTCGCGACATTGCACAGCTTAATTTTGCCATTCGATTTTTGATACAACGAATGAATTCCCACTAATGCGCCAATTCCCGAACTGTTAATATACGTGATGCTCCCAAGATCCAGGATGAGCTTTTTATTCCCCTGTTCGATCAAATTCTTGGCCTTTGCCTTAAATTCATCTGTTTCTTCACCGCCAATGAGCGAACCGCGCGGTTCCAGTACCGCGATGTCTAAATTATTGAGCGTCGTAAGTTTTGTTGCCATATAATCCCTCGGTTTAAGGTTCATTGAACTAGCCAATTCCACTATTCAATTATAGTACCATACAATTTCGGTTTGCTGCGGCTATTCTAGAACAATTTCTACAGTTCGGAGATATCAAAAGATATGGCATGGGGAAAAATTCCCTGCGGTATTTGAATAAACATCCTAAAGGCGTGAATTCGCGGAGATTTGCAGTGAAAATGGATGAGGAAAAATGCCCCGTAGATTTACACTTACAGACCGAACTTCTTGCGCTTATTCAGCAGCGTTTTCCGGTCAACACCGAGAATGTGAGCGGCTTCATCATAATCTTTAGAAATTTGCAGGACTTTTTTTATCTGGAGTTTTTCTACTTCTTCCAGCGAAAGGGCGTTCGGTGTGCTGGAATGACAAATTTCTTCCGGCAGGTGTGCAGGTTCGATGACTCCATTTTCAGCCAGAAGCGCCGCGCGCTCAATGACGTTTTCCAGCTCGCGGACATTGCCGCTCCATCGGTACGCTTTAAGAACTTTGTCGGCTTCCGGCGAAATAGTGAACTCGCGGTCTTTCGAAAACTTCTTCAGAAAATGATGGAGGAGCAGCGGCACATCTTCAGGACGCTCCCGGAGAGAAGGCAGTTTTATACGGACGCCGTTTAATCGATAAAAAAGATCTTCCCGGAAACTGCCTTCCTTCAACGCTTCGTCCAAGTTACGATTCGTTGCAGAAATCACCCGGACATCCACTTTTCGCGTGACATTTTCACCGACTCGTTCGAAGTCCTTGGTCTGAAGAACACGCAGCAGTTTTGACTGGATCGCAGAAGGCAATTCTCCGATTTCATCCAGAAAAATTGTGCCGCTATCCGCCAGTTCGAACCGCCCCTGCCGGTCCTTGAGTGCGCCGGTAAACGCCCCGCGGACATGGCCGAACAGTTCGCTTTCTAACAGCTGTTCCGGAATTGCCGCGCAATTCACTTTAATGAACGGTTTATCCGCACGATTACTTTTTTTATGGATGTAATGCGCCACCAATTCTTTTCCGGTGCCGCTTTCACCTTCCACGAGAATGCTGATGGCACTTTCTGCAACACGCGCCGCGATATCGAGCTGTTCAATCAACGTGCGGTTACGCGTGATAATTTCACCGCTGCCCTGCATCGAGGCGAGTTCCTGACGAAGCTCCGCTACTTCATGAACCAGCTGATGGTGTGCAAGAACTTTCTGCGTGAATAATTTTAATTCTTCAAAGTCAAAGGGCTTCTGCAGATAATCATGCGCCCCTTTTTTAATTGCGGCAACCGCTGTTTCGACAGAGCCGTGAGCGGTCATAATAATGACGATCGTCTGCGGCGAATACTGCTTGATCTCTTCAAGGATTTCAATACCGTCCATCGGAGACATCTTTAAATCGACAAATGCAATATCGAACACATGGTTCTGCAGTAGGTGCAGGACATCCTGCGGCTTGGCACAGAGGGTGGCATCAATGCCGATCGATTCGAAACAAATCCCTATAGTGTTGAGAATATTCTTCTCGTCATCCACCACCAGTATTTTGGGCTTTTTTCTCTCCATCGGTCTTATCCCTCTGATTGCAGCACGGTCGGGAGCGTGAAGTAAAATGTACTGCCGATACCGATCTGACTTTCCACCCAGATACGTCCGCCGTGGGCTTCTACCACTTCCCGTGCAATGGCCAGACCTAATCCCACGCTTCCCGGCGTCGTTTCCGTTGAACTTTTGAGCTGAACAAATTTATCAAATACGGTGTCTAAATTCTCCTGCGGGATTCCGTGCCCTGTATCGGCAACACTCACCAGCAGCCCGGTATTGTCCTCTTTCGCCGTCAATTGTACTTTCCCGCCATTATCGGTATAACGAAGCGCATTGCTCAGTAAGTTTGTCACCACCCATGTCAGCTGATGGGAATCGGCTGAAAGGGAATGGAGATGTTCGGGAATCGTCAGCTCCAGACGTATCTGTTTTTCCTCAAAAGGAAGCCGAAGGGGCCGGACGGCATCTGCAACAAGACGGCGAAAATCGACCAGCTCCTTTTTCATTTCGTATTTGCCGGATTCAAGTTTGGAAAGATCCAGCAATTCTTTTACCAACTTTCGAAGCCGTTCCGAATCGTCCTTTGCAGCTACCAGGAGGTCCTTCTGCCGCGGGTTGACGGATCCGACCACTTCCTGCGAAAGAATATCGATCCCCATGCTCAAGGACGTCAGCGGAGTGCGAAGTTCATGGGAGACCGTTGCAATAAATTCGGATTTCATCCGGTCAAGATCCTTGAACCGCGTGACATCCTGCAACAGGGTCACGACGCCCTGGATATTACCGTTCTCGTCGACGATGTGGGCCTGCCGCGGCCGGAAGTATAATTGCAGATCGTTGCGTGTAAACGCAAACAGGGGATCGCGGTGTTCCTGCTCGATGCGCCGGGTGCCGCCCAGCTCCAGCATTTCCGCCCAGCTTTGGTTTCCGACGACCTCGCGCAATGGTTTTCCCTGCCAGTCCTCACCGCGGACATCAAAGACCGTTGCCGCAGCCTGATTCATCAACACGAGGACGCCGTGCTCATCCGTGACGATCACCGGATCGGCAATACTTTCCACAATGGTCTCGGACTTTTTCTTTTCCGCAATAAGCTGCTGGATATTGAGCTGTTCATACGATCTCAGGCGTTCAGTCATCTTGTTGAATTCCTGACTCAGTTCGCCGATCTCGTCATCGGTATTCACATCTATTTTTTGATTAAGCTGGCCGCTGCTGATGCTTCGGACGGAACGAGTGAGCTTCTCCGCCGGCAGGAGGATACTCCGCGAGAATCGGATACTGGTAAAAATACTCAGGAATACAGCAACGAGAGAAATCGTAATGACCGTGACCGTTGCGTCACTTGCCAGTTGATTCAGTTTATTTTCTGTCAGCGTCATGGCATCCTGATTGATTTCAAGATACTCAAAACATCCCTCCTTCAATGAGCGGGCAACGGGGAGAATAAAATTCGTTCTAAATTCTGCGGCAGCAGCGGTACGCCGTGTCACCTGGAGAAGCCGATACAACGAATCGGTCAACTGAGTATAATGATAGGAATCCAGTGTGATCCGGTCCAGTACGACTTTCTCCCGGTCATTCAGGCTGCCCTGTTTTGCTTTTTCCAGCCATCCGAGAAAACTATTTCGATTCGTACTGAACTGGAAATAGGCGTCATTATCCTGGATCATCATCGAGAGCTGGGCATTTTCCTGTCCCCCCAGGGCTTTGAACATATTTTGCGCAGCACGGACGCTTTCGTAGTTATCATGAAGCATAAGACTGAAGGTATCGCGGAGGTTGGAAAAACTATAGACCGCAAAGGCACTCGTTGCCAGCCCGATGACGACAATAACAAAATAGCTGAACCCGATTTTATATCGAAGACTGGTCACTGTTTCCGCCCGTTCCCGCTCAACACCTTCCACATTTCGTCCAGCAAATCGCGAACACCTTCTCCCGTCACCGCCGAAATGGGAACCGTCACGACACCGCGGCCGAATTTCATTTTTGCAAATTTCTTTTTTTCCCCTTCCTCTGCGATATCGCACTTCGTCAGCACGACAATTTTTTTCTTTTTGAGAATTGCAGGATTGTACGAGGAAAGTTCATGGAGGAGAATCTGGTAATCTTTTTTGAGGTCCTCGCTGACGATGTCGATAAGAAAGACGAGGACACGCGTCCGTTCAATATGCCGGAGGAATTGAAGGCCCAGCCCTTTGCCGGCATGCGCGCCTTCGATCAGTCCGGGGATATCGGCAATAACAAAACTTTTCCCTTCCGCATAACGGACAAGACCTAGATTCGGCGTGAGAGTCGTAAACGGATAATCTGCAATTTTAGGCTTTGCTGGAGAGACAACCGAAATCAGTGTGGATTTGCCTGCATTCGGAAATCCGACGAGTCCGACATCGGCAAGAAGTTTCAGTTCCAGGATCAGTTCGCGTTCCTCACCCGGTGTTCCCGGTTCGGCAAACCGCGGTGTCTGGTTGGTCGGTGTGGCGAACTCCCCGTTTCCGCGCCCGCCTTTTCCTCCCTGGGCTATAATGTATTCATCACCATCATGAATAAGATCGACAATGACCCTGCCGTTTGCTGCATTCCGGATGACCGTTCCGCACGGAACTTTCACCACTTCGTCCTGTCCTGATTTTCCTCCCTGATCTTTTCCCCGGCCATTTTCCCCGCGTTCCGCACGATAGCTTCGTTTATATTTAAAATCGAGCAGCGTATTTAACTGTCGGTCCGCCTGCACCATGACGCTTCCGCCGCGTGCGCCGTTTCCGCCATCCGGTCCGCCCTTCGGAATATATTTTTCATGCCGGAAACTAATGCATCCATTCCCGCCGTCGCCTGCTTTGACAGAAATTCTTGCTTCATCGATAAACTGCATAGAGAACCCGCCTGTTAAATTTTGCCTGTTTGCTCTTTGGCAATGGATGATTGAAAATGCGCATGGAGCTTATCCGTAAATCCCACGGCTTCCGCGCTGAAGGGATCGGTCTGGTTGGCCAGAAAAAGTTTGTCGAGGTACTGCGCCACCTGATCCCAAGTCCGCAGCAGGCTTATTTCCGTGACAGCCCCGCGAAATGCCGGTTCATCATTAGAAAAAATATTCCGAACAATGAGTTCAAATTCTTCTCCGGGGAACAGATCAAGAATCTCCTTCTGTTTTGCACTGGGCGTCGACGCGAGATATTGTTCATCATTCTCGCCAAACACGAGAACCGTCGTCTTCGACTGTGCGGATTTCTCGTCCTCCGGCGCGCCGGCCTCATGTTCATCCGTCACGCCGCTCGCGGTGATCTGTCCTGTCACATCGGGTTCGTCCGTGTGCACCGCCGCATCGGGAGTTTCGCTTTGCGGAGACTGCAGCGGGGCAGTCGCATCTTCATTCCCGGTTCTCACAATTTCGAT
Organism: Ignavibacteriota bacterium; assembly: GCA_003819715.1. GTDB lineage: Bacteria > Bacteroidota > Ignavibacteria > UBA10030 > UBA10030 > Fen-1298. The sequence goes on along the minus strand of RPQN01000057.1, from coordinate 11,763 downwards.
GATATCCGCCAGCCGGTCGGAGGTAATCTGAAGGACTCGATGGTGGTCGCGTTCGAATTCCAGCCGGTTACAAATTCCCTGATTTTTTTTATCTTCAAAAAAAACTATGGCCGCATTAATGGGAAGCGTTTGCTGTTCAAATTCCACCTGCGGCACCATTTTACCGGATTCTACGAAATCATACAGCGCACGCGTCATATGGGCCAGTTCAAGACTGGAATGCCGGGCGACCACTTCCTGGTCGATTTTTTCGATGAGCTGCTTGAATTCTTCATACGTCACTTCTGCCAATCCGTGATCGGCGATATACCGTTTTATCAATTCAGGGAAGTAGGTGTAATCAACACAATATCTCAGTCGTTTCTCGATATGTTCCGAACTGACTCTCCGTTGTTCACCGACGATAAAATTTAAAAGTGTCCATTGAGGACGGCAGAGGTAATTAAATTGAAAATGCACCGACTCTTCAAGCTGCGATTCAAATTCCTCCGGGCTGAAATGATAATTCTGGACAAGCAATAAATCGATCTGTTCTTCCAGGCTCCGCACTTCGGGAAGTGCATAGGAAAATTTTTTCGACCGATATTCCAATCCCCGCTCCTGCCGGAGTGTCTTTTCGACTTCCGCTTTGAAATATGCTTTAATGGCAGGATGAATTCTTGCGAAGAGTATTTTTTTTAAGACGATCCCGTCATCCTCGCCAATCGTCCGAATGCGGACCGCATGGATGATAGATTCGATTTCCGCTTCAAATATATAACCCATGGTGAATTGAGCGATTTAATGAATAAGTGATTTCAAGAACCCAAGCTTCGGCATCAGCAGTTCATCGATGATTCGATGGCCGGAACTATTTTTTAAGAATGCCTTTGACCCGGTCGATTTCTTTTTGCGCTGCTGTTTTAAACTGGACATCCGTGTCTTTCCGGTCAATGATTTGCTTGTACATGGTCATGGCCTGATCGTACTTGGACATTTTTTCATATGATTGGCCGGCCATGTAATAGGCGGTCGAAATCCAGTCGATTTTTCCTCGTTGCGTAACGAGATACGGCACTTTCAGGAATTCTAAAACTGCCTGCTGTAATTCTCCCTTGTAATAGTACGCTTCACCAATATAGTACCGCAGCTCTGCCTCCAGATCGCTGTTGCCGGCTTCAATGAGACTTTGCAGTTGCAGGACCGACTGATCATAATATCCTAACTTCTGATAGAGGACTCCCATATCGATTTTCTTATCGATCAGGTCCGTCTCGTTCGGATACCGGTCAATATACTTGCGGGTCAATTCAAGTGCGCCGTCAAAGAGCTCCATTTCCTTGTACGTCATAATCAAATTGCTCATAGCGAGCGGCACGAGATCCGGGGAGCGCTGTTCATTATCAAGAATGAAACGGTATTGTTTGGAAGCATTGTCCCATTGTTCCAGGTTGTAATAGGCGTTTCCGAGACTCAATCGGGCGCGGGGAAGAATGTCGCTGTTCGGATAATTGCGTACTAAGGAATCGTACACCTGTACCGCCTGCGGCATTTTTTGATCAAGCTCATAGACCCGCGCAATCCAGAACAGGGCTTCCGGAACAATACGGGATTTGCGATATGACTGCACGACATTGTCGAATCGCTCTTTTGCTTTCACCAGTTCTTTTTTTCGCACCTGGTATGTTCCGCGCTCAAACTCAAATTCAGCCGCCTCGTTATATGCTCCCGCATTGTTCCCTTTGACAAATTCCACCGCACGTTTGTCGGCTTCCTGAAGATTATCGAGACGGTAGTAGGAGATGACGATTCGCGAGAGGATGTACTGTTTCAGGCTATCCTTGTCGGCCCGGGTTAATGCTTCGTTAAACTTCGAAAGCGCGTCGGAATATTTTTCATTCCGGAACAACAATTCCGCCGTCTCCAGTGCTACGGACGCGCTTTGTCCGCCGGATTTCGCAGCGATGCGGCTGACATTCTGCAGATAAGCGGTTGCCGCTTCGACGTTGTTTTCTTCTTTTGCAATGGATGCAAGCGCATAATATGCCTGCCCTGCCCGTTCGCTCACCTGATCCCGCGTGACATAGTCGGCATAGTATTTTTTTGCCGATGCCCGATCGCCGAGTTTTTCACAGCACACCCCCATATGAAAGATGATCGAACGTTCGAGATTCGGATTACCGGCCGCAGCGAAGAAATCGGACTGCATTCTCTTCCATCCCTGCTCATACCACTCCATCGCATTCTTATAATCTTTCGCAATAAAATACGCGTCTGCTTTTTGAATGTCGCAAGTGGAATTCAACGGGCTGTAGTAATACCGTTTTTCCAGCATACCAAAAAAAACGAGCGCTTTCGTTAATTGCGCGCTGTCCGCTGCCGCTTTCGCAAGATAGGCTGCAGCTGCCGCGCTGTACAAATGATTGGGGGTGTCGGCAAGAAATCGATCAATCACCAGAACAGCTGAATCTTTATCCATCATTCCGTCCAGTGCCATGCCGAGATGGAATCTTGCAGACGGGGCGGACTCACGGGTTGGGTATTTTTCCAGCAAGAGCTTGTAGGTCAGGATTGCGTTTTCATACTTCTTGGCGGATAAATATGAATCACCGAGCAAGAGCAGTGCGGCGTCCTTACCGCTTGCGCCGGTGGACTTCGATAAAAATTCCGTTCCCAGGGCGCGCAGATCCTCGGGCTTCCCGGCCGATTGCAGGCGGAGCATGAACGCTGTAACCACTGCCTGATCCGCGATTTCTCCAGCGGGAAAATGCGAAACGGTCGAGTCGTATAATGCAATAGCGTTCGAGAGGTATTCTTTTCCTTTTTTGCTCGAATTGCCTTCTCTCAGCGCGAGCAATTCATTCGACTGCGCTTGTTTTGACCACGCAGACGACTGCAGGGATTCTTCCAGATCGAGGGTCAGGGCATATGCATATTGCGTTGCGGCAAGCTGGTAATCCTTTAAATCGAAGAAATAAATATCTGCAAGGCGGTACGCAAGGTTGCCTTTCGATTTCTGGGCGATGACATCACCCACGAGGAGGGCGAGTTTTTGGAGGCTGGCATCTCGGCTTCGTTGATCGAAAGCGTTGATGAACCGGATTTTCTTTTGCGCTTCCGGAACAAATTCGCTGCTTGGATAACGGCGCTGCAGATTATCAAATGCCTCGATAGCTCCATCCGCATCACCGGATTTCATCCGGGCTTCGCCGAGAGCAAATGTCGCATCATCAATCCATTCACTCGTTTGAGAATTTTGAAGAACCCATTCACAATACTCTATCGCTGTTTTCTGATCGTTCAATTCACTGGATGCAATTCCTGCACCGTCAACCAGCAGATGCGGTAAATTCGAATCCGATGAATATTGCCGGCGGTAATCATTCACCAACCGGACTGCTTCTGCGTAGTTTTTTGTCGTTTTCGCCGCCCGGTATGCACCGATGATCAGGGCTCGCCGGTCTGCCTGCCCGAGACTATCGGTCAGTGCACGTGAATAATATTTTGCTGCTTTTGCGGTATCACCCGATTGCTCAGCTGCGACACCCGCGTTGTAGAGTACTTCACCATTCCGTACTCCCCGGATTTCCGCCGCGCGTTCAAATAAAAATAATGCACGGGGAAACGACCGGACATGGTTGTTTGCTTCCGCCATCTCTATGTACGCATCCTGCCGCAGCTGTTTTGGCGCCTTGACACTATCCTCGGCCAGTGATTTCCATGCAGCGATCGCACCGTCCGTATTCCCTGCCAGATTTTTCAGAACCCCCAGCATGAAGAGTGCATCATAATAACTCGATGTGGATTTAAAGTTCTTTGCCACTTCCGAAAGTGCATCTTCCGCATCTGCAGATCTGCCCAGCCCGATCAACGACTGCCCCATGGTGAATAACGCACGCGCTTTCAGCGACGCATTGTTGGTTGCATCCACCACACGTTTGCATTCCTGACGGGCTTGTTCAAACTGGTCTTCCGCATTCAGCAGTTCTGCCGTCCTCAGCCGCGCCGGCAGGACTTCATCCGTCGTGTACTCCTGCGTGAGCAGCCGGAGAACCCGCATTTCATTTTCCCTGTCCCCGAGCCGGTTGTAATACTCCGCCGCTTTCGACAGCGCCATCGGTGCGAACTTGCTCTTTGGATGAAACGTTTTCACGCGTTCAAACGCCATGGCGGCTTCACGTTCATTCTTCATCGCCGCGTATTCCTCGGCGGCATTCATCCATGCTTCCGGGGCTTTGTTATTGTCGGCATAGGCAAGGGCAAAATTTTGGAAGGTAAACCGGGCTTCATCGTGTTTCCCCAGTTTGGATTGCACCAATCCAAGGTAAAACCGCGCTTCGACCCCCTGAGCCGTATTCGGATACAAATTGATGAATGCGCTCAATTGTTCCAATGCGAGATCATAGAGCTTATCGCGGTAAAGGTTGACCGCAAGCTTGAAATCGGCATTTTCTTTCGAATCTTGCGCTCGTACCGGAGCCGCCAGGGGAAACAGGAGGGCAAATATCAAAATGCTATGTTTCATGTCGAAAAATGTAGCCAATAATCATTCGATTAGCAAGGTGAGGGAAATATCATCTCTGGACCATTCCTGATGCATGACGTGCGGATTTTTAAGAGGCGTATTGAAATGAATGACGGAATTGATTACTTTGATAAAGCCTTTTTGACTCAAATCAAAAGTCCAGCTATCGCGGGATTATGAAAACAAGTTCCAAAAAACATTCGACGAAACCGTCCAAAAGAAAAGCTGAAGTTTGGATTGTGGAGGATAATGTTTTTTTTCAACAATGCCTCGTTGAACTCATCAACTGTGAAACCGATTTAAAATGCAGTCATTCGTTTATTTCATGTGAAAAAACCATAGAACAATTGGAAAAAAGCACGGCCCCCAGCATCATTTTATTGGACATTGGATTGCCGGGAATGAGCGGGCTGGAAGGGATACAAAAATTTAAGCTGCTGGCCCCTGCCACTCAAATTATTATCATTACGGTCCGCGAAGACAGCGATACCGTTTATCAAGCCATCTGTGCCGGCGCAGCGGGATACCTGCTGAAAGAAGCCCCCGGGGTGAAAATAATCGAGGCAATTCGCGACGTTCAAAAAGGCGGATCGCCGATTAACTCGCAAATTGCAAGGAAAGTTTTTATGGCCTTCGCAGCGCTGAATACACCCTCCCCCGACTACGCACTGACCGATCGTGAACGTGAAATCCTTCTCCATATGATCAATGGATTGACCAAAAAAGAAATCGGCGAGAAGCTCTCCCTCAGTCACCATACCATCGATACTCATGTACGGAAAATCTACGATAGACTGCATGTGAACAAACGCAGCAGCGCTGTCGCAAAAGCCCTTCAACAGCGCATCCTGTAAAGCGGCAGGAACATCGTTTTTCAACTCCATAATTCGAGAATTTAAAAAAAATTAAAATTCACGCGTTTGCGTGATACCGCATTAAAGTGGAGACATTTATATTGTGGGTGCAGTTGTAGCCCACCGATGGTTAGTTGGAACCACCTACAAACTGCATCCAAATAATTGGATTTGTTCTACCATAAAGGCGATACGCTCCACCTAGTGCGATCAGCTGGACGAAGCAAAAGGGTAAAGCTGAGTCAAAGGGGTGTTTGGGGGCTAGATAAAATTGAGGCCGGTTGAATGATTCGATTCAATCGGCCTCATTTAATTTCTATCCGTTCAAACCGGAAATACAACTCCCTCTTTCTGCGAAAGATGCATGGCCATGAGTTCATGAATCCTCTGATGAGAGGGTTGAAAGAGACTCCAAAAGGGAATCGACACAACGATCAAAATCGAATCTCGACAGAGCATCCTCGCGGGCTTCATGGCCGAGTGACCCCCGGAGGGCAGCATCGTTCAGCAGACGAAGGATCGCCCCGGCAACGGCAGAGGCATCCCGCGGGGGGACAAGCAATCCCGTTCTACCGTTCGCAATAATTTCCGGCACCCCGCCTGCATTCGTTGCGATGACCGGCAATTCCATGGCCATCGCTTCTATCACGACCAAGCCGAATGTTTCGGAGTATGAAGGGAGAACAAAAATATCCAGAGAAGCCAGGAGACGGGGAACATCGTCCGTAAAAGGCAGATATTTTACGTACGGTTCAATCTCAAGTTCCTGCGCCAATTTCAATAAATATTCTTTGTACCCGTGTTCCCCTGCCGTTTCATCGCCTGCGAGTACAAAGAGAACATTCGGGGCCTGTTTCACCACCGCAGGAATTGCCTGGAGTAAAACATGCTGCCCTTTTAATTTATCGAGCCGGCCAAGAACGCCAATGGTCAGGACAGAATCGGGAAGACCGAAGAACCGCCGGGTTTCATGCGTATGATAGTCTGCGGGATTAAAATACCGGAGGTCAGTACCTAATGGAACGACGATAACTTTTTCCCGGGGCATCCGTGTATACACCAGAACATCTTCCTTCATCATGCGGGTGAGAGAAATCCAGAGGGAGATTTTGGAGTATAACCACGAATGGATCACATCACGTTTATTGTATCTGGAATTCATTTGTTGATAAAAAACCAGCTTCACCTTCCGCGCCAGGCACGATGCCAACACCGCGAGGTGGATATCCGCCGATTGCATGAGAAAGATCAAATCGATTTTCTGATCGCGGATAATGCGCGCAAGACGGAAAACCGACCGAACATCTCCGTATTTCCAGCGGGGCGAAATGGTGATGACATCAAGATGTGCATCGTTCGCCCTCTGTTCAAGCGGCGACGATTGCGGCACAATCACAACGACGGAAACGCCTTTTTGTGTCATCGTTTGAGCAATGCGCAATGTAGAAAGTTCAAGGCCTCCGAGCGCATGTGAAAAACACACGAGGGCAATTTTTTTCAGCGGTACGCGCATTACTATCTGACGACTCCGGATCGACATTGTTTCTGGAATGAAGCCTATTTATTCTAAGGTACAATTTGATTTGACAAGAAAATAGACGACATTGTAATAAGATGTCGTTTATTGGTATTATTGAAAGTACGGATCATGACGGATTCGCGAGTACATTCATTTCATATTCCAGTGCTGGGGCTTGCATTCTCAGTGGATACGCCGCTCCGTGTCGCGAGGTTCGGTATCTCCTCGGTGATTTCTATCGTCGATGATATCCTCATCGAGCATATGCGGAAACATTACGCACGCGTGTACGGCGTGGCCTACAACCCGATTACCGTGCGGGATGAAGATTACCGGGCAAAAAGGATTACCGCCTATCTGAATCTTCTCCATCATATTGTTCAAAAACAAATTGCCGATTTGAAAGCCTCCGCATTCGAAAAAGGAAGCGAGATTGTCAAATATTTCGAAATGCTCCCGGAAGACTCGCCGATCAAGTCGTTGTACCATTGCATGGTTCATGCGACCACTCAAGAAAAACAATCGGAATTACAGCAGGAGTTGCGCAGCAATATTGTCGCGGGTGACATCGATGTCAACATTATGACAAAATTGGACAAAGTGAATTTCGGCCGTGATGAAGAAAAGCTGCCTGCAGAATACTCCGACGCGATCGCCTCGTTACGCGGTTTTGCAGAAAGCGATGTCAGCGCTTCGGTGATTCTTTCCGCGGGTTTGAATTCACGGTTATTCAGTTATCTGGGACAGCGCAAAGAGTTTATTCCGGATGAACAGGGCCGCTTCAAAAAAAGAGTTATCCTCAAGGTCACCGATTTCCGCTCTGCGTTTATCCAGGGCAAGATCCTTGCGAAGAAAGGCATTTGGATATCCGAGTTCCGGATCGAATCCGGACTGAACTGCGGCGGTCATGCGTTTGCCTCCGATGGATACCTGCTCGGGCCAATTCTGGAAGAGTTCAAAACCAACAGGGAAAACCTGTATCAGGAACTCTCGGACCTGTATAAAACGGCTCTGGAGGAAAAAAGTCTGCCACTGCCTTCGGTCCCGCTGCATTTCCGCATTTCGGTTCAGGGCGGCATCGGCACTGCGAAGGAAGATCAGTTCCTGCGGAAATATTATCACGTTGACGGAACCGGCTGGGGTTCGCCGTTCCTGCTTGTGCCCGAAGCGACGAATATCGACGACGCAACGAGAGACCTGCTCGCGCATGCGACGAGAGAAGATTTTTATATCAGCGACGCTTCACCGCTCGGTGTGCCGTTTAACAATGTCCACGGCAGTACCAGCGATCTGCAGATCAGGAAGCGCTTCAACGACGGGAAGCCCGGAAGCCGTTGCACGAAAAAATTTCTTGTTTCTAATACCGAGTTCACCACGGAACCAATCTGCACGGCGTCCAGTCAGTATCAAGAATTGAAAATTGAACAATTAAAGAAACAGAATTTGCCGCCGGATGTGCTCGAGCAGAAAATTGCAAAAGTGGTTGCCAAGGCCTGCCTCTGTGAAGATCTCGCCGCATCAGGCCTCATCAACAGCAATGGTCATGGCCCCGTCAAAGAACGCGCTGTTGCCGTCTGTCCAGGACCGAACCTGGCCTATTTTTCAAAAATCGCATCTTTGGAAGAAATGGTCGGACATATTTATGGCCGCATACAACTGATGACCGATCCCGATCGTCCCAATTTGTTCATCAATGAACTGCGGTTATATGTGGATTATATGAAAGACGAAATCCAGAAGCGGCTCGAAACGTGGAATGTGAAGGAGCAAAAATATTTCAACACGTTCAAAATGAACCTGCAGGATGGAATCAATCATTACAAAAGCTTGATTCCCAATCTGCTCGAAGAATCCGACCGGTACCGTGAAACGATGCGGAAAGAATTGCTCGAGCTGGAGCGTGAACTGACCGAGATTATGATTCCCGCTATCGCCTTGTCGTAAGAAACGCCTTAGCTGCTTTTCAGATCGAAATAAAAAGTACTTCCTTCTCCGGTTTTGCTCTCCACCTGTATCCGGCTGCCGTGTGCTTCCACAATATGTTTCACAATTGCCAGACCGAGCCCTGTACCACCGAGTGAACGCGACCGGTTGTTGTCCACACGGTAGAACCGTTCAAAAATCCTTGAAATATGTTCGGCAGGGATGCCCACTCCGGTATCCTGAATACGGACGTGAACGCCACGATCTGTTTTTTGAGAGACAACGTTCACCGATCCCCCCGGCGTGTTATAATTCAATGCATTGCTGATGAGATTATTGAAAACTTGTCTCAGGCGATCCTTATCCCCAAACGCCTCATCTTCGTTGCTGGTCTGGAGTGCAAGGGTTAACGTGACACCGCGTGCGGCCGCCAACGGCTCATGATCCTTCGTCACCGACTCAAGAAACTCGTTCAGACGAAAGTACCGCAGACTCATTTTCATTTCACCTGATTCAATCTGCGATATGTTGATCAGGTCCTCCAGCAGAACATTCAGGCGGCCCAGGTTCGACTGTGCTTTTTCTAAAAACGAACGGTTCACGGACGGGTCATCGACCGCTCCGCCGAGCAGCGTTTCCAGGTAGCCCTGGACGGCAAAGATCGGTGTGCGAAGTTCATGGGAGACATTTCCGAGAAACTGGCTGCGGACCTGTTCCAGTTTTTTCAGCTGCACAATATCCGATTTAAGTTTCTGCACGAGTTCATTGACCGCTTTTGCCACCAGCCCGATTTCATCGTTCGATGAAATAACCAGCGGTACATCCAGATCTCCGGAACGTATCTGCTCTACCCCCCGGGCGATCTGGACCATCGATTTTGTAATCCGGCGTGAAATAATAACACTGACCGCAACGATGACCAGCAGCACCCCCAAGCCGACAACGATCACCATTGAACGGATCCGGTTGATCTGATTTTGCACATCTTCAAGCGGCACGCTTAATCTGATAAACTGGAGCGACGCAAATCCGGTTCTGTTCGTCAATGGACGGATCCGTTTTGCCATATAAAGATAATCATGGTCCACCGTTGCGCTGCGGCGGATATCGTATCCCACTTCATGCTGCAGTGCACCCTGAATTTCCGGACGGTCGAGATGGTTCTTGACACCGGTTAACTCCGGAAGAGGAATATCGGAGTCCGCCAGGACATTTCCATCTCCGCGAATGAGCGTGATACGGAGATGTTCGAGCCCTCCGATCAATTTCACCTGTTGATCGATTTGCGGAAACGAGTTCGTTGTATCTTTCTCAAGAATGTAGTACACCAGGTCCGCCTGCCTGCTGAGTTCGTCCAGAAGACGCTCCTTGAAATACGATTCCATGCGCATGCTCGTAAATGTGCCAAGACTGGCAACGATCAAGAGCTCAAAGACGACATAGGTTGCCGTAATTTTTGTTTGGATTTTCATTTAGGCCTTGAACCGATATCCGACGCCGGAAACCGTTTCGATATATTCAGAATAAGAACCGAGCTTCTCGCGAATTTTTCTCACATGGACATCCACCGTCCGGTCCACGACATGAATATTCTCTCCCCAGACTGCATTCAGTATCGATTCCCGCGAAAGCACTCTGCCCCGATTGCGGATAAGATAAACAAGGGTCTCAAATTCTTTTCTGGGAAGGAGGAGTTTTTGTTTGCCCATGCGGGCAGTATAACTGGAAACGTTAATCTCGAGATCTTTTACTGTAATAATATCCATCTGCGGTAAAGCCTGTTGAGCGGCCTGTTCCTGCCTGCGAAGCACGGCATGGACCCGCGCTATAAGCTTGCCAATTTTTACCGGCTTCACGATGTAATCATCCGCTCCTAATTCCAGCCCGACTATTTCATCCGTTTCCGAACCTTTTGCGGTCAAGAGGAGAACAGGGAGAACAGCGGTCTTCTTCTCTTTTTTCAATTCCTGAATGACCTGCAGCCCGTTCATTTCCGGCATCATCACATCGAGGATCATCAAATCCGGTTTTTGCTTCGCCCGTTCCAACGCTTCGCGCCCGTTGCGCGCGGTGATAACGGCCAGGCCTTCTTTATTCAGGTTATAGGATAAGAGATCGACAATGTCTTTTTCATCATCGACCACCAGAATTGTTTTTTTCATAAAGGGTATGAAACGTCCGGATTTATTCCATTTAATATAGAGGTTAAGGTTCTCTCTTTCAAGCCATCCTCATCAACGAATGAACAAATCCTGACTATAAAAGAACTGTTCCATTTGAATAAGAAGCCGTTATTTCCCGTAAAAATGGAATCATGAAAACCCGAATTTTGTTATAAAATTTAGTAACTTAAGAATAGATGGTGGCGAAGAACCATGCACCATCATACGGGAGAAATATGATGAGATATTTCCTGGTATTGGTACTTGCTTCGTTCGCTTCCACTGCAACAGCTCAAATTCATTGGTGGGGTATTTTCGACTTTGAATCCCGAAAAGGCGGCGAAGACAGCGGATTGGAAAAGAACGGCCTCCCCAACGAGTATCCTCAATTAACTCTTCAACAGCTGCATCTTTTCATGGATGCAGACATTACTCCTACAATTTCATTCACCGCAAAACTTGCCAACAATCCCGCGAAGGCGCTGGACTTTAAAAGTCTGGAGATGCAATGTGCATACCTTACTTTCTCCCAGCTTGCCGGAAACGCGCTCTCCATTTCCCTGGGACGAATTATTACACCTTTTGGCACATTTTCCAAACGTCAGCTTCCGACGGATAACCCATTCAATGGCCAGCCGTTATTTGTTTCCTATGGACAAAATGTCTCGTCGCAGACTGGATTTCTCAATCCCCATTCTCCGACTCCGGTCAATACTCTCTACGGCGGGCGACTCACCACGATGTACGCGGGTGGGTACTATACAGGAATTGAAGCAGCGGGCTCGTTCTTTTCCGGCATAT
>RPQN01000056.1 GCA_003819715.1 Ignavibacteriota bacterium | reverse complement strand
TTTATTTCGATCTCAATCTCGATTACGGAACATTAAATCCTGCATTCAGCGATATGAACTGGGTGAGTGAAAAATGGAATCCCTATCGTATCTCGGCGTATATTCAGGATAAAATTGAAGCATACGGATTTATTGCCAACATCGGTCTCAGGATGGATGTCAGCAACCCCAACACGACATGGGTAGAAACCGATCCGTTTAATAAAGCCTTCTTCTCGACAACATCTGCATCGACGTCGAGTGTCACACCGACCAAAGTAAAACCGGAAGTGAGCGTCAGCCCGCGTCTCGGCATTTCGCATCCTATTACTGAAACGTCAAAATTATTCTTCAATTACGGGCACTTTAAACAGATGCCTGCGTATGAAGAGATCTTCAGGTTAGGACGCGGTATGGGCGGAGATATGCGCAATTACGGCGATCCTAATTTAGTCCAGGCAAAAACCATTTCGTATGAATTGGGATTCGATCAATCGCTCTTCGATACCTACCTGTTTCAGATCGCCGCTTTCTACAATGATATTTCAGATCAACAAGCATTCACTTATTATTCCAGCGACCGGAAAAGTATTGCCTATTATGCGGCAAATAATAACAGCTATTCCGATGTCCGCGGGTTCGAAGTTACTCTCCGAAGAACCTCCGGCGATTGGGTAAGAGGTTTCCTGAACTATACCTATCAGGTTTCGAATCTTGGTCAGTTCGGAAGTCCGACGGTTGCTGAAGATCCGGCGCAGCAGCGGATTAACGATCTCAACCAGGTCAATCCGCTGTATCTTCTTGTCCGGCAAAAACCGGTTCCGCAGCCACGCGCAAACGCCAGTGTCACATTCCTGACTCCGGCCAAAGGATTTGGACCAAACATCTTCGGAATTGAACCTCTGAGCGATTGGTCGGTCAATGTCGTCGGTGCTTGGAAAGCCGGCCAATGGCTGACGTATGATCCGAATAACGTTTCCGCAATACAAAACAATATCCAAGTGACGGATAATTTTAATGTCAATCTCCGGGTAAACAAAACCTTTGAGTTTAAAGCATTCGCCGTGACCTTGTTTATGGAAGCGCGCAATCTGCTGAACAACAAACGGTTGTCCGGAGTGAGCTTCTATGATATCGCGGATTATCGGACCTATATGGCCTCCCTGCATCTGCCGGAGAGCGTCGCGTATGATAACGTTCCTGGCGATGACCGCGTGGGCGATTATAAGACGGACGGAGTGAAGTACCAGCCTGTGCTCTTCACGAGAAATGTCAACGGCATCAATACGCAATCCGCCGATTTTAATTCGTCAATTATTTATTACGATCAACCCACGAATAAATATAAGAATTATGTCAACGGTGCATGGGCAGAGGTCGATCAAGCACGGATGCAGAAAATTCTTGATGACAAGGCATATATCGATATGCCGAATAACAGTTCATTCGATTTCCTGAATCCAAGACAATTTTTCTACGGCCTGAGTTTATCATTTAAATTATAAATAAAGAACTCTGATAATAAAGGGTACTATTCATATGATCAAAAAATATCTGGCAAAAGTAATATTAGTCATATCACTCACGTGCTCGCTTGGAGTTTTAGATTACCAGCCATTACAAGCCCAGGTTTTTGGACCACAGACCGTAAAGTGGTTATGGGTGAGTTCTCTCAGGCAATATTTTTCAAGCGCAGGATCCGAAATTGAGTACGGAAGACGCGGCCGAGGACCTTATCTGAATACCGATCAAAATGACGGGTTACGCTGGCCGGCACAATATCAAAACCAGGATCATAATATCGGAAAATCATTGTGGATCGGCACGACGAATTTCACTGATCCGACAAACGGTATTACCTATCCCAATAAAGTAGTCCATTTTGGGCGCGCGACCATGTATGTCAACGCTGAAATTTATCCCGAAGAATTCCGTCTCTATGGCAAATTCGCAGCTCCGGCGGTCACCGTGGATAATTTGAGCGCAAGTGATCTCGATGCCAATGACCTCGATCTCGGCGGCGGCGATGTAGTCGATGCATCCCTTCCTGCGGATCGAATGATCTATAACCGGGTCAATACGCCGATCGGAATAACCGTGTATCGGAAAGTACTCGCCTTTACGCAGCAGTATCATGATAACTATTACATCTATGAGTATACATTTAAAAATACCGGCTTCACGGATAACAACGGCGGCCGCATCAGTCCGGTAAAGACGCTGACCGATGTGGTGTTCGATTTCCGGTACCGGTTGGGAAATAATCAGGAAGGCTATATTCAAGCCTGGACGTATGCAGGCGTCAGCTGGGGTCTCAATACGATCAATGATGCCGTGGGGCAGGATGCTGCGCATACGCTGCCGGCACCCAATGATAAACTGAAAGCGGTCTTTTCCTATTACGGGCCGCATTCGGGAAATACATCAGGATTGGTTCCGGACGATATCGGCGCACCCAATTTTATTGACGGACATATTTTAGGCGCTCCGGGATTTCCAGGAGAGGTTCTTCTTCATGCAGATACCTCGCCGAATGATGCGACAAATGACCTGACCCAGCCCCGGACCACATTCTATATGGGCTCTGACGGTAATATTGAAACTCTCAGTCCGTCAACACAATTCAATGCAAACCTGATGACCCAGCAATATACCAGTATGACCGCAGGGCATCCGGCAAGAACTCAAGCCGAACAAATTGGCCAGGATGCACACGGTTATCCGACAGCATTTTCCAATACGTGGGGCGGAAATACGGGCGGATATTCCATACAGCAGGGTATTGGTCCGTATACCATGCAGCCGGGTGACAGCGTGCGCATCGTCATCGGAGAAGCAGTGGCTGGAATCAGCCGTTCGAAAAATGCGGAAGTGGCAAGGAATTGGTTTGCGTGGTATCAAAATGGCAGGACCGGGACAACACAGCTTCCGTTGCCTGCAGGATACGTCAGCAAATACGGCGGTCCGGCAACGACCACCGATGGAAATGAATACAAGAACGCCTGGGTGTTTTCCGGAAAAGATTCCCTGTTCCAGTCCTTCCGGCGTGCCACGGCGAATTACCAGAGCAACTATAACATCCCTCAGCCGCCTCCACCGCCGGATAGATTCTCCGTGCTCTCCGGAGGAGACAGGATCTCGCTTTCCTGGTCGAAGAGCGCAGAATCATGGCCCAATTTTGACGGCTATCGGGTGTATCGCGCCGAAACCAAAACAGACACGGTGTTTGAGTTGATCTACTCATGCAATAAAGCGAATGCGACGAATGCATTTGATGATGTCACCGCGCGGCGTGGATTTAATTATTTCTATTATATCCAAACCAAAGATGATGGATCAACAAACGATATTCAACCCGGTGAACCGCTGGTGAGCAGTATATTCTATACCATGACCAATGCGCCCGCATCCTTACAGCGGCCTGCGGCGAAACAGCTTGCCGAGATTCGCGTTGTGCCGAACCCGTATAACATCAAAGCGAAATCGATTCAATACGGCACCGATCGAAGTGTTGAAAACCGTCTGGCGTTTTTCGGTCTGCCCAAAAAATGCATCATCAAAATATATACCGAAACCGGTGATCTCATTCAAACCATAAACCATGTGAATGGAAGCGGCGACGAGACGTGGAATTCCTTGACGTCTTCCAACCAGCTCGTGGTCAGCGGACTCTACATTGCGTATTTCGAAGTAACGGAAGATGATACGAACGTGAAGAAGGGCGATAATACATTCCGGAAATTTATAATTATCAGATGATGATCATTCCAATGGAGAACGAAATGTATCCTACTAATAAAATAACGGTTGCTGCCTTTTTAGCATTATTGTTGGGTGTGCTGCTCTGTGCATTCGTTGGATGCGACAGCCTCACGCCGACGGATTTTAAGTCACAGAACTACACCCCTGATGATATCGATCTGAAGGCCGGGACGATGCTGCTGCGTGATACCGTGAACGATTTACAGGGGAACACGTATGCGTATCAGTATGGCGCATTGGATAGTTCGGGAGTTCCCAGTACCACCATCGCGGCGTCCTACCGTGTGCTGCCGGTGACCTGGGGATCTGTCAATGCGCGGACACTTTCCAGTTACCGCACCACCGCCGATACGACCGATACGCAGATTATCCTTTCTCAATTTGATGTGATAACGACAACCCTTCCAACTATAAATAAAGATTCATTGATCCTGGTAAATTATCCGGTGGGACAAACGGTGAGTTATGCAGTTCTCAAATCGGCCCAGGCGCAGGATGTCTATATTTACAGTGGACTGCAGTACTATGCCGGCAATGCGAACGAGTACGTCACGATTGATGTTTTAAAAAGAGACAACTCTTCCGTCGCCTCATCGACACAATTGCCCGCAAAGTCGGTTTATGGAGCCATAGAAAAAATTCAAGTTCAAAGTGCGACGAGAATACTCCCTGCGATCAACGCCCGTTATGCGGTTCACCTCGATCAGGGCGGAGTGTATCTGGTTCGTTTCACGCTCAGCAATGTGTCTATCAGCAATCCGCAGACTCGGCCGACGGTTCCTGCCGTACCGAGCGTCTCAAATCAATTTAAAGTCGTTATTTTATCGCACGAGTGACAATGAAATTTGAAAAGGAGAATAAGAAGGTGAAACGATTAATAATAACATGCTTAACAGCAATTATCATAATCGGATTGCAGACATCTCTATCCTATAGCCAGCAGGTAAAGTTGGCGCAGACCGGTTTTAATTTTCTTTCGATATCTTCCGACGCCAGAGCCGGCGCTATGGGTGATGCGGTGACCACAATCCCGGATTATTATACAGGGGCGTTGTCCCATAATCCTGCAAGTATGGGGGACATGAAATCTCTGCTCAATGCCAATGTGAGTGTGAATAACTGGATCGCAGATATAAAATATCTCTCCTGCGACGCGGTCATCGCACCGTTCTCCGGAAATTACGGGGTGATTGGTTTAAGCTTCCAATCCGTCAATTACGGGGATGTCCAGGGAACCATGGTGGCGAATAACAGCAAAGGGTATATCGAAACGGATATCATGAAACCCACCGCAATGGCATTGGGAATAGGGTATTCAAAAATGATATCGGAACAATTCGGAGTCGGTGCCCAAGTGCGGTTTGCCTATCAGGCCCTGGGCACGAGCGTCGTTCCTGATTATACGACCAATACCGTCGGTACAAAGAAAAATGTGGCCAAGACAACGGCGTTTGATTTTGGCACGATATTTAAGACAGGCATTAAAAGTATCGCATTTGGTATGTCGGTGAGAAACTTTTCACAGGATATAAAATTTGAAGAAGAGGAATTTCAACTTCCCCTGCTCTTTTCCGTCGGCTTGTCTGCCAACGTGTTTGATTTCTTTGACATGAAGGGACCCGAGCAGTCGCTCATTCTTTCGTGCGATCTCACCCATCCGAGATCCCATCCCGAGCAGCTTAAGATTGGCGCGGAATATCAATTTATGAAATTGATTGCCTTGCGAGGCGGGTATATCTCCGGCGACGATGAAGATGGCGTCACTTTCGGTGTCGGTGTCACGTCATCCGGCCTGGGATTATCCACAGCAAATTTTGCTATTGATTATTCCTATACTCCTTTCGGCGTGTTTGATAAAGTCCAAAGATTTACCGTATCCTTTTCAATGTAAAAAAAATAGAATGGTATCACTATGAAAAGAAAAGATCTTCGTTATATAATGTTCAGCGTTGCCCTAAGTTCCATGGTACTCCTGAGCGGTTGCAACAAGTATGATACGCCGCCGACGATTTGGAATCCCGGCGCCTCGTATGCAACGGGGGCGTCGATTGCGAGCGTTACTCCGGCGAATACAGCGGTTGCGGGTGTACGGGAAATCACCGTCCTCGGCAAATTTGCGGATTCGTTAAATTCCAATTGGATCTATATTGGATCGCAGACCGCCATGGTGAAAAAGTTTTCAAAAGGCGCGGCAATCGATACACTGGTGTTATATCGGCCGCCAGTGACCGGAACGGTGGAAATTAAAATTGTTGTCCCCAATGCCGATTCCATTGCCAAGGTGCCCTACACGTTGGAAAGTCCCTCCACGCCATTTGACATCAGCGGTATTAATATCACAGGGACGCCGTGTTTTATGGACCTGGATAAAAATGGCACCATCTGGATTGCCTATCGAGGGTATATCTACAGAGAATCTCCCGATGGACTGGGTTTGCCGGCACAGTATAAAGACACATCGTACCTCAAACCAAGAATTAGAAATGCCGCGTCGGCATTTTCAAGAGATTTTGCCGATATGAAATTCGGACCCGGCGGTTTTATGTATGCAACATTCGTCTCTATCAATAATATTTATTGCATGCATCCGGATAGTGCAACACCGTATGTTTACGCGACACTTGCGGCAAATCAAACCCAATTTTTTGATTTTGACGATAACGGAAATATTTACACAGGGAAATCCGCAGGCATTTTCCTGGTGAGGCCTGCCGTGCCAAGAACGGCAACAGCGGTCGGCGACTATTCCGGTCAGCTGGTTGAAGTCAGGGTTATCAAAGAAGCAAGCGGTGATAAATACGTTTATGTGGCAACAACGAGTACACTCTACAAGAGCAAAATTAACAGCGATGGAACACTGCAGCCGAAGGTCACCGTGACGGATGTCAATGTCGGCGGGGTTGCTGGTAATGATATTCGATCCTTCAATGTCGATGCAGCAGGAAATATTTATTTTTCCCTGCGTTCAAGTACAACTCAGGTCTATTCGCTGTATATTCGAGAGAGCAATGGTCAAATTTCTCCATACTATATGGATAATATAGTAAGAGATAATGTATTGACTTCAGGGATTGATCGACTGATATGGGGCAATGATCGCTCTCTTTATCTGAACAGGGCGACAACCGGTCTCGTTGCGTCAACACGCCTCTTTAAGGTGGGAATGTTAAATAACGGCGCTCCCTATCTTGGTCGTGGATTATAATTAAAATCGAGGCGTATTTTGATCGATTTAGCATGGTGAACCTGGTTGTCGACGTTTTTTGAATGATACATTGACTTATATAGAAAATAAATTTACTTTGATCCGTATCCAATAACATTCTTGAATCAATTCAATTTTTTGAAAAATATTTTCAATGATTGTTACTATGGAGAAGAATAGAATCATAAGTACACTAACCAATTTCTCTTTCACGCAAATGTTCAATCAAGAAAAGGAGGTGACGGTTCAAAAGTCGTTGTAATTTTTGTATCAGGGGGACAGATGTAATGTTTATAAATAACAATATTCAGTACAACCAATATTAGGAGACAAACATCATGAGGTTAAGCAAAGTGTTACTTTTTGTTATTTGCTTAGTTCTGGTTGTCGGTTCCGCAGATGCTAAAGTAAAGCATGGAACAAAAGCGGGTGATACACTCTGGGTCATTCCAAAGACGACAGTTGCACCGGTGATTGATGGTGCGATAGATGCTGCCTGGAATACCGTAGATTATCAATGGATGCCATGGTTCAGATTCCCGGCACCGCCGCTCGATTGGTCGGGTTTTTCCGGATGGGCCAAGTTTATGTGGGATGATAATAAGCTTTATGGGTTATACTATATGATGGATGACTATGTTGATTCCGTTTCCACTGTCGACTGGCAGATGGACGGCGTCGAATTCTATACCGATCCTGATTATACGCATAATACCATTCAACCGATTGCACGCCCGAAATTGCATGCATCGTTCCGACCCGCTCAAGCGAACATTGATTCAGTCGAACGAGCGACCGGTTTTGGATGCAAATTTAAATGGGTCCTTGATACCGCAGGCATGCGTCGCGGTGGACCGAGCGGTTATTTTGTTGAATTCTCCTTCCCGATGGATAGTCTCGGTATTGTCGCGACCGAAGGAACACGATTCAGCCTTCAAGTTCAGGCGAACGATAATGATGGTGCAGGCCGTATTGGCATTTGCAAATGGGGCAATGCAACCACGTTAGACGATGACTGGCAGCAGACATTACACTGGGGCAGTGCTATCCTGGGTGGCGTGGCCGCTGGCAATCAATACACCTTCTTAAAGACTGCAACCGCTCCTGTGATCGATGGTGTTCTGGATAAAGTATGGGACGATGCAAACCAGCTGACAGAATGCTCACGCGGTAATGGAACCTATTATCCGGCCACAGGCCAGGATGTCAGTTATCGGTTCTATGGGTTATATGATAATGCGAACTTCTACGGTCTGTACCAGGTGATGGATGATGTCGTTGATTCGACATCCGCAACCGACTGGCAGATGGACGGCGTTGAATTTTATGTTGATGCCGCAAATTCGCACATTGCCGGCAGCTCGCTCCCGGCTGACAAAATTCACCTCTCCTTCAGGCCGGCCCAGACATTGGCAGTTGGAAATACTGCGAATGGTCATGGTTCCAGCTATGCATGGAAAGTTATTAAGAGTCAAGGCGGTGACACCTGCTTTACATCGGGCAGCGGTTACATCGTTGAATTCAAAATTCCTATTGACAGCACTGGTGTCGTTCCCTCGGTTGGAACAAAACTCAGCGCTCAATTCCAGATCAACGATAACGACCTCACACCAGAGAATCGTATCCACATTCAAAAATGGTGGAATTATATTGATGATAACGATTGGCAGCAGACACTTCATTGGGGCGATGCAATTCTCGGTGCAGGCGCCACCAGCGTCAGTCAACAGTCTTCATCCGTTATCTCCGGGTATGCGTTGGATCAAAACTATCCAAACCCGTTCAACCCCACCACCGAAATTTCCTATTCTCTCCCGAAGAGCGGAAACGTGAAACTCACGGTTTACAATCTGTTAGGGAAACAAGTAGCGGAATTGGTGAATGGAACAAAGAATGCCGGATCCTACACTGTGACATTCAGTGCAGCGAACCTCTCCAGTGGCGTCTATTTCTATAAATTAGAAACAGGCAACACGGTGTTGAGCAAGAAAATGATGTTGCTGAAGTAACATCACCTCACGTTCAAGGAAAGCGTCTGTGGCAGACACCTTGCACAGACGCTTTTTTTTAGCCAATCCCATAAACAGAGAAGCGACGGAGCGTCACGCATATGAATCTTCACGTTATTGATATCGGAATAATTCTTTTATATCTCGCATCCACTATTTTTATCGGGTTCTACATTTCAAAAAAAGCATCCAAGAATATGAATAATTACTTTCTTGGAGGGAACCGCATCCCGTGGTGGGTCCTGGGCATTTCCGACGCTTCGGGGATGTTTGATATTTCCGGCACACTGCTGCTCGTCTACTGGCTTTCCGTTTATGGAATGAAAAGTATCTGGATTCCATGGATCTGGCCGGTGTTCAACCAGATATTTCTTATGGTCTATCTCTCTCCATGGCTGCGCAGATCGAATGTCATGACCGGCGCGGAATGGATGAAAACACGTTTTGGCACCGGAAGAGGGGCGAACCTCTCTCATCTGATCGTTGTTATTTTTGCACTCATCAGCGTTATTGGGTTCCTCTCGTATGGCTTCAAAGGAATTGGAAAATTTGCGGTCGCATTTTTGCCCGCGCTCGTCACAAATCCGGAAACGCTCCTGCAGTACCCGCAGATCAATGCGAACTTGTATGCACTCATTCTTATGGGAGTGACCACGCTTTACGTGGTCAAGGGCGGTATGATGAGCGTTGTGGCGACGGAAGTGGTGCAATACTGCATCCTCTCGATTTCTGCAATCGCTATTGGTGTTATTGCCATGGTTCATGTGTCTCCGGAAATGATCAACAGCGTCTTACCGGAAGGCTGGAAAAGCATGGCCGTGAGTATGAATCTCAATCTCGACTGGTCCACCGTTCATTCAACCGTCGCAACAAAAGTCGTCGCATTTAACCAGTGGATTAAAACGGACGGCTATTCGGTCTTTGGACTGTTTTTCGGGATGATGCTTTTTAAGGGATTCTTTGTTGCCGCAGCGGGCCCCGCCCCGAATTATGATATGCAGCGTATCCTTTCCACGCGAAATCCAAAAGAAGCGGCCAAAATGAATTCCATGGTCAGTATCGTCCTTAATCCCACCCGTTATTTCATGGTCGCTGGAATTTCCGTTCTCGCACTTACCAATTTTGATACACTCTATAAAAGCTCCATCACCTCACCGGATTTTGAAGGGATACTGTCCGAAGTGCTGGCAAATTATGTACCGGTGGGTCTGCTGGGCCTTCTGATGGCCGGCTTTATCGCGGCATTTATGAGCAATTTTGCGGCAACAGTCAATGCGGCGCCGGCATACATCGTCAATGATATTTATAAACGCTATATCAATCCGAATGCAGATCAGAAAAAATATGTCAGGATGAGCTATATCGCATCCATTGCTGTCGTCGTTGTCGGAATTACCACGGGATTTTTTGTCGAATCCATTAATCAGGCAGCGCTCTGGATTGTCGCATCGCTCTGGGGCGGCTACACCGCAGCGAATGTGCTTAAATGGTACTGGTGGCGTTTCAATGGATACGGGTATTTCTGGGGAATGGTTTCGGGCATTGCGACTTCACTCATCCTGCTGCTGCTCAATAATCTGGGGCTCGTTCCATTCCTGAATGATTGGCCTCTGCCCAGTAATCCCAGCATGAATTCGTTCCCCTTTATCTTTCTCAACTCCATCATCGGCTGTTTCGTTGCCACCTTATTAACGAAACCGGAAAGCGATGAGGTGCTGATGAAGTTTTATCATAATGTCCGCCCATGGGGATTCTGGAAGCCGATCTATGAAAAAGTGATCAAGGTGGATCCGGCATTTGTAGCAAATAAGAATTTTAAACGTGATATGTCGAATATTGCGGTCGGAATAATCTGGCAGATAACACTGATGGCCACCCCGGTGTTCCTGGTTCTCCGGGAGTACCAGTCGTTCGTTCTGTGTATAGGAATTTTAATAATTACAACGCTCGTCTTGAAATTCAACTGGTGGGATAAACTCGATTCTTCATACGGCGATGAACGGACGGAATTGCTGATACCGGGCTCTGAACACGCAGCAACCAAAAAACAATAAAGAAAGAATTCAGCGCATTGACGAGAAAACAAAAAAGAGGATTCCCGGATATACGCCGGAAATCCTCTTTTTCCGTGATCGAATTCCTCCATATCCTACGTATTCCCAAGCGCGTCTTCTTCATCATCTTATGAGAAAAAAGAAATTTATTCTCCCATGTCATCGTTTTTGATTCGTCTCACTCTGTTCGTCGGAACATCATTCCACGGACAGGAAGAACGTGACATGATGCAATGAGTGAGTTCTCCGGAAATTTTTCGTTCACAGAATTATGATTAGCCAATAACTCTTTACGTATGCTCAACGATCGAAAGAAAATTCTGTTCACTACTGTGGTCGTTCTCATCCCGTACGTCCTGATGGCCGCCCTGGAACTTGCATTACGGCTGTTCTCCTTTGGCAGTAATTTGGAGCTGTTCGTTCCCAGTGCTGATCCGAGATATTATGAAATCAACCGGCAGGTGGGCGAACGGTTCTTCAGTACGCTTGACCATACCACTCCTCTGACGGAACGTTTTTACAGGGAGAAACCGGCAAACGGATATCGGATCTTCGTCCTGGGAGAATCGACGGTCCAGGGATTTCCGTACGATGCAAATGTCGCGTTTCCAAAAATCCTTCAGCGGCGCCTTCAGGATATGCTTCCCCATCGATCCGTCGAGGTCATCAATCTGGGCCTCACCGCGGTCAATAGTTATACCCTGTTAGATTTTGCAGATGAAGTGCTAAATCAAAAACCGGATGCCGTATTGATCTATACGGGTCATAACGAATATTACGGTGCGATGGGAGTCGCTTCGATGGAAGGGGGATCCATTCCCAACTGGCTGAAACGGCTGCACCTGAAACTCGTCCATTTCAGGACCTACCAGCTGATTCAAAAAGGCATTGAGAGCGTCTACCGGCTCGTGCATCCCGTGACCACGGATGAAGCGAGAGCGACGTTGATGGAAAAAATGGTCGGTAAAAACCTTATTCCGTACAATTCGAAAATGTATACGGAAGGGCTGAACATATTTGCCGAGAATATGGGCGCACTGCTGGAGAAAATGAATCGCCGTCATGTTCCGGTGATCATCAGCGATCTCGTGAGCAATGTCGGGGGGCTGCCTCCATTTCGCTCCTCACGGTATGAAAATTATCCGCCGGCGGATTCTGTCTATTCCCGTGCGAAACAACTGCTTGCGGCTCATGCCGTCGAACAAGCCAGGGAAGAGTTTCTCCGTGCAAAGGACCTGGATCTTATCCGGTTCAGGGCCTCGGAAGATATGAATCGCCTCATTGTTCATCTTGCCGATTCGCTGGGGATCACGTCCATTTCGATGAAGTCACTGTTTGAACAGTATTCTCCCAACGGAATTGTCGGCGATAATTTAATGACCGACCATCTCCACCCGAACGTCGACGGGTATTTTTTGATGGCGGACGCATTCCTGTCGTCGCTGCGGGAACACGGAGTTCCGGAGAAGGACTGGGATACGACGCTCTTCAAACCTAACGGGTATTATAGAACCCATTGGGGATTCACGGAACTCGACAGTATGATTGCGGTTATCCGGATCAAGCATTTGAAAGCCGGTTGGCCCTTCCAGCCGGAAGCGACCGTCAATAATTTCCGCAACACCTATGTTCCGCATGGCATCGTCGATTCGCTGGCATTTATGAGTGTGAAATATGTTGATGTGAGCCCGAGCATGGTTCATAAAAAACTGGCGGCATATTACGAATCCATCGGCGACCTGAAGCGCGCGTCCCGCGAATATTTTGCCATGGCATATATTTCGCCGATTAACGTTTCATCCTATTATTACGCGGCAGACCTTGCCACCAAGTCGGCGGAATATGCCAATGCGGTCAGATACTTGAATGAATCGCCGGATGCGGATACCAGTTCCTATGTCCAGTTTGCGCTCGCGACGATTTACTCTTCTCAGAAAAAATATGCTGATGCACTGACGTCCATTGACCGGCTTGAAAAGATGACCATGGACAAAAATAATTATCTCCAGGTGCAGAAATTGAAATACAATATCTTCATCGAATCGGGATTGAAGGATGAAGCCGAAAAGGTGATGGCACATATCCGGGAGATGGATCCGTCATTTACAGCGAACGGCGGCGGCAAAAGTCTGATGATCCTCATTCCGAATAAAATTAAACCGTATATAGAAAAAGCCGAAGCGTTGCGAACGAGCGGTCAGCTCTCCGAAGCTTTGGCCGTGCTGCATGAAGCCAATACGATACGGGAAATACCGTACACCAATCTTCTGATCGGGAAGATTCTCTTTTCGCAAAAGAGGATTGAGGCGGTGCCTTATTTGGAAAAAGCAAAAAGGGAAATCAAGGGCGATCCTTCTCTGGAATACTGCCTCTGCCTTCTTTATCTCGTGAAACAGGATTTCCCTCATGCCCGGGCTGCGCTTGCAGATCTGGCAAAAATTCGCGGGGAAGATCATCCTCAATATAAACAATTGAAAGCGTTGCTGGACGAACGGGCGAAAAGCAGCGGTGCGGTCCGTTAAAACGAAGAATGATGATGATGAAGAGAAACACCATGCTCATGGAATGAAAATATGCCTTGGTGTCTTGAAGGATTTCTTTAGACGCACGGCATCGATGAGCGAGCGAAACGTGGACCTTGGATACGAGGGTATTCCAAGACTCGGGGGAGTCCTCCTGAGAGCAGAAGCAGTGAGCAACAGGAGGTTGAATTGAATATGATGGAAGATATTCTTCCAAAAGGAGTTTCATGATTCGGATTGATAAATTAATTATCTCCCTCGTTTTGGGGATGAACGTCTTAAGCGTTCCTGCTTTTTCGCAGGAAGCCGCGGATAAACTCATTTTTTCCACCCCTCATGGATTTTATACTGACAGCTTCACGCTGAATATTTCCAACAGCACTCCCGGCGCAACAATAAAATTTACCCGGGATGGAACTGATCCGTTCACTTCGTCAACGGCCCTGAGCCAGACGTCACCCGCCTCTTTTAAAATCGATCCGGTCGATATCACCGGCAGAGATAAAGCGCCCGGTGTAGTGATTCAAGCGTGCGCCGTGAAAGATGGATTCCTTCTAACAGAGAAGGTCACTCAGACCTATCTGTTCCTGGATAAGATGGGGGAGCTTTCACCGGATGGATTAAAACCTGGTCCGGGATGGATGGACCCGACGGTCGGTACGCAGTTTACGGAGCAGGGAATATGCTACGGCATGGATCCCGATGTAATCCATGATCCGCGAAATCAGAATAAAATCACGGGTTCATTACGCTATATTCCCACCATCTCCCTGGTGACCGATTTGAAAAATTTATTCGATCCGGACTCCGGAATTTATGTTAATGCGTTATTGCATGGAAGCGAGTGGGAACGGAGCGCGTCGGCCGAGTTATTGAATCCCGACGGGACCCCGGGTTTTCAGATCAATGCCGGGCTGCGTATCCGCGGGGCATACGGGAGAACAGGGACGAATTATAAACACGCATTCCGGCTTTTCTTCAGGGCGGAATACGGAAAAGATAAATTACGCTACCCGCTCTTCGGGGACGAAGGGATAACGGAATTCGATAATATCGATTTACGGACGAGCCAAAATTATTCCTGGGCGTATAATGCCGGCGGCGATAATAACCGGTATACAGAACTGCGTGAAGTATTTTCCCGGGATACGCAGCACGACATGAACCAGCCGTATACGCGAAGTCGGTATTATCACCTCTATATCAACGGGACCTATTGGGGAGTGTACCAGACACAGGAGCGGGCGGAAGCTTCTTTCGGCAAATCGTATTTAGGAGGAGTGAACACCGATTACGATGTTGTCAAGGTGGATGTGACCGACAGCTTATATATTCCCAATTATCATATTGAAGTAACCGATGGTTCTTTAGATGCCTACCGGGAGTTGTGGAACATTGCCAGCAATGGATTTTTTTCGGATGAACCGTTTTATAAAGTCCTGGGGTTAAATCCCGACGGCTCTAGAAATCCGGCCTATCCGGTTCTGGTGGATATTGATAACCTGATTGATTACATGCTCTGTTATATTTACGTCGGCGACCCGGACGGACCGACGGCAGGCGGGATTCCGAACAATTTTTATTGCATGAATAACCGGAATGCAGACCGGGGATTCGTCTTCTTTCGACACGATGCCGAGCACAGCCTGATGAATCTCAACCTGGATGTGACCGGCTCAACGACGATCGGTCAGGAATTCCTGCATTTTAATCCGCGGTGGCTGCATCAAAGACTCACAAGCCACCCTGAATATTGTCTGCGGTTCTACGACCATGTGTATAAACATTTTTTTGGCAACGGTGCATTGACCCCGCAGGCATGCCGGGAACGTCTCTTAAAGCGAAAGAACCAGATTGAAGACGCGGTGATCGCTGAATCAGCACGATGGGGAGATACCTACAACACCATTCCGCGGACAAAAGATGATCAGTGGCAGGTGGAAGTGGATTGGATCCTCAATGAGTTTTTCCCCACGCGGTCCGATATTGTGTTGCAGCAGCTCCGCGCCCGGAATTTATATACATCGATCGAGCCGCCCGCGTTCAGTTTGACGAGCGGGAAAGTAAGCAAGGGGACATCTTTGACAATGACCGCACCGGCTGGAACCGTCTATTATACACTTGACGGAAATGATACGCATGTGTCTGCCTCATTGCAAAAAGCATCACGGACCATGCTTATTTCCCGCAATTCACCCAAACGAGTACTGGTTCCAACGATTAACCCCATTCAAAACTGGAAGATCGATCCGAGGTTCAACGATTCGACATGGCTGTTGTGCAATACATCCCCTGGGGGCATCGGGTACGACCTTGGTTCGACCTATGACAGTGATATTTCTTCTGATATTCAGAGTCAAATGTATAACAAGAACGCGACCTGTCTGATCCGGATACCGTTTCAGGTCACTGCAGATTTATTGAAGGATATCAATAGCCTCACGCTTCGCATCCAGTATAATGACGGGATAGCGGTGTTTATGAATAAAACCATGCCGGTCGCATCGAGAAATATTTCCGGTTCCCTCAGCTGGAATGCTCACGCGAATGCCGTCCATGATGGTAAATTTATCGAATCCATCGATCTGCTGCCGTATTTGTCTTATCTCAAGGAGGGGCAGAATCTCCTCGCGATTCAAGCCTTGAATATTGCCCCCGATGATTCCACTTTTTTTATTTCCGTGGAGCTGGTTGCCGGCAACACCCTGAAATCCAGCGGCCCCATTTCACCCAGCGCGATCGCCTACACGGGCCCGATGACGATTGATCGCACGACGAAGGTGAAGGCGAGAGTCTACAGCAATGAGTGCTGGAGCGCAATCAACGAAGTGACGTTCTGGGTACCTGAAGGAAATGAAGGCCTGAAGATTACCGAACTTCATTATCATCCGCTGGGAGAAGCAGGAGTGGACGAGAAAGAGTTTGAGTTTATCGAATTAAAGAATTTTGGCGCCACTCCTATCGATTTGGGGGGGATGACGTTTACGCAGGGGATTACCTATACATTCCCTTCAGGAGCCAGCATCAAGTCCGGAGGTCATCTTGTTTTAGCGTCCAATGATTCGGCATTCGAAGCCCGGTACCATGCTTCTCCATTTGGCAGGTACAGCGGGCAGTTGAGTAATGCAGGAGAAACCCTTGTTCTGCAGACCGCAGCGGGGGACACCGTTTTTACGTTGACGTATAGTGATCAATATCCGTGGCCGAACTCTCCGGATGGATCGGGGTACTCTCTGATTCGCAACCCGGAGACCATGGCCCTCGATCAGAACAATCCGGACAGCTGGTGCGCCTCTCAGCGTCTTCATGGAAATCCCGGTTTCGACGATGCCGTAACCGTGGTCGATGCAGGGGAACTAGAGGCGCCCCGGAAGTACATGCTCCATCAAAATTTTCCAAATCCGTTTAATCCTTCGACCACGATAACATTTACCATACCGGAGAAATCATTTGTGACACTCAAAATATATGATCTGCTCGGCAGGGAAGTGTCCTCGGTTATTTCCGAAGAATTAGCTCAAGGGAATTATACGCGCCGATGGGATGGACGGGGAGTAGCCAGCGGAATTTATTTTTACAGGATGCATGCGGGAAATTTTATTGAAACAAAAAAGATGATGTTCATAAAATGATGAATTTTTATTCCATTAATGTAAAGGGTCAAGGATGAAATACGGATATTTTGATGACGAGCATAAAGAGTATGTGATCACCCGCCCTGATACGCCGCTGCCCTGGTTTAATTATCTTGGGACAAATGATTTTTACGGAATCATTTCCAACACGGCGGGCGGATATTGCTTTTATCAGGATGCCAAACTTCGCCGGTTAACACGCTACCGGTATAATAATATCCCGATGGACAGCAATGGCCGGTATCTGTACATCAAAGACGGGGACACCCTCTGGAATCCCATGTGGAAACCCATGCGCGTGCCGCTGGATCACTATGAGTGCCGCCATGGGCTGGGATATTCGAAAATTACCGGTCAAAAAAACGAACTGGAAGTCTCCTCGTTATTCTTTATTCCTTTAAATTCCAGGAATGAAATCTGGCAGGTGAACGTGACGAACCATTCAAAATCGTCCAAGAAGATCCGCATGTGGAGTTTTGCTGAATGGTGCCTCTGGGATGCACTCGACGATATGACCAACTTCCAACGGAATTATTCCACCGGCCAAGTGGAGGTAGAGAACGGAACCATTTTCCATATTACCGAATACCGGGAACGCCGTAATCACTATGCGTATTTTTCATCAAGCGAACCGGTTTCCGGATTTGACAGCAGCCGCGATGCGTTTGTCGGCGTCCATCAAGGATTGGACGCGCCTCAGGCAATTCTGGAGGGAGGCTGCAGGAACAGTATTGCGTACGGATGGCTCCCCGTCGGTGTCCATCAGATTGATCTGGATCTGAAGCCGGGCGAAACCAAAACGCTGAACTTCCTGCTGGGGTATGCAGAAAATCCGCCCGAAAAGAAATTCCTTGCGAACGGCAAAATCCGGAAAGATGAATTTGAAGCAGTAAAATCACGATATTCAAAAACACAGGATGTCGATGCCGCGTTTCAGGCACACCGGCAATACTGGGATAACCTGGTTTCTTCCTACCAGGTAAAGACACCGGATACGATTGTGAACCGGATGGCGAATATCTGGAATCAATATCAATGTATGGTAACGTTTAATATGTCGCGGTCGACATCGATGTATGAATCCGGAATCGGCAGAGGAATGGGGTATCGCGACAGCAATCAGGATATTCTGGGATTCGTCCATATTCTGCCTGAACGGGCGAAGCAGCGGATCCTGGATCTCGCCGGGACCCAGCTTTCCGACGGCACATGTTTTCATCAATACCAGCCCCTTACCAAAAAGGGTAATGCCGATATCGGCGGCGGCTTTAATGACGATCCTCTCTGGTTAATCCTTTCCGTTTCCGCATACCTGAAAGAAACCGGAGATTTAAGTATCCTGGATGAAAAAGTAGGGTATGCAGATGTTCAGGATACAACGTCGACACTGCTCGACCATCTGAATATTTCTCTCCATTATACGCTCAATCATCGCGGGCCGCACGGGCTCCCGTTAATCGGTCATGCCGACTGGAATGACTGCTTGAATCTCAATTGTTTCTCTTCAACACCGGGCGAAAGCTTCCAATTGGCAGGCCATATCGAAAATGATAAAATTGCAGAATCCGTTATGATTGCCGGTTTATTCTGCAAAGCATGCGATGAGATGACGAAGATCTTGAACACGACCGGTCAATCGGATGCCGCAGCTCAATATGTTGCCCATGGACAAGAGATGCGGAACACCATTGAGAAACATGGCTGGGACGGCGAATGGTTTCTCAGGGCGTACGATTCGTACAGCAAAAAACTTGGTTCATCCGAAAACGAAGAAGGCAAAATATTTATTGAAAGCCAGGGGTGGTGTATCCTGGGCGGTGTCGGATTGAACAGTGGGAATGCAAAAAAGGCACTGGACAGTGTCCATAAATATTTGGCCACCTCCAACGGCATCATCCTGCAGCAGCCTGCGTTCCAGAAATATTATGTCCATCTGGGCGAAGTAAGTTCTTATCCTCCCGGGTACAAGGAAAATGCCGGAATCTTTACACATAATAATACCTGGATTCAAATTGCTGAAACGCTGGTGGGGAGAGGGGATCAGGCGATGGAATATTATAAGAGTATCTGCCCTCCAACCAAAGAAGAACAAATAGACATTTACCGTTCTGAACCATACGTGTACAGCCAAATGACCGCAGGCAAAGATGCCCCGACACCGGGCGAAGGCAAAAACTCCTGGTTAACGGGCACGGTTGCATGGTCATTTGTGGCTCTTTCTCAATATATTTTAGGGATTCATCCCGATTACAACGGATTGATTATCGATCCGTGCATTCCGAGTTCATGGCAGGAGTATACCGTGGTTCGAAAGTATCGGAAGAGCACCTACCGTATCACGATAAAGAATCCGAACAAGGTGTGCAAGGGCGTCAAGAGCCTTACGCTTGATGGAAAACCGGTAAACGGAAATGTAGTCCCCAATCTTCAAGATGGCAAGGAACATGCGGTGGAAGTGATACTCGGGTGATGACCGGTGCAAGATTCTTACGCGTTGGGAACAGTCGATCGGTTGCTGTCCCAGCGTGGATTTCCGGTGTAACAGCCTGATAGGAAATGTAGCGATTATGATCATGACGACGGAAACGGTAATAGTTCATCCGTGCTCTCTATTCGCAATAACTTACTAATCATATTATCATCGTGAGAAAAGATATGAAACGCATTATTGGCACTGGCTTGTGTCTCCTCGTATTGTTCGGGTACCCCATGACGGTACAATCCCAGACTCTTCCGGTTGTTCAAAGATTTGTCCTCAATGTGGATTACAGCAGATTCTGGCAAAACGATTCTACAATGTATATCGAGATATCGACCGCGGTGTATCCGAATCTCATTCTCCTCCAGCAGGATTCCCTCGGGTTTCATGGAAAAGTGGAATTAAATATTTCCATCCAGAATAAATCCACGGGCGCCATGGTCTACGCCAACCGCTACAACGTACCTATTCATCTCGCCGATTCTGCATCGCTCGTGAGGACGGGATCGATAGTCAATAACACGATCTATGCGCTGGGATCCGGCGAATACCACGTGAGTGTCATCGGCAGCGATGTCCTGGACCGGACGCGGAAGGACAGTTCTTCCTTTACCGTCACCGTACAGAACAAACCTGATTCACTTGCGCTCAGCGATATTGAATTATGCTCCAACATCATTGAATCATCTGATCAGAAGGATGTTTTCTATAAGAATACGTATCGTGTTATTCCCAATCCCAGCTGCGTGTTCGGGTCAACCTCGTTTCCCCTGGTGTATAGTTATATGGAATTCTATAATTTAAACACGAATCTGATGTATAAAATTACTGCTCAGATCGTCGATGCGAAAGGAAACGTTAAAAAACAACGCGCCCATCTTCGCCGGTTCTCTCTTCCCAATGTCGTGGATGTGACCACACTGAATTGTATTTCGATAAGCTCCGGACGATATACCTACGAAGTCATTCTCTCCGATACGCTGGGACAGGTGAAAGCACGGTCACGTCGTCCGATCTATCTCCATAATCCCAATGTCAAAGCTGCGAGCGCAGAGACCATCGTCACTGCAAGAGCCGAGTTCGAAGGGATGACTTCCGATGAACTGGCCGAGGAGTTCCGAAAAGCCAAATATATTGCACAATCGGATGACAATAATACATTTGAAAAGCTGTCGACCGCGCAGGCACAGAAAGAATTTCTGGAGAAATTCTGGACCAGAATTGAGACCGAAGAAAACGGGAAATCGAATCTTTCGAGGTCGAGCTATCTGGGGAGAGTGTCTATCTCGAACCAGCGTTATAAATCGATGTCCAGGGCCGGATGGCGAACCGATCAGGGCCGCATTTACATTCTCTACGGAGAGCCCGATGAAATACAGCGATTCCCAAATTCCGGTGACAGTAAACCGTACGAAATTTGGTATTATCACCAGCTTGAAGGCGGCGTTCAATTTATTTATGTTGATCTTACGGGATTCAATGAATACACCCTTGTTCATTCGACGAAACGCGGTGAAGTGCAGGATGCAACTTGGCAGCAATTATTGCGGTGAACCGGCCGGTTCGATGATTCACACAGGCATTCTCTCAAGATAAGGAGAGCATGGACTCCGGGATTCCCATGTTCCCTTCTCTTTTGATAAGCTCTCTTCGACCGGTGAATTTTTCGCAACGTGCAGAACCGGATCTTATTCTAAAATCAATCCGGTTGTTTTATTCGCTCATTCCCCGCCGCTCAAGCCGATGTTCATAAATGATGCTCTGTGGCCATTCCGGAAAACGAACGGAACGTGGAATGTGCGCCAATTTTACTCCTGCGCAATTTGGTGGGAAAAAAGATCAAATTGGCTTTTAGATAAAACGGATTTGATGTACCATACTGACACTCGATTGTTTTGGATTTGGACTCTCTTCTCATAACAATGATTCGTTGGACGAGAGAATATGATTGCGCATCGTCGCGTGGGACGTTGAACTTACTGAACAGGAGGATGTATGCTAAACCGTGCTGTTTGTTTCATGCTTGTTCTTATCGGTGGAATATTTATTTCTTGCACGATGAAAGAGGATACGCCCATGGGTGAATCATCGCTCTTCGGGAAACTTCCCGACGGCCGCGAAGTGGTTCAGTATACTTTGCGGAACAATTCTGGCAGCGTCGTGAAAATTATTAACTACGGAGCCGTTGTCACATCTCTGGTCGTCCCTGACCGAGACGGAAAATTTCAAGATGTTGTCCTCGGATATAATTCTCTCCGGGATTATGAAAATTGTACCACCTATTTCGGCTGTATTGCGGGGCGGTATGGAAATCGGATTGGAAAAGGAAAATTCACATTGGACGGTAAAGAGGTCCAGTTGACGATCAATGACGGCGAGAACCATCTCCACGGAGGAAAAGTCGGGTTTAATAAAGTGTTATGGGATGCCCAGTTCGTCAAGGACAGCGCAGGGCCCTCCCTCGCGTTAACCTACGTCAGTCCCGACGGCGAGGAAGGATATCCGGGCAAAGTCACTCTGGTGGTCACGTATTCATTGACCGATAAAAATGAATTCCGGATTACTTACAAAGGGACAACGGATAAGACGACCATTCTTAACCCAACGCACCATTCCTATTTTAATCTTTCCGGAATATTTACCAACACGATCCTGAATCATGAACTGATGATCAATGCGGATGCGATCACTCCGGTTGATCGGGGCCTTATCCCTACTGGAAAAATGCTTGATGTCTCAAATACTCCGATGGATTTCAGGTCTTTCACCGCGGTCGGCAAACGAATAAACGAACCGTTTGAACAAATACGTTTCGGCAAAGGGTACGATCATAATTGGGTACTCAACGGATATAACGGCAAAATTCAAAAAGCGGCAGAATTGTACGAACCGCAGAGCGGCCGGTTGATGACGGTCTATACAGATCAGCCGGGACTGCAGTTTTATTCCGGGAATTTTCTTAACGGGAATGATAAGGGCAAAGGTGTAGCGTATCAATGGAGAACCGGGTTATGCCTGGAGGCTCAGTGTTTCCCGGATTCCCCGAACAAACCGGATTTTCCATCTGTCACTTTAAAACCGGGTGAAGTATATCATCAAACGACTATTTATCAATTCACGATCAGGTAACTTTCACATCCATTGAAGAACAAGGAGTGTTATGCTTAGTAGTCTGCATTCGCATCCC
>RPQN01000055.1 GCA_003819715.1 Ignavibacteriota bacterium | reverse complement strand
TCCGCTGTGCAGGAATAAATCCGGCCTCCCGGATCATGGTTCTACACTCTTCAACGCTGGTGGTATTGACAAAATTAGCAGCCGCGTGAACATTTTCTTCAAGCAATATTCCACCGAAGTCATCGCCTCCAAAGTGGAGAGCGATCTGACCGATCTTCTTCCCTTCTGAAAACCAGGAAGCTTGAATATGCGGGACATTATCCAGATAGACACGTGAAAAGGCGATCATCTGCAGGTAACGTGTTGGGGTGGCATAGTGAGGAATAATTTTTTCAAGCGGCGTATTGCCCGGTTTAAACGACCATGGAATAAATGCAGTGAATCCGCCGGTCTCATCCTGAAGCATGCGAACGGCGTCCAGATGCTCAACGATATCCTCGTCCGATTCCAGATGTCCGTACATCATGGTCGCCGTCGTTTTGTATCCGACATGATGAGCGATGCGCATGACATTCAGCCAGTCCCCGGATGATCCTTTGCGGCTGCTGATTTTTCTCTTTACCCGATCGGAGAGAATTTCCGCGCCTCCGCCCGGAAGAGAACGCAGCCCTTTTTCCCATAATCGTTCCAGGACCTGTTGAATGCTCAATCCGGAAATGTGCGACATTCCAATAATCTCGGACGTCGAAAAGAAATGCGGATAGATCTGCGGAACTTCCTTCACGGTGCGTTCAACCAGTTCGAGATAATAATCGAATGGAATGGCTGGATCCACGCCTCCCTGCAACAGGACCGTGGTAATGCCGGATGCCGCCGCCGTCTTAAATTTTTCAATCAGCTGATCGATCGATAATCGATACGCGCCTTCTTCCCCCGGGTGCCGGTAGAACGCACAAAAAATACAGTCGATCGTGCAGACGTTGGAATAGTTTGGATTGGTATCCAAAAGATATGTGACTTGCTGTTCCGGGTTTTTGCGAAATCGGATTTCATTTGCCAGATCGCCTAAATCCAGAAGCTCTGCATTCCTGAGAAGGAATAACCCTTCATCAGAAGAGATGCGTTCGCCTTCCCGAATTTTTCGAAAAACCTGCTCTAAGGTCATTGAATTTATTCCTAAAAACTGAGTTGATATCCTGCTGCCTTGAGATCTTTCATCAGACTAAAACTGGCTTCCTCCAGTTTTACAGAGATTTCTTTGACCAGGACGCCCGGCACCTCTTTCTGAAACTTCACATCATTACTGTGAATAACACAGACACGATTTTTTCCTATATTGCCGACGAGATGTCCGATCTCAAACATCGCATAGGGAAGATCTGCAGCGGTGACAATAAAAAAGGCATATTTAATATCCGAACTCACCGACAGCGAATCCAATGGCAGCATATGACCAGGCTGGCGTTGAATGGTAATTTCCTCCAAACCAATTTCATTGAGGAATTGCAGCAGCTGAATGCGTAATGGTTCATCCAATTCGCCGATCACATACACTTTGTTGTTGTGTACTTCCGCGGGGACCGGAATGGCCTGTTGTACCGATGGTTCGACCACTTTTTTGGGGGGCGGCTTCAGGATACGTTTACCGCTCGTCTCTGATGACGTCACGGTGGAAGGTTCGGCAGCGGCGACCGGAACTGGTGCCGCGACCAGGTCCGGCGAGGCCTTCAATTTTTCGAATAACTCATTCAGACAGGTCAAGATCAGCAGTACCGACGATTGATAAAAAAATCCTCCATTTGAATCACCCAGAATTTTCTGTTTGTACGGAAATCCGATCGGGCCGGACGATTCGAGAGTTTCGAGTCCTGATTTTCGCCATTCCAGATATTTATGTTGAAGCCGTGCGTTATACCCGGAATAATCAAATCCGCCAATCGGTGCAAGCGTGGTTCCCGTTTCAATTAATTCTTTAAATTTATTTACAATTTGTTCTGACATCGTTGTTCTGATTACATCCCGTGGTATACGGTATTAGAGTTGTTCGATACGTTCCAGTTCCAGGAGCAGTTCCTGAAACCGTTCAATCGAAAGCCGTTCCCGCTTTCCGATTCTATAATTAAATCCTTCAAGATACTCAACCGTTTCATCAGCGCTCAGTCCGATCCGTTTGGCATGGGAAGTTCCAACGGCGGTCACATTCTCCTCTGCCCGTCTCAGAGACTGTTGAAGGATATCCTGCAGTTCATTTTTCCGGTCCTGAGGCACCGTCGATTGAACCGCCCATACTGCAAAGACAAACGGCAGTTTTTTCCATTGATACCATTCTGTTGCAAGATCATATACAATTTCAAA
Organism: Ignavibacteriota bacterium; assembly: GCA_003819715.1. Lineage (GTDB taxonomy): Bacteria > Bacteroidota > Ignavibacteria > UBA10030 > UBA10030 > Fen-1298. The sequence continues at coordinate 20,947 of RPQN01000055.1, read as the reverse complement.
ACCTGCAAGTCCGTTCTTTCTTGACCGCAACGCTTCATCACCGATGAGAAGGACTGCATCGAACTCCGAGTAATCATTGACGCCGGAATTCATTCGCTTGAAGACTGTGCGGACGCCGTACCGTTTTTGCAGCAGTATTTTTAGAAGCATGACCGATGTCGCTGTATCGTCAATAATGCCGATGGTTTTTCCTTCCAGATCATGCCATCCATGATTTGAGAAGAGGAGAACACTTTTCACCTGGTCGCGTGTCGCAATGCAATACTCCAGCATCTCCAGGCGTTCCTGTTGCTGTAAATAATTGACCAATGAAAATAATCCGGCATCGAGCATGCCGCTTGCCGAAAGAACGCCCATCCGCCGCGGTGTTACCGGAAGTATTTTAAACTGCCGCCGTTCGATATTTTCGTAGAACGGGACGGAATTCAAATACGGGATTTTTCCGACGACATTTTTCGTGTAGAGGTTTATCGGGTTGTAATAAATATCCCGTTCCACGGGAATTTTTCCCGCATCACGAATAATTTTTATCAGCTGGTCTTTTGCCATGGACGACGGGCTGATGGCGCCCGCGTCATGGGCTATACGCTCTCCGCCGACTGTCCCGTCCATATCGTCCGCGCCGAAATTGAGCGCGACCGATGCCACTTCTTCCGTCAACATGACCCAGTACGCTTTGATATGAGGGAAGTTATCCAGCATGAGCCTTGAAACTGCAATCATCTTTAAATCGTCGATCGCGGAGGTAAATTGCTCGCGCGGTTTAATTCCCGTATCCCCCGGCTGAAACGCCAGCGGGATGAACGATAAGAACCCGCCGGTCTCATCCTGCAGTCCGCGTAGTTTTATGAGATGGTCCAGCCGCTCATCAATCGTCTCGATATGCCCATAAAGAATCGTCGCATTCGATGGAATGCCCAGTTCGTGGGCGGCGCGATGAATATCGAGCCATGGGCCTGCGCCGATTTTCTGGGGGAACAATTCCTTTCTCACCCGTTCCGAAAATACTTCCGCGCCTCCTCCAGGCATGGTGCGCATTCCTGCCTCTTTTAACTCGTGCAGGACTTCTTTGATGGAGAGTTTAAATTTCCTGTGAAAAAAGTCGATCTCCACCGCCGTAAATGCTTTAATATCGAGGTTCGGAAAATTCATATGAATCTTCCGCATCATTTCCAGATAATATTCCCATGGCCAGTCGGGATGCAATCCTCCGGTCATATGCACTTCGTGGATGTCAGGCGTCAGCTTTGCAAGCATCTCCGCAATGGTCATTTCGTATGCACCGGCATCGCCCTGCTTCACCGCGAAGTTGCAGAATTTGCACGAGAGGACACAAACATTCGTCGGTTCAATTTTTTGATTCAACACAAAATAGACCGCATCTCCGCTGCGATTCTTCTGAACGAAATGAGCCATCTTTCCAAGAGAAAGCACGTCATTCGTTCGGAACAACGTTCGACCGTCTTCATGAGATAACCGCTCCCCCTCCTGGACTTTCTTCCAGATCGGCAGAAGTAACGCATCTCTGAAATGTATTTCCTGATTCACCCCGCTGTCTCCTTTATTTCCAATAACTGTTCCAGCGGTCGTCCACCCGTTTCATCACTGCCGGGTCCATCCGCAATGCCGCCGGATATCCTTTTTTCCATGTTGCATCGATCCCCATCACGCCATGATAGACCGGTGAAATACCGATAAGTTTCTGTTCGCTAAAAATAACATCGCGCTCACAATCGAATCTCGTGAATATCCCCCAGAGAGTACTTTCCTGGTCTCTGAGTTCAACGTCTTCGCTCACCACTGCAATAATTTTTAACTGTTGCAATGCCTTGAGCTTCACCAATTTTTCTATGACCGACCGGCCCTGATTCCGGACCTTGACCACCAGCATGGTCTCCTCGATGAGCGTGCTGTCTGCAATGCGCCTGTCAAAAGATTTCAAATTCATGAATTGAGCATCTCGTGATAATTTCTCACTATTTATTTTCTGCAGTCTGTCGACAGATGCCGGCGGCCGTTGGTTCCTGGTCGCATCGATAATCATCTTACTTCCGAGTTCCATCTTGTAACTGGTAAAGTCCAGTGTATCGAGAGGCACTTTCGGCAGGAGCACAAAATCAAAATGCGGATCAAAGTGAAGGCGTATTTCACGCACCACGGCAAGCCAGTCCCTGGGATCGACATCCTGGGAAACGAGTACCAGGCATTTCGTCAGGGCTAATTGTCCGGTTCCCAGAAGTCCGAGCGCCGCTTTCATTGCCTCCTTTTTATACCGCTCTTCGACAGACACCACCAATAAATTATGGAAGCCCGCTTCATAATATGCCCAGAGATCACGCACCTCGTGATGAATTAATTTCACAAGCGGTCCGAGAATTTGCTGTGTGGCATCTCCCAGGTATTTATCCTCCATCGGCGGTATCCCGACGACCGACGCGGGATAAACCGGATTTTTCCTCTGGGTGATGGTCCGGAGGTGGAACACCGGAAAGGGGGCGGCATTTGAATAATGGCCAAAGTGATCGCCGAACGGCCCTTCCATCCGCCGTTCATGTGAAGGCACGGACCCTTCCAGTATAAATTCAGCATTTGCCGGAACGGGAAGATCGATTGTTTTCCCCCGCACCATCGGTATTCGTTCACCGCGCAGGAAGGATGCAAACATCACTTCATCAATCCCTTCGGGCAATGCCGAGACTGCCGAGAGCAGCAACGCGGGGTCTGTTCCGAGTGCGACGGCAATTTCAATCTCTTTTCCCAGTTGTTCCGCGCGATGATAATGAAATCCGCCGCCTTTCTGTATCTGCCAGTGCATACCGGTTGTTCTGTCGTCAAAGACATGCATCCGGTATAAACCAACGTTCCGCTTCCGATTAACGGGATCGTAGGTGAAGACCTGGCCCTGGGTGATGAATCTTCCCCCATCGTCCGGCCAGCAGGTCTGAATGGGGAGGTCGCTGAGATTTGAATTCGCTGTCATTTGCTGTGAGATCCCCGAAGCGGCGGTCCGCGTCCTCGCCTTCAGAAGTCTTTTGAGAACGGACCGGTTCCTCCAGAGAGCGGCAGGCTTCGGCGGCATCATTTGATCGAAAAAAGAAATCAGCTCTTCGCCGATTTGCTGCGGATGTTTACCGAGGGCGAGTTCAATTCTCCGTGCCGATGCATACACATTGATCGCCAGCGGAATCTTTGAGCCTTTGACATTCTCAAACAGGATCGCTGGCTTCTGTTCATGAAGTGCACGCGTTGCGATTTCAGTCACTTCAAGAAACGGATCGACCTGGACGCTGACGCGCTTCAGTTCTCCGATTGATTCGAGGTATTGAACAAATTCTCCGAGTGCCGGAAATCTCATGAACGATTCACCAATCCCTTATTCCAGTTCTTCACTCCGCCATCCTTTCGGCGTGCGCACTCCAATGACTCCGAGCAATTTATCCGTAAATGCGCCGACGTACTCATCCACCGATTTCGGGACATGATACAACGGCGGTGAAATCGGCATGATGATCACCCCATCTCTCGAGAGTCTTGCACAGTGTTCCAGAGTCACGGTCGAGAGCGGAGTTTCTCGTATGCAGAGGATGAGTTTATATCGTTCTTTCATTGCAACCTGTGCTGTCCGGGTAATAAGCGTATCGCCGATGCCCGATGCAATTTTTCCGAGCGTCGATGTTGAACACGGTAAAATAACACATGCATCGAACCGATTAGTTCCTGACGCCATCGGTGCCGTGAGATCGTCGTCCGAAAATTGCCTCTTGATAAACGGTTCGAGATCACGGTCGCTGACGCCGAGTTCATCTTTTAACAGCACCTTCCCCCACTTGCTCACAATAAGATAGATATCGGCAGTGCATTGTTTTAAAAAATCTTTTGCGTACACCGCACCCGAGGATCCGGTAATTCCGACGACGATTCTCATGGAAAATACACTCCGACGAGTACCATGGCAAGGACAGCAAATCCGAGAACGGCATTAATTTTGAAGAAGGCCAATTCGACATCGTTCGATTTTTTTTGTTCGAGAAATAAGAGGTACCCCGAGACCAGGAGGAATGGCAATGCCGCAAGAGCGCGCACTTGAATGAAAAAGAGAATGGCGAGCACAACGAACGCCGTGAGATGCAGCATGGCAGAAATACGCAGCGCTTTGGTTTTTCCAAACCGTGCACTGAAGGAATAAAGATGCTCTCCACGGTCAAATGCTTCGTCCAACGTGGAATAAATGATATCAAAACCCGATACCCAGGAGAAAGTGAAGAATGAAAGTAAGAGCCCCGGCACAATATGCTCGAACGAACCCTTGACTGCGAACCAGCCGCCCAGCGGCGCCATGGAGAGGCCCAGCCCGACGCCAAAATGCGCATACGATGTAAACCGCTTCATATAGGGATAAAAGGTGAAAATGATCAGGGGAAGCGGAGAAAGCATTAAACAGAATGTTGAAATCAACGCAGCACAGACAAAATACGTTATCAAGCCCGCAAGGAGAATGAGGACTGCGTCTCCGAACGCCATTCTCCCGCTCGGCAATTCACGGTCCACCGTGCGGGGATTTCGTTTATCAATTTTCCGGTCAATCATCCGGTTCAGGGCAAGCGCTGCCGTCCGCGCACCGGTGGCACCGAAGAGAATGAGCACGATGAGCATCAGCGAGGGCGGGTTCTTCGATGCGATAAATACTCCGCTAAAGATCAGCGGCAACGAAAACAAGGTATGTTCAATTTTGATAAATCGTGCAATACTCTTTAACTTTTGCAGCGCCATAGTATTCCTTACCGCCTGTTTGATATGCCGGAACGGAAATCCGGCGGAAAATCACTTCACCGTTGATCCGGTCATGATTTCTGACTGGAGGCCGACCAGTGTCAAGTGCCCGGATTCATCACTCGCTGCAAGTATCATCCCCTGCGATTCCAGACCCATAAGCTTTGCCGGCTGCAGGTTTGCAACGACGACGATCGTTTTCCCCACCAATTCTTCTGGTGTGTAATGCTTCGCAATCCCGGCGACCACCTGCCGGCGTTCATTGCCAAATTCGATCTGCAGCTTTATTAATTTTTCGGATTTCGGAACTTTCACCGCTTCGATGACCCGCGCAACGCGGAGATCGATCTTTTTGAAATCATCGATCGTAATGGTTGGTTTCAGCGGCGCCAGCGGCACGGATGCCGGAATCTGCTCCCCTCCTTCAAGAAATTTTACTATTTCATCAATCTGTTTATCATCAATTTTATGAATCAGAATTTCCGGTTTTTGAAGCTGGTGACCTTCTCGGAGTACCAACTGAGTTGCGGAATCCCACTCCCGTTCGTCCGTTGTGGAAGAAAGATTCAGGAGCTTCCATATGTTTGCAGAAAATTCCGGCGTGACCGGTTCCAGTAAAATGGAAAGCGAACGGACCGTCTGAATTGCAATATGGAGTGTTGTCGCGCATCGTTCCGGATTCGATTTCAACGTTTTCCATGGTTCATGATCATTGAAATATTTATTGGCGGAGCGGGCAAGGTTCATCACCTCCATCAATCCTTCCCGGAACCGGTACTGCTCAAAGAGTTCGCCGGTTTTGACGGGAGTCTGCTTCAGAATTTCGATCATCTCTTCATCCGGCGCCGTCCGTTTCCCCATGAGCGGAACTTTACCGTCAAAGTTTTTATCGATGAACGCCACCGTGCGATTGACAAAATTCCCTACGATATCGGCAAGCTCGTTGTTCACACGAGCCTGAAAATCTTTCAGGTAGAAATCACTATCGCGTGTTTCCGGTAAATTCACCGCCAGTGCATAACGGAGCATATCCGCTGGAAAATACTTGAGGAAATCCTGAACATCTATTCCCCACCCGCGGCTTTTGGAAAATTTCTGCCCCTCGAAATTTAAAAATTCGTTGGCGGGAACATTCTCCGGCAGTACATAGTGCTCCGTGTGTGCATCATTCCATGCGAGAAGCATTGCCGGGAACACGATGCAATGGAATACCACATTGTCCTTCCCGATAAACGCGACGTATTTTGTACTTTCCTTCTGCCAGAATTCCTTCCACGCATCCGGTTTGTTTTTTGCAATCGCCCACTCTTTCGCCGATGAAATATAACCGAGCACCGCATCGAACCAGACATAGATGACTTTATCTTCATATCCTGCAACCGGCACTTGAACGCCCCATGAGAGATCCCGTGTCACCGCGCGATCCTGCAAACCGTCCTTAAACCAGCTTTCACAGTACCGCAGGACATTATCCTTCCATCCATCCCGTTTATTGCGTTCATCGATATATGCCATTAACCGGTCCTGGTATCTGCCGAGGGGAAAATACCAGTGAGTTGTTTCGCGGACGACCGGTGTGGTCCCGCAGAGTTTGCATTTTGGATCGATCAGGTCAGTCTGGTTCAGCCAGGTACCGCAGTTTTCGCATTGATCTCCGCGTGCCTGGGTGGATTTGCATTTGGGGCAGGTGCCTTCCACGTACCGATCGGCAAGAAACATTTTGTCTTTATCACAATAGAGCTGCAATTCCTTCTTGGCGACCACAATTTCGCGGCTATGGAATTCACGAAAAAACTCCTTCGTCGTTTCATGATGCAGCGGAATGGAGGTGCGCGAGTAATTATCAAAACTCATCTCGAACGCTTCAAATGCCGATTTGTTTGCAGGATGATACCGGTCGATAATCGCCTGGGGAGTCGATTTTTCTTTTTCCGCCGACACGGTGATGGCAACGCCATGCTCATCGGAGCCGCAAAGAAAAAGGACATCGCGTTTCTTCAGGCGCTGGTATCGGGCATAGATATCTGCCGGCAGATAGGCGCCGGCGAGATGACCCAGATGGAGATACCCGTTGGCGTAAGGCAATGCTGCCGTAATAAGAATTCGTTCAAATGACTGCTTCATACTGGCTGCGTTTCCGTGATAGTCGTCCGTAATTCAATAGCGAGCGTTGTAAGAATAAGATGAAGGTAGACATTTTTGTCTAGATGAGCAATCGCCTTTTCGACGGATTGAACCGCTGTAACGAGATCCGCCTGCGGGAAATTTTTATTAAAATTTTCAATGCTCTGTTTTTCATCCTCCAGCAATGGCGCGGGAGCATGGTGTTGTACCAGGAGGGCATCACGCAGCCATGACTGAAGCAATTTGAGCCATCGTTCTGTTGCGGGGCGGTCGGAGGAAGAGGCGAGTTCATCAATCGCGTCGATAAGCGCGGTTTTCCGCCTGCCAAGAACCAAACGCATGAATTCCACCACTTCTTTCCGTTCCTCCGCCATATTCTGCAGGCTCAAACGCCGTGCATTGCTGTAACTCCCATTGGCAAGCTGGGATATAACGCGGGCCAGCGCTGTCGCGACATGATCGCGTGAGATCAAAGCCGATTCGATTTCCTTTTCTGAAACAAGGTCGCATTGAATGAGTTGGCACCGCGAGACAATCGTCGGCAGGAGCTGATCTTTTGCCGAAGTCGTCAATAAGAGGACCGTTCCCGGCAGCGGTTCTTCCAATGTTTTCAAGAGCGAATTACCTGCTTCGGTGCTCATCATATCGGCATTGAATATGATGAAGATTTTTCTGCCCTCTTCACTCCGGCTCATTGCCGCTTCGCGTTTGATATCCCGTACGCTGTTGATTTTTATAAAGTTGGCTTTGGGGATCTCGATGCGATGATAGGGGTCTTTCGCTTTCACGGACAGTTGTTCCCGCACATTCGCGACCTGCGCGTCGGTCAATACGTTGATCGGGTCATCGCCATTCGTTTCGTTCTTCCCCGCAGGAAGAGCAAACACCAGTTTGACATTCGGATGTTGAAAGGAATCCATGCGCCGGCATTGAGGACAGACGCCGCATGATTCAATGCCGCCGCCGGTGCAGATCAAGGTTCGCGCAAATTCTAAAGCGAGAGCGTCTTTGCCAATCCCTTCCGGTCCAAAGAACAGATAGGCATGGGCAATCTGGCCGTTTTGCAGCGTGCGCTTGAGAAGTGCTTTGACGCGTTCCTGTCCGACAATCGTTGACCAGCTCATAGAAAATATGCCTTAGAACGTGTGACCGAATCCCACTTGAAGAACGCCCTGGTTGAATGTTTCGGGAAAGAATCGTTTTTCATTCACCCATCTGCCGTCATGGGGATCGTATAATTTCATGCCAAAGTCGAATCGAATAGGCCCGGCGATCGTGTTATACCGTATGCCCAGGCCGAATGCCATTGCGATTTGATCCAGACGGATTTTCCTGGGCGCCGTCCAGACATTGCCGAAGTCGTAGAAATAAACAACGGATATTTTTTCAAGGTCGATAAACCCGAGGGTTCCCGCATTTCTCAGGAGATTCCACCGGGCTTCAATATTGCCTTCGATGAACGCATCGCCGCCTTGTGTCGTCAACGGGACGAATCCGAGGTCCCGCGCTCTCCAGCCGCGAACACTTCCACTCCCCCCGGAATAAAAACGCTGCGTAAACGGGATATCCGTTAACGGCGAATTTCCATAAATCAGTGCAGCGCCGCTCCGCAACCGCAAGGCCCAGATGAGGTCCCGCTGGTTATCCGGATTCCAATACCATTGTCCTGTTAAAAATAATTTTACATATTGGGCAAACGGGAGGTTCCCTCCAAATGCATTCCTGAACACTCTCGGAACAAAACCTCCTTCTTCGGCAGAGATTGATTGCAACGTCCCCGAGGAAGGATAGAACACATCATTCCGGCGGTCGCCCTGAAGTGTTATGATGACAAAGGAGTTGAACTGTCGCTGATAACCTCTCTCAGCCAAGTACGACGGAATATCGTTCTGGAGCGTGACAGACTTCGGATCGCTGAGCTGGAGATTCCAATCGATAAATAATTTTGTATATGTCGCCGTCTGGGTAAGCGTGCCCAGGCGAATATTGAGACTGGGGAGATAGTATGTCGTCTGCTTATCGAGGATTGCAGAAAATGCGGCGTTGAAGCTTGTTTTATTGTTGATGAAATACGGCTGAATGATCTGCGTTGTCCATTCCGCTTTTGCAACAAGCGATCTGTCGCGGAGCGCATTCGTCTGGAACAATTTTCCGACCTGAAGCGGCTGAATATTCAACCGGAGATTCGTCGATATATTTCTTGCACCGCCGAAAAAATTCCGGTGGTTATAGCCAATTCCCACCAGGACATTGAACGCATTATTTTCATCATTCATGCCAATTTCCGGCGATACTTCCTGAAACGGCCTCGTGCGGACATAGACCTTGACGGGGATATCCGTCCTCTCGGAAGGATTGTTCAATACGATATTTTCGATTTTTGTCGCTTCAAAAACCCCCAGCCGGTTGAGATTCCTCTCGCTCTCGATCTCCTTTTGCTTGCCGTAATAATCCCCTTCTGAAAAATCAAGATGTTCAAGAACCACCGCCGAATCGATAAACTGCCGGGAAGCGGTGTCTTGTTCAACCGCGATTTTCCCAAACGTATACCGTTTCCCCAGGTGAAAGACGAAAAGAATCGAAAAATTGTCCGTCGAAGCGTACCGCTGCGCTTCGACCGTACGCAGCTTCATATTCACATATCCGCTATTGGTACAGAGATTGACGATGCGGTTATATTCCGCTTCTATCTTGGGCTGAAGATACGGCATGCCGACCGTGACCAGTTTATTCCCGAGGAAATCTTCCTTGAGATCCGGCGAAAGGCTGTCAAGGCCGTTATAGAAAATAGTGTCGATGAACGACCGCCGGCCTTCATGGATCAAAAAAGTGAGAAATACTTTTTCTTTATCCGGACTGAAGCGAATGCTGGTATCAATCTGCGCATGAAAAAAACCGTTATCTTCATAGATTTTTTTTACCTGCCAGTAGTCCGAAGAAAAGACGACAGGATCAAAATATTCCGGCTTCTGTCCGCCCAAAATTTCTTTATCCAGTCGACGGTAGATCCATTTCCATATGGCCCAAGGCGTTTCGTGCGTGCGCATTTCCGCCAGCAGCTGGTCCGTGCTGACCTCCTGGTTTCCTTCAAAGGTCAATGAACCGACCTCAAATTCCCGGCCCAGAACCTGTGCGGGAGAAATTGACGGGAACCAACAAATGAGCAATATGAGGATGAGGAATTTATGCATCGTAAATTAAAAATAAAAAGCCCAGCAGGTAAGTGCTGGGCTTCATTCAAACATACTAATCCCGAAGTACCCTATTCGTTTATGCAACGGTGTTGGTGTTAATACTCTTTTTCATCCTCGAAGAAGAAGTCTTCATCAGTAGGATAATCCGGCCAGATTTCTTCGATGCTTTCGTACGGTTCGTCAGAATCATCAAGCTCTTCTAGGTTTTGTATTGCTTGTGTCGGAGCACCAGTTCGGACAGCGTAATCGATCAGTTCTTCTTTTGTCGCCGGCCAAGGAGCATCATCTAAATATGTCGCCAGCTCGATGGTCCAAATCATTTTCGTTCCATTCCCTTAAAAAAATAAATTAACGAGTCATTTAACTAATTTTGAAAATCTTTCGCACTCACCCCGTCGAAAATGTAATAGGCTGGATTTTGCGCGACACCGTTCACCCGTACTTCATAGTGGAGATGCGGACCGTTCGAGAGTCCCGTATTACCGCTGCGGGCGATCAGTTCTCCGCGTTTTACTTTTTGTCCTTCGTGGACGAGTATTTTTGAAAGATGCCCATACAACGACACCATGGAGTATCCATGGTTTATTTCGACCGCCAACCCATAATCACCTTTGCGGCCGGTAAATTCGATAGATCCTTCCGCCGATGCATAGACCGGGGTTCCCACCTCATTAATAATATCAATTCCATCATGTTTGCGCACGAAATTCAATATGGGATGAAGACGCATCCCGTACCCGTGAGGGTTGAAAAATCCCTCCATGGGCTTGATTGCGGGAAGATGAGAAAACCGGACTTTATTTTGATCGTACGCAGTACCAATTGCTTCATAACTCGCGATCTGGAGATGCAGCTCCTGCTCTGCCTGATTTGCTGTTGCTTGTAAATTATTCAGGAGTGTATTCACACTGGAGGATGTTGTAAAATCGACCCGCTCGTCCGTGCCGCCGGTTCCTGCCTTCTGCAGGTCTTCATCAAGTTTCGGCAGATCGGCGAGCAGACGTAATTCGTTTCCTTTATTCCCGAGCAGATGCAATTGTTTCTGAATCACTCCAAGCCGTTGTGAAAGATACTGCAATTGATTTTGCAGTACTCTGTTTTCATTGACCAGTGAATTGTTCTGAATGAACCCCAATCCAAAGATATCTCCATAATATTGATTCACCGCAAAGAGGGAGCAGAGCATGACGATCCCGAGGACCAGACCGCCGGTCAACAGGCGTGTGCGGGTCCATCGCGCCTCATGAAAAGAGAGCGATTCAAATGAAAAGCGATAGAGCCTTGAATTCCTCATATCATCATTCTATCCGTTTACAGAGTCGTGCTTGACATCAGTAAAACTGCTCGCTGAAAATAGGAAATTATCGATTCTTTGTCAAGAATCGCCGTCACCTTATTCAAAATCGTGATCAAAATAATTAATTACCCGCTTTCCCTTCGATTTTTCAGCAATCGCGGCATCCAGCCGCTTGGCAAATTCTTTTGCGGAGTCGTAGCCATAATGTTTGAGCTGATAATCCATCGCAATCACCTCAACGATGACGGTGATATTTTTCCCGGGAACGATCGGCAGTTTGATGTGAGGCAGACTGACCCCCAAGATGGAGATATTCTCATGGTCCAGCCCCGTGCGGGTATATTCGATATCGTTTCTCCATTCCTGCAGTTCGACAATGATCTCCACTCTCTTTTGAAAGCGAATGGACCGTATGCCAAATATCGAACGAACATCGATCAGACCGAGGCCCCGGATTTCCATATAATGTTTCACCACATCCGAACCAGCACCCATCAAAATTCCTTCGCCTTTCCGTGTCACCATCACCACGTCATCAGCGACCAGGCGATGGCCGCGTTCCACCAGATCCAATGCAATTTCACTTTTCCCTATGCCCGAGCGTCCTGTAATCAAGACCCCGATGCCATCGACATCGACAAACGATCCATGGAGAACGGTCTGAGGTGCGAAGTGATCATCGAGAAAATCGCTGATGAAATAAACAAATTTTGTCGTTTCCAACGGAGTCAGAATGACGGACACATGATGTTCCGTCGCAATCGCGACCAGTTCTTCATCAAGTTTATTTTCGCCGGTGACAAAAATGCATGGGAGGTCGAATCGAAAAATGGTTTTAAATGCATTCATCCGCTCGGCGAATGTCAAGTGATTGAGATAACGAATTTCCGTATTGCCGAAAATCTGGACGCGGTCATAGGTAAACAGCTCGACATATCCTGCAAGCGCTAATCCAGGCCGATGAATATTCTTGTCGGTGATTTCCCGGTCAAAACCGACGTCCCCATTCACGCTTTCGAGTTTCAGGCGTTGTTTGTTGACATCAAACAAGAAACCCACGGTCATGCTATTTTTCTTCGTTTCTTTTATATTCGTCAGTGCCATGGCCCGTCTCCCGGGAATTACGCTTTCTCTCGAATCTTTCTTACACCCTTGCGGTCTTTTTCGTGGAGTTTCTCTTTGTACTTTTTCAGTCTGGTTTTTATTTTCGCAATTGCGATATCCACTGATTTTTCATACTCCTCGCTTGATCCGATACCGGTCAATACGGTGCCGTAGACCGTCAACGATATTTCCGCGTTTTTTACACTGTCTCGTGATTTTTCGTAGGAGAAGATCACTTCGGATTTGATGATCCCGTCATAGAAATGCGACAGTTCTTCAATCGCATTCTCTGCATATTCCGTCAGCGATGCGTGAGGCTTGAAGTGACGTGAGGTAATTTTAATATTCATGAGACGTTCTCCTTCTACCTGAGGTTGATGGGGCGTAAAAAAGAATTAACCATTTATGCTTTGGGATGTGCGTCCTCATAGACCTTTTTCATTCTCGCTGAAGACACATGGGTATACACCTGGGTGGTCGATAAACTTTCATGGCCGAGCAGTTCCTTCACTGCCCGTAAATCGGCGCCGTGGTTCAGCATATGCGTTGCAAATGAATGCCGCAATACATGCGGGCTTTTTTTTTCAATTTCCGAGACCCTCCCGATATATTTCCGAACCAGCCTTCCGACAGCCTGTGGATACATGCGCCGGGATTCTTTGATCTCGAATAACGGGCGTTCGTTCCTCGGTTCGCGGATTCCCACCGGCAACGTGTTCTTTTCCTGAAGATACTCATGGATCGCCGCTAAGGCTTTTCTGCCGACCGGAACGATGCGTTCTTTGCGTCCCTTCCCCCGAACTTTGATGATCCCTTCTTCTTGTTTCAAATCGCCGATATTGAGATTGATCAATTCACTCAACCGGATACCCGTACTGTAGAACAGCTCCAATATGGCTGCGTCTCTTTTTCCCTCTTTCGTGGTTCTCTCCGGAATTGAGAGAAGACGCTCGATGGAATCTTCATCTAAAAAGCTCGGCAGCCTCTTTCCGACTTTTGGCGTAATCAGGACCAGCGCCGGATTTCCATCGATAATTTTTTGTCGACGGAGATACTTAAAAAACGAACGCAGGGCGGCAATTTTCCGCGCAATACTCCGCTGGCCGAATCCTTCATCAATGAGTGAACCGATCCAGGCACGGAGTGATTCTTTATGTGCGGAGTGGAATGTATCGATTCCTTCCCGGCGGAGAAATTGAACCAGGTTCAATAAATCTGTTTCATAGGAAAGTATGGTATGGCTGGAATAATTCCGTTCTATTTCCAGATACTCAAGGTACGTTCTGACTATTTTTTCCATAGCCTTGTCCGTCCGCGGCTGCGCTTCTTCAAGACGCTGTCGCGACCACTTCTGTCTGAATGACTTCCTGCTTACATGATGGACAAACAATATATTCACCTTTGGCCTGTGAATATTTTGCAACGACATACTCATTCCCGCACGACGGGCACGCCTGTGCGACCGGTTTATCCCAGGACGCGAAGTCACAGTTCGGATATTTTGAACATCCGTAAAATGTGCGTTTTCCCTTCTTCGTCTTCCGTTCAATGAGATCTCCCTCTTTGCACTTCGGACATTTGATGCCCATAGAAATGGGTTTCGTGTTTTTGCATGTCGGATAATTCGAGCAGCCTAAAAATGTCCCGAACCGTCCTCCCTTGACCAGCATATCTCCGCCGCATAATTCACACTTGCCTCCGACAACGTGCTGTGTCTTTTCTGCATCTCCTGGAAGAGGTTTTGTGTTTTTGCATCCCGGGTAGCCTGTGCATGCCATAAATCGGCCATTCCTGCCCCATTTGATCACCATCGGTTTGCCGCATAATTCGCAGATGTCTTCGGTCTTCTCTTGCAGCGACTTTTTTATTGCGGTCGCCAAGCCCGAAGCTTTTTCCACCGCCTGATGAAACGGACCATAGAAGTCTTTCATCACATCGACATAATCCTGTTTGCCTGATGCGATGGTATCCAATTCCTCTTCCATCTTTGCGGTGAATTTTACGTTAAAGATTTCAGGGAAATGGCTCACGAGCAGTATATTCACCTGCATGCCGAGTTCTGAAGCGTAAAGCTTCCTATCCTTTTGCTCGACATATTTCCGGTCGATGACGGTCGAGACAATCAACGCATACGTACTGGGGCGTCCGATGCCCAGCGATTCCAATTCTTTTACCAGCGTCGCTTCTGAATATCGACCGGGCGGCTTTGTAAAATGCTGCAGCGGAAGGAGGTCCGTCATTTGAGCCGCCTGGCCCTTCGCCACCTGGGCAGGAAGTTTAGACGTCGGATCGGTATCTCCTTGTTCCGCGGCGGTGTCCTCCTCAATATCGTCGTAGACCTGTAAAAATCCACGGAATGTCGGAATCTGATCACTCGCCCGAAAGAGGTAATCCCCGCCCGTTACTTCAACGGTCATCTGTTCAAATTCTGCAGGCGACATCTGACATGCAATGAAACGGTTCCAGATAAGCTCGTAAAGGGCATACATATCCTTATCCAGATATTTCTTTACCACTTTCGGAGTCAGTTTAATTGAGGTCGGCCGTATGGCTTCGTGGGCATCCTGTGAGGACTTGCCCTTTTTAAAGAGCCGCGGTTCCTTCGGCAAGTACTCTTTGCCGTAATTATTATAGATATACTCACGGACGTGCGAAACGGATTCCTCGCTCAACCGTGTCGAGTCCGTTCTCATATACGTGATGAGGCCGGTTAATCCTTCTTCGCCAATTTCCTGGCCTTCATACAATTTCTGCGCCAGCATCATCGTGCGCTTCGCCGTCATGCGGAGACGTTTTGCCGCTTCCTGCTGCAGGGTGCTGGTGATAAACGGTGCGGGCGGATTCCGTTTTACCGGTTTTCGCGTCACATTGCTGATTTCATAATTCTGTGTACGGACATCGGCCAGGTATCCATCCGAAGTCGTCTGATCCGGTATACGGGGATCATCTCCGGCAACCTTCACCAATTTGGCAAGAAATTTATCGCTTTGCGGTGTCGTGAATTCAGCGGTCAACGACCAATATTCCTGAGGAACAAATTTTTGGATTGCCGATTCCCGTTCGCAAATGAGCCGCAGTGCAACCGATTGCACCCGGCCTGCGGAGAGTCCGTAGTACATCGTCTTCCAGATGAACGGGGAGACCTTATATCCCACAATTCTATCCATGGCACGCCGCGCCTGCTGCGACATGACCATGTGCATGTCAACTTTTTTGGGATGTGCCATCCCGTCTTTCACCCCGGATTCGGTAATTTCGTGAAAGAGCACCCGTTTGATATGCTTGTTATCCCCTTTCACCTCGTCAGCAATATGTGCTGCAATCGCTTCCCCTTCACGATCAGGATCGGTGGCGATGAAGACCGCTTTCGCTTTAGCCGCTTTTTCCTTGATCCGTCCGACCACATCTTCTTTTCCGGCGATGGTTTCGTAGACGACGGAAAAATCATTATCGATATCGACACTCAATTTGCTTTTTGGAAGATTCTTGATATGCCCGACTGATGCTTCAACAAAATATTCTTTACCCAAATATTTGTTAATCGTTTTTGCTTTTGCTGGTGATTCAACTATAATAAGAGATTTTTCCATGAGTCCCGTTCTTCAGTGAATTGTATCATTTGTACCGAGTGAAATTTGTCCGGTGCTGCCCTCGGCGTCAAAGAGATATCCGGCAACAAAGGATTTCATTTCCGGCAAACCGACTGCAGCGAATCCTGCCATCATAATCCGTTCGATAATGGTTTCGACATCTTCATTATGAAGAAGGCCCAGCTGCTGGCATTGTATCATATACCCGTACGCTTCCGAGCCGATGACCATCCGTTCAGCATCGTTGAGCATCCGGTGAGAAGCGAGAGCGCCGCCGGACATTCCGGCGATCGATTTCCCTGCGGAGAGTCGTTCAAACAACCAGGAAAATGCCGATGAAATTTCGCTCTGCGTATAACCATCACGCGTCAGTGAAGAGACATCGACGTCGTTGAGGCGTTTGTTCGAGCGCATTTCATTGACTAAAAAAAGAATTATTTCCACGACGCGTTCTTGCATGATTACGACATCCTTGTCTTTTCGCTCATCCGTGCAACCAAATGGTCTTCGCGGGCCCGCATTCTTTTTTTATTCCGCGGGGATTGATCATCATATCCCAGCACATGGAGGATTCCGTGGACCAACAGGCGGCGCGCCTCTTCTCGGTATGTCACATGATATATCTTTGCCTGATTTCTCGCCGCATCGAGATTGATATAAATTTCCGCCTCCACACCGCCATCGTCCCCCAGGGGAAATGCGATAACATCGGTATCATAATCATGAGCGAGAAATTTCTTGTTGATGGTGCGGATGAAACGGCGATGCGTCCAGATGACGGCGAGAGCCGGGATTTTTTTCCCCTCTTCTTGAGCAACTATTTTTACTACGCGGAACACTTCCTTGTAGGGAAAACGGAGCTGAGGATGGTTCGTTGAGAGAATGATCATTCGTGATGTCATCTCCGCTTCAGACTCCTTCCCCTCACCGGTGATGCATTTTTTTTCGGGCCGGCGGGTGGAAGAATCGATTCGGTTAATGACAGTGCAATACCAGAAAGCATGACTTCAGGACCGAGTTTTGTAAAATCACCAGAGAGAATATTTCTGTCAACATTCGCGTAGAGAGAGCAACCGCCTTCCCGTTCCACCGTCAGGCCGGAAAGTTTTCCGTCCGATTCGCCGATGAAGGTAATTTCTCCCAGCATCTTGCTGACGACATATCCCGTGCAGAAATGAAGCTGAAGATGCGCGGCGCGCGTATAAACGGAAATAAGATTCCCTTTGCGGCTGCCGATGTCGATGTTGGAATAAATTTCAACCGCCAGTCTTCGCTTCTGCTCTTTGTTTTCAATTTCAAAACGAACGCTCGTTCCTAAAAACTTGGGTTTGAGATCCAGCACGTGCGCCAGTTTTGCGATATCTTTTTTCTTAAATTCGAATTTCATTCCTGTCCTGCATCGTCTTCATTCATTTAAAAAACCTTTTCGCCCATGATTCCTCACGCCAATATACATTCCACAAAAGTGAATGTCAAGTTTAGATCACAATCGTCGTATTTTCAACTGCCGCTTCACATTCAAACTTGTATCCCCGGCTCCGTATTTCTTTTTTACATTTTTTTAAAATGTCGTCGACCTTATCATCGCTGTGGTTCTGTTCATGATGGAACAGGTAGAGGCGCCGGACGTTCGCTTCCGCCGCCAACCGCAGCGCAAACAGATAATCCGAATGTCCCCAGCCCACCCGATCGATGTACTCTTCGGGCGTATAGGTCGTATCATGGATCAGGACATCGGCCCCGCGGCAAAAATCGAAGATCCGTTGATTGGGATCGCCGCTCGCGGTGAGAAATTTTTCCTTTACCTTCGACTCAAAATTGCTCATCGACCCGGCATATGCTTTATCGAATGGTTCGTTGTCGCTGATATAGACCAGGGATTTCCCTTTATAATCGATGCGGTACCCGAGCGCAAAGCCCGGATGATTCACATAGATCATCTTGACGAGCGCATCGTAGACTTTCATCTCCCCTTCTTCTCTTATCGGGATAAATTTTATCTTCGCTTTTAAATCGTGAAGCTGTACCGGGAAATAAATGCGGTTCATTTGTTCTGAAATAATTTCACTTAAGGATTTCTCCGGGCGGTCGGTACCGACGATGGTCAATTCATTGCCGGGAATAAATGCCGGCTTGAAAAAAGGGAATCCCTGAATATGATCCCAATGCGGATGAGAGATGAACAGGTGCGCTTTCACCGATTCGCCGTTGTTAATGAGATAATCACCGAAACTCCGTATCCCGGTCCCGGCGTCAAGAATAATCAGACGGTCATCGTCCAGACGTAACTCCAGACACGGCGTATTCCCTCCATAGCGAACCGTCTGTTTGCCCGGAGTTGGAATGGAACCGCGGACACCCCAAAATGTAAGTTTCATAGCATCTCTCTCAGTTTATTATTGATATGCCCGGACATATCCAACATAATTTGAAGCGGACTGACGTATGAATTGTTTTTCTTCTTCCGTTAACGGACGTTTGACTTTTGCAGGGATCCCTGCAACCAGCATTCCTTCCGGGACTTCAAATCCTTCCAGCACAATGGCGCCCGCTGCCACCATCGAATTCCGATGAATATGCGCCCGGTCCAGGATAATTGCACCCATTCCGATCAGACACTCATCGTCGATCGTACAGCCATGAAGCACCGCGCTATGACCGATGGTGATATTCGAACCGATACGTATCGGTGCTGTGTTCGTTGTCACATGGAGCACCGAATTATCCTGAATGTTCGTCCGTGAACCGATATGAATAGTATTCACATCGCCGCGGATAACCACATTAAACCAGACTCCGCTGTCTTCGCCGATTTCAACATCGCCGATGATCTTTGCCCCCTCCGCCACAAAGACGGAGGTGTGGAGCTTTGGTATTCGACCCTGAAACGGGATGAGTCCTGTCATTTTGCTTCGGCTGCCTTGGGAGGAGTCCAATGATTTCTTTTCCAATTTTTCAGCTCCACCTTCACGCTTCCCAGTATCACTTTCATCCGGGCGGTGATCGGAATTCCAGCGGCATCGTTGCTGAACACCCCTTCAAAACCGCCGGTCAACCCAAAGACGCCGACAAAATCAGCACGTCCATCCAGCTTCATCACATCTATCGGATAATTCACCGCATCAATTTCTTCTTCATCGTGCTCGATGCCGAAATTGACATTCGTCGTGACTTCATTCGTATCAATAAATGTCGGAATTTTCGAGGTGCGCTTCTCCCGTGCATGCTGGCGCGCATAGTAGAACAGGGACAATCCATCCTGACAGTTGTTGGAGATCGTGATGATCCGCTCACCGTCTTTTTTATATTCGTTCGACTTGAGTTTGCGGCCCCATTCAAAATGCATTTTATGGGAATCGTAATCGAACAGCATTTTTCGATAGGTCACCATCTTACTGGTGCTGTCTTCACTCAGCCAATCGTATGTAAATGCATCCTGATCCATAACCGTGTAAAACCGGATATGCAAATCCACGAGCCAGCTCAGCGATGGATTGGAATCCATAAATGCGAAGGCGCGATACATGGTCCGTCCGTTTCGTTCTTCTTTATCCGTTACTTTAAAATGGATCGTGCCGATGTTAAAGAAGGAATAATGAACACTGTATTCCAGTTCTTCTCCGACCTGCAGCATCCGCTCATCCGTCCCTGCCGGTTCGGTGTTTTGAGCGGGAGAAGCGGCAGAGGGTTTTTCATCCTGGAGAATCCTCCCTTCACCGCTGTGAAATAAAAAAAAGCACCCGATGATTACGGAAAACGCTAATCGCACGTGGTTCATGCTCCGCTGTTACTCCATTCTCAGGTTGGCTACTTTTTCCGCTTCTGGGAACAGGGTGAGTGCTTTTTGAATTTGATTATCAACGCCGATCATCACGCCGATATACCCTTCCAGTCCGAATATCATCTGTGCGATTTGCGCTTTGAGACGGGCTTTCAGGAAATCGAGATCCTTGGTGTACTCTTTTTCATCTACCTTCACTTCTTTCGATTCAATAAATTTTCTGAAATCTTTCAATAACTCATCAGAGATCGAATATTTCGATTTGTACTCTTCGTAATTTTTACCGTACTTCGCACGAAGAGCAAATCCCGGACCTTCCATATAGTTCTTGCAGAAATCGTAAAAAAGATTTCTCCGCCAAACCGTCTGCACTAAACCGGTGACCCGTTCCGATTTGACGACATAGTCCGGCGTAATGCCGCCGCCGCCCAACACTTTCCGTCCATCGGCGGTTTTAAATACCGGAATGGTGGAGTCGGGTTTTGCATCAACCTTTTGGTCCAGACTGTCCCCTTGTTCTCCGGTCCCATGAATTTTCTTTATAGCCTTTTCATCCTGATGGTGCTCAAGATTGTCGCCTTCCTGTTCGTCGCGCTGAAATGCCTCCATCTGATATTCGTCTTTGTCTTTCCCTTGATAGGATCTCTGGATCAGACGTCCGCTGGGGGTGTAATACCTGGCCACAGTAAGCCGGAACGCCGAACCATCCCTCAACGGCCATTGCCGCTGGACGAGCCCTTTGCCGAATGAGGTTTCACCGACGATCAATCCTCGATCCCAATCCTGAATGGCACCTGCAACAATCTCGCTGGCGCTTGCCGATGCGTTATTGATGAGAACGATGAGTGGAATTTTTTCGTACGGATCCCCGGATTTTGCAGTATACGATTCTTCAAATTCCGGTTTGCGCGCTTTCGTATATACAATTTTATGCGGATGGTCGACCGGGCCTCCATCAAGAAATTGGTCCGCCATACGCACGGCTTCCTCTAAATATCCTCCGCCGTTATCGCGTAAATCCAGGATCAGTTTATGCATCCCTTCCGATTTGAGCGTCTGCAGGGCTTTCTCCATTTCCGCATGGGTC
>RPQN01000054.1 GCA_003819715.1 Ignavibacteriota bacterium | reverse complement strand
GGGCGATGTCACTGACAATAACACCCTGCGGCTGCTTCATGCCGAGATATTGTGCGATACGCGCATCCACGGGCTGGACATCGAAGCCCGCGGTAATATCGCGCGATATTTTCCCGTCCCTTTTTAGATTCGTGAGCACTTTTTTAATTTTGTTGATGGGAATGGCAAACCCGTAGCCGATATAGGTGCTGTTCAGGATCAATGTATTCATCCCGACAACTTCTCCGTTGCTGTTCACGAGAGGCCCGCCGCTGTTGCCGCCGTTGATCGCAGCATCTGTTTCGATCATATCGCGATAATACCGGTTCTCAATCTGACCTAACTTCATACCGGTCGCACTGATCACTCCCACGGTCACCGTCGGTTTATCGTTGATCTCAAACAAGCCGAAGGGATTGCCGAATGCAATCGTCCATTCGCCGATAATCACGTCGTCCGAATTGCCTATAATCACAGACGGAAGGTCTCTGCCATCGACCTTCAGCAGGCAGATATCGGTTGCGGCATCAGAACCGACTACTTTTGCTTTCATCTGTCTGCCGCCCATGAGGGTGATAGTGACATCCGTGGCGTTTCCTGCAACGTGATCGTTCGTGACAATATATCCGTCAGGAGAAATGATAAATCCCGAGCCGAGACTTTTCACTTCCTGCTTATAGGTACGATCGCCGAAGAATGGCTTAAAAAACGGATCGTCAAAAAATCCTGAAAACGGATCCCGAACAGTCACCTGCTGGACAGCAATGACATTGATGCCGACCACCGCGGGACTGATTTTTGCAACCGCGCGTGTAATCGCATTCTGGCGCGAGACATGGATCTGGTCGTCTTCCTTCCCGGTTTTATCCTGTGTTCCTGCGCTCTGTGAAAACGCCTGTTCAAATTCCGTATTCGCGGCAATCGCCGGCTGGACGCCGGTTGGTTTAACGAAATACCCGATTCCAAACCCGATCAGGAGCAGCAGAAGTGAAATGATAAAGAAGCGGATAAATGGATTATTCATAACGAACCTCGAATAGAAAAAATCAGGTGACCATTTCTTTATGTTGAATTATATTTTTTATCGGCCGTCCATGACTCATCAAATGGATGCCGCTCATGATAAACGAAAATACACGATAATCAGTTGCAGAAATATCCCGCACCATCACCGCTTCTATCCAGGCGGATGGAAGCGCAAGCAGGATCAACGGCGTCAGAATGATCGCAATGATATTCGCTTTTATGATATCTTTGAAAAAGGCAAATGTCGATGCCCACGTCATGCACCAGGCGATGGTATAGCTGATACCGATTGCAAACATTCCACCCGCTGCCGGTGCCAAACCTCTGCCGCCGCGAAACCGGAGCCACAGAGGATAATTATGGCCGATCAGCACAGCGCACAACGCGGCAGACTGATCCCAAAATGTACCTCCAAGGATCTGGCCTGCTGTGACGGCCGCGATAAATCCTTTTAATCCATCCAGAAAACCGACGGCGATGCCGATTTTTGTTGACTTCGTGACATCGTATGAATTAAAAGCACCGACATTTCCACTGCCTTCTTTACGGATGTCAATACGAAACCGGCGCCGAACAACGAGATATGCCGTTGGGATGGAACCTAAAAGATATCCTCCGATAACACAAATCAGTATAGTCAAAAAATTATGACACTGTCATTGTGGCTGATAGATACGATTCTTGAAGAAAATTACGGAAAAGTGAAGGGGAAAGCAAGATGAGGGCGGGAGATGAATACAGAGAGCGGTCTCAGGAAATGGACTCACATGAGTGAGCCGGGAACGACATTTTTAACCCCTTTCCCTCCTTCGTTAATCCATAAACACCCAATTTACTCCAAGCCGGATATTTCTTCCCGGCATCGGATAGACTGGAGAAACCAGGTATCCTGCATTCAGAATATTGTTCCATGAGAGCGAAATATGCGCGTCTCCAATTTTGAGAATCATAAAGAGGTCGAATGTGGTCGACCGGAGAAGCAAGTCGGAATGAGACTGAAAATACGAAAGCGATTGCGGGTCAAATTGCATGCCTTGCTGACGGTTCAAGAATCGTGAACGGGCGCCGAACTTCGCTTCAAGTTTCTCTTTAAAGAAGAGATCACGATAACAGAGTTCTCCCGAAAGAATCAGATCGGGCATCAATGTCGTCAACAATCCATCCTGTGTCGTTCGCTGCAACGTCATCACGCCGAACGCCTCTATATGACTCCAGAAAAAATCGATCCTGCCGTTCAGTCCCAGAACCTTCATCCGGTTGATATTGGAAATACTGAACCCCGACGAGCCGCTCTGCAGGACCAGCGGTTGAAAGACGATCGCTTGGTCAATCGTCCGCTGGAACCCGCTCAGTTCCAATTGCAGATTCGGGCCGGCACTCAATTTGATGCCGCCCTGGATCATCGCGTGCTGTTCTCTCCGGATCTCCTTCTCGCGAACGACAATCGTATCTCTCCAGTATCGTTCCTGGAGGGTCGGGAACCGGTCGTACCATGACGCGTCCGCCATGAGCGTCAGCCAGTCGGTGATCGTCGACTGCACACCGATGCCGGACCTGGTGGAGTTTTCTCCATTGATCGACGTGATGCCCCCGGCAACCGACGGTACAAACAGCTTTCCCATATGAAATTCTGCCTGAGCGAACAGGGAGTGCTCGGTTTCAATTTTCGAAGGGAGCGTTCTGGTCAATTCACATTGCCGGCGTTCGATTGTTCCGCCGATTTTCACGCGCAACGGATCAACGGAAAACTCCTGACGTAGTCGAACACCCCAAAATGATGCATGAGTAGAGTCATCAATGGTCTGTAATAAATTCCAATATTCCCGTTCGAGTGTACTATAATAGAAACTGGCATGGGTTGTTGAGGAGGAATCTGCGAAGAAGCGTCCGATGACCGAGAACGTCACATCCCTGCGTGAACGGTTATCATGGGAAGATGGATTATCTTCGACAGCACTTGCCGGATCAAACAACGAGGCCGACCGTAAAGGATCGATGCCGCCGTTGAGACCGTTTCCGGCTTTCGTATAAAAATCGCTGAGCTGAAGATTTAAACGGTCCGATACATTATACCGGAGCCGTGTGCGGACATTCCATGCGTCCAGACTTGCATTCGCGTACCGGCCCTGCGTCACGGTCCGCTGAAAGCCGATCGTCAAATTCAATCCCCGCGCAACATTTTGCGTGAAGAGTCCGTCGGTAAGAATTGTTCCCAGCGGGTCCTGGACAAAACGGATTTTTGTCATCGGACGGTAGCTGTTGAACGAACGTGAGACGAAATTTAAAAGGATTCCATCGCCTCCGGAGGCCGATAAAGATGACGGTCCTGTAAGTATATCAGTGTGGTCGATGGCCTCCAGCGGCAGGTCGGAAAGATTGTAGGTACCGGTCACCGGATCATTCATCGGGCGCCCGTCCATAAAAATTCCAATGCTGCGCGCATCCGCACCGAACGCAATGAGTTGTCCCCATTTGCCTGCTTCACCCAGGTCGCGGTAGAAAAATCCGGGAAGTTTCCAGATAAGATCGCCGGGAACTTTTGCATCGCTCCACAAGAATTGTCTTTGAGAGAGCGCGCTCAGCGTATCGACTTCCTCCGTGAATTGTCCCATCCCGCGAAGAGAGCGGCTCCGAACGGTATCAACGACCGTTGAATCGGCATGCACGGCCGACGAAGTATCGGGTTTCGTATTCAACACTGTTCCGGGAAGAGACTGGTTCACCGGTTTCACGGCGGGTCCGCCTGTTGCTGTATCCACACGGACCGTCGTCGTCCGGGAAGGAGGAGACGCCGGTTTTCTATCAGTCTCCTGCGCGACGAGGACCGTTGCGGCCGTCAACTGAACTACAATAACGAGAGCGAGAGGGAGAATGAATTTCAAGATTTATCTGGCTTCGGGTTCGTGGTGCGATTTGAATGATGGGGCGGTTATTGAAGTCTGATATGTCTTCGGGAACGATTCGAGCGCACCAAGAGCTTTTTTCTCCTGGTCAAAAAAACCAACCATGGTGGATCCGCTGCCGCTCATCAAAGAGAACACCGCCCCCTGGCTGTTCAATTGTTCCTTGATGCGGTTCAGTTCCGGATATGTTTGAAACACCGGCTGTTCGAAATCATTATGAATAAGAGATGCTAATCTTTTTGGATTGGAGATATGCTTCACCAGTTTCGCCTGGTACCCCTCTGCTGTTCCATTCCTGCCGGGTTCAAGATGCTGGTACGCCCATGCCGTAGAAATATGAATCAAGGGTGTCACCACCGCGATCCAATAGGGCATGGGCAGAGAAAATGGTTCTAAAATTTCCCCGCGGCCGGTGGCAGAGGCAGTTCCGCCTTCGATAAAAAACGGCACGTCCGATCCGATCTGTTCCGCAAGCGCGCGCAATTGAGCGTCCGACAATTTTAATTCCCAGAACAGGTTGAGGCCGCGAAGAACGGCCGCGGCATCGCTGCTCCCACCGCCGAGCCCCGCGCCGATCGGAATGTTCTTTTTCAAATGGATGATCACCCCCCGCTTGACATGCTTTTCTTTTTGCAGGAGGTTGGCCGCTTTCAAACAAAGATTTGATCCGTCGACGGGGACCAGGATGGAATCCGCCGTCATGGTTATTTTTGAATGCTGTTCCAGCTCTAATTCATCAAAGCAGTTGATCTCGTGGAAAATCGTTTCCAGGTCATGGTAACCATCAGACCGTTTTCCGAGGATATGAAGTCCTATATTAATTTTTGCGTATGCGCGGAGTTTCATTTTTATCCATCACTATCAGGGCTGCGAGGACCATCCACAGGATAACCTTCATCTCCCCCGCATTCCGGCGGGACTTCAGCAGTACCGAGAGCAGTAAACATAAGCACAAAAGAAAATAATGGAATTACCCGGTAGATGCAAGGTATTGTGCAGGATCGGTTTCTTTGACTGTTCCGCCATTTTTTCGTATGTTTTTTTACATGCGAGTTTATGAATTATGATTATTCCTGAGACAAAAGTGATTTCCGTCGGTACGATTCAGATCGGCGGGAATCATCCATTGGTCCTCATCGCCGGTCCATGCGTCGTCGAAAACCGCGGGATGATTTTTCAAACCGCAAAGAGTATCCGGGCCTCTGCCGAACGGCTGCAGATCCCATGGATCTTCAAGTCTTCCTACAGGAAAGCAAACCGGACAAGCGTCAATTCCTTTTCATCCATCGGCGATGAGAACGCACTTCAAATTCTTGCGGAAGTGAAACGCGAATTCGGTGTCCCCATTCTCACGGACATTCACTCTCCTGCCGAAGCACCCCATGCTGCTGAAGTTGCAGACATTTTACAGATCCCGGCGTTCCTTTGCCGGCAGACCGATCTGCTTGAAGCCGCCGGGAAAACGGGGAAAGTGGTAAATATCAAAAAAGGACAGTTCGTTGCGCCGGACGAAATGCACCTCGCCGCGGAAAAAGTCGCCGCCACGGGAAACGACAACATCCTGTTGACGGAACGCGGGTCATGCTTTGGATACCATAATTTAGTGGTCGATATGCGTTCACTGCCCATCATGCGCCAATCCGGATACCCGGTCGTATTAGACGCCACCCATGCGGTGCAGTTGCCGGGCAAGGGAAAGAATCAGAGCGGAGGCCAACCCGAGTTCATTTTCCCGATCGCACGTGCGGGAGTCGCCGCCGGCTGCGATGCGCTCTTCATCGAGACCCATCCGAATCCGTCGGAGGCGCTCAGCGACGCTGCCAGCCAGTTGAAGCTGGACCTGCTCGAGGACCTGCTGAAGCAGGTCAAAGCGATTGATGCAATTGTGAAGCACCGTTGAATGAATTCCTATGGCGCGAAAACAATCCCTCAAATCTGGTCTACGACATATTAAAATCCTCCTGCTGGACGTGGACGGCGTGATGACGGACGGGGGAATTTACTATTCCAACTCCGGAGAAGAATTGAAAAAATTCAATGCACAGGATGGATACGGCATCGCAAAGCTTCAGCGCGCAGGCATCATCATCGGGATCATCACCGGACGATCGTCGAAAATCGTCGAGCGGCGGGCGGAAGAATTAGGGATCAAGGACGTGTACCAGAATTTCGAAAACAAATTGGATGCATACGAATCAATGAAAAAGAAACATCATTGCACGGATGCACATATCGCCTATATCGGCGACGACGAGTTTGACCTCGCGGTATTAAAACAGGCGGGGTTTTCTGCGGCACCATCCGACGCGGTGCCGGTGGTCAAGAAGCAGGTACGGTATGTCTGTCGGCGCAGCGGCGGCAACGGCGCCGTACGTGAAGTCATCGATATGATATTACAAAACCAGAAATAACGGGAACGCTCATGAACGCACATGCCGCCATTGAAAAGGGAAAAGAAATTATCCGCATTGAAGCGGAAGCGGTCGCCGCGCTCGAATCGCGCATTAACGGCAGCTTCGCATCAGTGGTGGAGCTCATTTTCAATGCGAAAGGGCGCGTCATCCTCACCGGTATCGGAAAATCCGGGATCATCGCCCGAAAGATTGCCGCGACGATGAGCTCGACCGGCACCCCGTCTGCATTTATGCATCCCTCCGATGCGCTGCACGGCGATTTAGGAATGGTCACGCCGGACGATGTGGTCATCTTCATTTCAAAAAGCGGAGATACGGGAGACCTCTGGCAGCTCCTCCTGAGCTTTCACCAGCTGGGCGTGAAAATTATTGCAATAACCGGCAATACCAACTCGCCCCTGAGCAAACAATGCGATATCGTCCTCGATGTGAGCGTCAAAGAGGAGGCATGCCCGTACGATCTCGCGCCGACTTCCTCCACGACCGCCGCGCTGGTCATGGGCGACGCACTCGCCATTACGCTGCTGCAAAAACGCAATTTCACACAGGAAGATTTTGCCATGTTCCACCCGGGCGGGAATCTCGGGAAACGGCTGCTGTTAAAAGTCGAGATGATGATGACCACCGGGGCGGATGTCCCTATTGTCAAAGAGAATGTCTCCCTCTCCGATGCCATCATCGAAATCAGCTCGAAGCGGTTGGGAGCAACATGCGTCGTCGAGAACTCCGGCGTTCTCTGCGGCATTCTCACGGACGGTGACCTTCGCCGCCTGCTCCAGAGGACCACTAATATTTCCAATCTGACCGCCGGCCAGGTGATGACAAAAAATCCGAAAACCATCCGGCAGGATATCCTTGCCGTTCAGGCACTGAACGTCATGGAATCGTTCAAAATTACACAGCTCGTCGTCGTGGACGATGGTCAGCGCCCCATCGGCGTTTTGCATCTTCATGATCTGGTTGAAGCGGGATTAGGGGGAGAGACGGGCGCATGAAATCGTTCTCCCGTTGGTGGTTCGCCGCCGCGTTCCTGGTGTGCGGCTGCGAAGATAAAACCCAGCCTTCCGTCACTTCAACCGTCGACAGCCGGACACTGCCGCAGCAGGAAAGCTGGAACAGCACGATTGTCGTTTCGGATTCGGGCCGCATCAGCGCGATCATCGAAGCGGGATACATACGCGTCTCCGAATTAAGCCGGCAGACACAAATGAGCAACGGCGTGAAAGTTCGGTTCTTCAACCGTGACGGCATGGAATCCTCTCTTCTGACCAGCGAAGAAGGGAGTGTGGACGAATTGACCAATAATTTGGAAGCGCGAAAGAATGTCGTTGTCGTTTCCAGTGATTCATCGAAAATGATCACCGAGAAACTCTATTGGGATAATCAGCGTCAGCTGATCCATACGCCGGAATATGTGCAGATCACCTCTGCAAAAGACCGACTGCAGGGGCATGGATTTGAATCGGACCAGAGCCTGAAACATTACCGGATCTTCCGCGTCACCGGTCAGACGCAAACCGATTAGGTTCATGCGTTGCCGATGGACATATCTTCTGTTCATGGTACTGTTCCTCTGGACTTCCCCGTCCGGCGCTCAACAGACCAATAGAATCGAGATGCGGCATTCGGATCTGCTCGAAGGAAAGACCATCAACGGCGAGGATGTTCAGGAACTGACCGGCAACGTGCATTTCATTCAATTCCCGGCAAACGGCGGGTTGGTGAAAGTCTGGTGCGATCGCACACTGCGCTATATGATGCAGAATAAATTCGAATTGTTCGGCCGCGTCAAAGTGATCAGGGACAGTGTGACCCTCAAATCGAATGAAGGCGTGTACTACGGCAACCAGAAAATAATGGAAGGGCGAAACGGCGTCAGGCTGGAGCGCGGGAAGACCCTGCTCACCGCAATGAATGGAAAATATTTCGTTGACGAGAAGCGTTCGCTCTTTTGGAACAACGTGGTTCTCGTGGATACTTCCTCCACGATCACCTGCGATACCTTGAATTATTATGAATCGGATACACGTTCGGTCGCAACGGGAAAAGTCCATGTGTTCGAAAATTCGAACGGCATCAACATCTATGGCGATTCATTAATTCACATAGAACAAAATAAATTCACGCTGGTGTTGCATCAGCCGCGGCTCATGAGGATCGACACCACCGACGGCGGCAGCATCGACACCATGGTCGTCGTCAGTCGCGAAATGCAATCCTATCAGGATTCCGTCGAACGCTTTATCGCGATTGACAGCGTGAGTTTCGTGAGAGGGGGCATGTCTGCACGATGCGGCAAAGCGACCTACTATATGAAAAACGATTTTATTGCGCTTCAAACACATCCGATTATTTGGAGCGGCGACAATCAGATCACCGGTGATTCTATTCGAATGACCATGGCCGATAATCGAATCAAAAGTTTGTGGGTTAAAAACCGGGCGATGGCGATCACCCGTGCAGATTCCTCCAGACCGGACCGGTTCGATCAATTAACCGGAAGAGAGTTGACAATGTACTTCCAGGCGAATAAATTGTCACAGGTGGATGTGCAAAAGAATGCCACGAGTCTTTATTATTTATATGACGATAAAGAACCGAACGGCGCCAACAAATCAAGCGGCGACCGGATCATGATCGATTTCATTTCGGGCGATGTCGACCGCATAAAGATCATCGGCGGTGTGCAGGGCCAATATCTTCCCGAGAAGATGATTGATAAACACGAGCAGGATTATAACCTGGACGGTTTCCGGTGGTACGAAAATCGTCCCGTCCGTCAGGGTGTCTTCATTATCAGCAGGTAGCATGGCCAAACAACAGAAAAAACCGAATCCGAGGAAAAAACCTTCGGGTATTGCGTCAAGCAAAAAAGGCGCCTTCCGCAAAATATCGCGTTCCCCGGCATCCCGGACACGCAGAGTGACCGAAAGGCGATCCCCCCGGTTTGCACAGGCTGCAGCCGGACCATTGAATCAACCAGGGGAAACCCTGCCGTCGATTCCTCAAATCATTCTTCGATCAGAAGGATTGGTCAAGCGATATAAAAAACGCGTGGTCGTCAATGAAGTCAGCATTCAAGTGAAACAGGGAGAAATCGTCGGACTGCTGGGGCCGAACGGCGCCGGCAAGACCACGACATTTTATATGATTGTCGGCATGATACGTCCAAACGCCGGCAGGGTATTTATGGATGAGAATGAGATCACCACCATGCCGATGTATAAGCGCGCGCGTAATGGGATTAGTTACCTGCCGCAGGAAGCATCCGTTTTTCGGCGTCTCACCGTCAAGGACAACCTTCTGGCGATATTACAAACCACGACACTGACGCGCAAGCAACAGGAAGAGAAATGCGGCCGCTTGCTGGAAGAATTCGGCTTGACGCATATCTCGTCCAGCAAGGGGTATATGCTCTCCGGGGGCGAACGCCGCAGAACCGAGATCGCCCGCGCTCTTGCGCTCGATCCAAAATTTATCTTATTGGATGAACCGTTTGCCGGTATCGACCCTATTGCCGTCGAAGATATCATGCAGATTGTCATAAAACTGAAAAACAAAAACATCGGCGTTCTCATCACGGACCACAATGTTCATGAAACGCTTTCCATTACCGACCGTTCGTATTTGCTTTTTGAAGGAAGAATATTAAAATCAGGTACTGCGGAATTTCTTGCCCAAGATCCTGAAGCAAAGAAATTGTATCTTGGAGAGAATTTCAAACTGGACCGGTATGAATAGCAAGGAACAACGTACGCCGCGAAAGATCAATTAACGAACTCAAGTTCCATCACTTCATCTAAACGTATACACTTATGATTGTCGTTTTAGAAACAGGCACCTCCGAAAAACAAGTTGAAGAAATTATCCGCGTCCTTCATGATCATGGATTCGATGTCCATCGCTCCACGGGCGTTCAGCATACCGTCCTCGGTGCCATCGGCGTGCATCCGGAGTTTGATCATCGTCAGATCGAACTGCTGGACGGCGTCTCGGAGGTGGTACGCGTTACCGAACCGTTCAAGATCGCCAGCCGTGCGTTCAAACGCGAAGGATCCGTGTTCGATATCGGCGGAGTGAAGATCGGCGGGCCGGAGGTCATTGTCATCGCCGGGCCATGCTCGGTCGAAACCGAGGAGCAGGTTTTCACGATTGCGAAACATGTCAAAGACTCCGGCGCGAAAATTTTGCGCGGCGGCGCATTTAAACCGCGGACATCGCCGTACTCCTTCCAGGGTCTCGGCGAACAGGGATTAAAACTCCTGCGTGCCGCGGCTGACGAAAACCATCTGAAGGTCATTACCGAAGTGATGGATAAGAGCCAGATCGACCTCATCGAAAAGTATGCGGATATTCTTCAGATCGGCGCGCGGAACATGCAGAATTACACCTTTCTGAAAGACCTCGGCAAATCATCGAAACCGGTGATGCTCAAGCGGGGCCTTGCGGCGACCATTGAAGAGTGGCTCATGTCTGCGGAATATATTCTTTCAGGCGGAAACGAACAGGTCATTCTCTGCGAACGCGGTATCCGGACGTTCGAGACGGCAACCCGGAATACGATGGACATCAGCGCAATTCCGGTGATCAAAAAGAAAAGCCATCTGCCGATTATTGCCGATCCGTCTCACGGCGTCGGCATCCGCGACAAAGTGATCCCCATGGCGCGTGCATCGGTTGCTGCCGGTGCGGACGGTATTATGATAGAAGTCCATCATGACCCCGGCCGTGCTTTATCGGATGGCGCACAATCGCTCTATCCGGATCAGTTTACCCAGATGATGAAAGAAGTGCGGCTGATTGCACAGGCCATCAACCGCTCGATCGCCTGAGTGGGCCGATGAACAATCATCCTTCTCTTCCGTTCTCACGTATTACGATTATCGGTGTCGGGCTCATCGGCGGTTCGCTTGCTCTTGCGATCAAGCACCGCTTCCCCACAGTCCAAATCACCGGCGTGGACAAACCGCGAATTCTCGAACGTGCAAAAAAACGGAAAGCCATCGACCATGCTGAACACTCGGCGGGCCGGGCAGTTCGCAGCGCCGGTCTCGTCATCCTCGCGGCGCCTGTTTCGGTCATCACCAGCCTTCTGCCGATCATTGCAAAGAACGCGCCGTCTCATGTCATCGTGACCGATACGGGAAGTGTGAAACACGGATTGGTTACACAGGCTCAAAAACTTTTTCCGCGGGGCAATTTCATCGGCGGACATCCCATGGCGGGTTCTGAGTTCTCGGGTATTGATGCGGCGCATCCCTTATTATTTCAAAACGCCATTTACATCCTGACGCCGACGCGGTCGACGAACAGAAAATCCATCAACACGCTCGCAGCGTTTTTTACTTCACTGGATGCGCGCATTTTTGTCCTGGATCCGGCAGTACACGACAGTATCGTGGCCGCGGTGAGCCACCTCCCGCAGCTTGCTGCGGTTGCGCTCATGAATACCGTCGGGAACCGTCATCCGCATGCTTCAACGCATCTCGCTCTCGCTGCAGGCGGATTCCGCGATATGACGCGCATTGCATCAAGCAAATTTGAAATGTGGAAGGACATCCTGTCCGCCAACCGGAAGGAAATCGATAAAGCCCTGCGATTATATATCAATCAATTAGAACGTATGGCAGCGGCGGTCCATTCCCGCCCTTCCCGGCTGTCAACAGAATTTCACACGTCCCGCCGCCTTCGTATGCGGATTCCTCCTTCGATGAAAGGATTTCTGTCGCCGCTGGTGGACCTGTCTGTCTTCGTGGAGGATAAACCCGGCGAGCTTGCCCGCTTGACTTCCTCGCTCTCAAAGAAGAATATCAATATTAAAGATATGGAACTGATTAAGGTGCGCGAGGGGCGCGGCGGAACATTCAGACTTTCCTTTGAGAATCGCACGGTCTCAAACGACGCGGCCCGCACACTCCAGCGGGTTGGTTTTGACGTCAGCCGGAAGAGCTAGGGAACATCATCCCCCTTGCCGGGGAATCACATCAATTTACTTTTTATCCGCACTGGACGACGTATCGGCAGGCGGTTTTGAGGGCGGCGGGGTCTCCGGTTTGGATTCCTTTTTCGATCCCGTTTTGGATTCTTTTTTCGAATCCGGCTTGGATCCCGATCCGGCTTCAGGTTTCGACTCTGTTTTCGGACCGGAACCAGTGGACGTATTGGATTTTTTGTAATCCGTTATATAAAATCCGCTCCCTTTAAATATGAGACCGACGCCGCTCGACATTAAGCGTTTGAGCGACGGTTTGGCACATTTCGGACAAATGGTCAACGGTTCCGACGACATGGATTGGAACTCTTCAAATTCATGGCCGCAAGATTTACAGCGATAATCGTAAGTAGGCATTCTTTCTTTCTGCTAGTCACATAACCGTAACAATCTTATGGAATATACTTCTGATTTGGCAGGATTTCAATGGGATTTTCTTTTCGCTGGGACGAAACGCGGAACCAAACGTATTCCATTCTCGTTTTATAGAGGAACTCAAACTCTAACGGAGGCTCTATGATCAGCAAACCGCTTCAAGTGGCTGTCAACGAACAAATTAATTTCGAACTATTTTCGGCGTATCTCTATCTTTCCATGTCGGCGCATTTCGAATCGCAGAATCTTCCCGGATTCGCAAGCTGGACGCGTATTCAATATCAGGAAGAAACCGGACACGCGATGAAATTATACAGGTAT
The DNA here is from genome assembly GCA_003819715.1 of Ignavibacteriota bacterium. Taxonomy (GTDB): domain Bacteria; phylum Bacteroidota; class Ignavibacteria; order UBA10030; family UBA10030; genus Fen-1298. The sequence continues at coordinate 10,206 of RPQN01000054.1, read as the reverse complement.
CTCATTGACCGCAACGGTGCAGTCACATTGAAAGCGATCGATCAGCCGGCAACAAAATTTAAGACACCACTGGATATATTTAAACAGATCCTTGAGCATGAGCAAAAAGTAACCGTACGCATTCACAAGCTCTATGAACTGGCATCGAAGGAAAAAGACTACGCGGCGGAGATATTTTTGCAGTGGTTTGTCAACGAACAGGTGGAAGAGGAAAAGAACGCAGGCGACATTATTGCCATGCTCGAGATGATCGGCGACTCACCGGTCAGTGTGATCATGGCCGATCGTCAACTGGGCGCGCGAAAATAATCATTGTTGTCCATCAACGTGTTCATCAATAAAAAAGCCGCTTTGTCGTGAGACAGAGCGGCTTTTTCGTTCCTGTTCCTAAAATAGTCTTGAAGAAACGGCTCGTTTAAACTTTAGGACCCGCCTTGATGACCTCCGGCGGACACGTCGATTCGAACTTCTTAAAGTTTTCGATAAACCGGGTTGCAAGACTTTTATACTTATCTTCGTGCGCTTTTTTGCTGGGCCAGGAATCCGCAGGATTGAGAATCCCTTCAGGCACATCCGGGCATGAAACCGGCACGTCAAATCCGAAGACGGAATCTTTGCGGTATTTGACATTCAACAGCGAACCGTCCAGCGCCGCATTGAGCAATGCACGCGTATATTTGATGCTGATTCGTTTGCCAATGCCGAACGGTCCGCCGATCCAGCCGGTGTTCAGCAGCCAGCAATTGACGCCGTATTTTAAAATTTTCCGCTTCAGCAGGTCGGCATAGAATGACGGTTGAAGCACCATAAACGGCGCGCCAAAACACGTGCTGAATGTCATTTCCGGTTCTTTGCCAAGTCCCACTTCTGTTCCTGCGATCTTTGAGGTATATCCAGAAATAAACTGATACATCGACTGCTCGGGCGTCAACTTCGCAATCGGCGGCAACACCCCGGAGGCATCGCAAGTCAGGAACACAATATTCTTCGGATGGCCTGCCATCTTTTCCGGGATGGCGTTCTCGATGTACTCCAGCGGGTAGGATGCACGCGTATTTTCCGTAATCGATTCATCGTCGAGATCAATTTTGCGTGTAATCGGATCGAAGACGACGTTTTCCAGAATAGTGCCGAACCGCTGTGTGGTCGCATAAATTTGAGGCTCCGCCGACGATGAAAGACGAATCACTTTTGCATAACATCCGCCTTCAATATTAAAGACGCCTTCATCGCTCCAGCCATGTTCATCATCGCCGATCAGGCCGCGTTTTGGATCAGCCGAGAGCGTCGTCTTTCCGGTTCCGGAAAGGCCGAAGAAAATGGCTGAGTCGTTTTTTGTCCCGACATTGGCGGAGGAGTGCATCGACATGACGCCTTGCAGGGGGAGCAGATAATTGAGAATGGTAAACACCGATTTTTTTATTTCGCCGGCATATGCGGTATTGCCGATGATGCACAGCTTCTGTTCGAAGTTCAGAACAATCAGGGTATCGCCCGGTGTGCTGTCAATCGTGGGAGATCCTTTAAATGAGGGCAGCGCAAGGACGGTAAATTCCGGAACGTGGCGTTTGTACTCTTCCGCAGTCTTCGGAAGAATGAACATATTGCGCGCGAACAGCGAATGCCATGCGTGCTCGGTGATGATGCGGATCGGCATCCGGTAACTGGGATCTGCGCCGGCGTAGCAATCCTGGATGAAGACATCCCGGCCCTGTAAAAATCCCTGCATGCGGTTCACGAGCCCGTTGAACTTATCGGTGCTCACCGGGCGGTTATACTCGCCCCACCAGATATTTTCTTCGGTGCTTGCCTCCTTCACGACAAATTTATCGTTTGCCGATCGCGCGGTATGTTTGCCGGTGTTCGCGATAATCGGACCGAGGTGCGAAATTTTTGCCTCGTTGCGGAACACGATCTCTTCATACAGCGCTTCGGTGGTCAGATTCCAGTATGCCTTACGGAGGTTGCTGATCCCGCAATTGTCCAGTCCGTAATCACTCTTCAGGGCCGTTGCTTCGTTTTCTGCCGGTGTTTTAATATTCAAGATATTGTTCATAGCCAGTCTCGCACAAGTTTACGTTCACCGATATATATTTCGTTAGGAGAATTTGGATCCAGCGCCCACTTGATGCGCTCGATACCCGTCTTCACATCTTTCACCGTTGTTGCATAACTGATCCGCAAATGCCCTTCCATGCCGAACTCTCTTCCCGGAACAGTGACCACGAGCGCTTTCTTGAGGAGGAAATCCGAGAGCGCCACGGAGTCGTTGCTGTATGCGCGGAAATCAGGCAGGCAATAATATGTTCCATCCGGCGGAATAAGTTTGATGCCGGTGAACGACTTCAATTCCTGAATCATCACATTGCGGTTATTTTCCAGCGTCAGACGCAGACTTTCCACCGCACTCTGAAGTCCATTGAGGGCACCTTCAGCGCCGGCTTGAAGAAGGACGGACGTGCAGGAAGAAATTTGCCCCTGGACATTTGCCATCACTTCGACGATCTCCTTGCTCGCGACCACCCACCCCACACGAAATCCCGTCATCCCGTACAGTTTCGAAATGCCGTTGATGGTGATCACTTTTGTTGACTCAATATCTTTCTTGGTGAACTGATATGCGATGGGGGATTTTTTCCCTTCGAACACCAGTTTCTGATAGATATCATCCATCACCAGATAGATCCCTTTTGCCTCGCAGAGCTCGACCAATTCCGCAATTAAGGAATCAGGATAAATAGCGCCGGAAGGATTATTCGGGCTGTTGACAATAATCATTTTCGTATAAGAACTGACGGCTTCTTTGATATCCTTGATCGACGGAATAAAGCGGCCGTCATCCGGTTTCACGATCACCGGCACTCCGTACACCATGCGGATCATCTCCGGATAACTCACCCAGTACGGCGCCAGGACTATGACTTCATCCTGAGGATTGATCAGCGTATAGAGCAGCGCAAACAGCGCCTGCTTCGCACCCTGAGAAATAATCACATTGTCGGTGCTGACCATTCTGTCGTAATTCTCTTCCGTGTACCGAACCACCGCTTTCTTTAAGGAGCCAATACCGTCCGTGGGTGTGTATTTGATATCACCCGTGTTGAGCTTTGCGGCCGCACTGAGAATGGCACTGATGGGCGCTTTATTCTTCGGCTCACCCGCTCCAAGATGGACCACTGCTTCCCCGCGCTCGCGAAGCTTTGCCGCCGCTTCATTTAATTTCAGCGTGGGCGATTCAGTAATAGATGCTGCAAGTTTACTGATGCTCATAAGATAAGTATCCTCCTGTTAAATATTGCCAAGTGACAAGTGACGAGTGACGACAGACGAGAGAAAACATTCTACTTTACTTTACTATATTAATTGTAAGGAAGTTTCCCAAAACAAACAAGTGCGCCTTAATTTTTTTTAATAAAAATCGGCGGGGCGCCCCCTCTGCCGCTCCAATGGTTGTGCAGCGGATCCACTTCCGCCGGCGTACGGCTTACAGCCGGGGAGGGAGATCGTTCAAGAAAGAGTTCCGTTTGTAAGTGAGGGAATTCTTCTGTATTTTTATATAAAATTTTTCAATTGAATCGATCGCAATTTATGAGAGCAATTATTCCCGTTGCAGGTGTTGGCAGCCGACTTCGTCCGCATACGTATTCCGTACCGAAGGTGATGCTTAATGTTGCCGGAAAGCCGATCATCGGGCATATTCTTGATAAAATTATCGAAGCCGGCTTTCAAGAAGCCACGATTATTGTCGGATATCTCGGCGAGTTGATCAAAGAATACGCATTGAAAAATTACACCATAAAATTTGATTTTGTGGAACAGGAAGAGCGTCTTGGGCTGGGCCATGCCATTTACCTCTCCCGGGCGACGTTTTCCAGCAAACCGCTTCTGATCATCCTCGGCGATACGATCTTTGACGTCAACCTGAAGTCGATGATCGCTCACCAACACACGCAGATTGGCGTACAACGGGTTGATGATCCAAGAAGATTTGGCGTTGCAGAAACGAAGGACGGACGCATCGTGCAATTGATTGAAAAGCCGGAGAATCCGAAAAGCAATCTCGCAATCGTCGGCCTCTATTATATAACGCAGCCCCAGCTCCTGCAGGAATGTTTAAGCGACATGATCAAGACCGATACACGCACCAAGGGCGAGTTTCAATTGACCGATGCCCTTCAGATGATGATTGAACGCGGCGAGCAGATGCAACCCTTCCCCGTCGAGGGATGGTTTGATTGCGGAAAACCGGAGACCCTGCTTGCCACGAACCAGCATCTTCTCGGATTTCTACCGGTGCCACCGCCTGTTAAAGGGGTCGTGATCCAGCCGCCGGTTTTTTTATCTCCAAAAGCAAAAATTAGCAACTCCATTATCGGGCCCAATGCAACCATCGCCGATCAGACCATCATCGATAACTCCATTATCCGAAATTCCATCGTCGGCGAAGGGGCAACCGTCGTGGATTCTCTCCTCGAAGCATCGCTCATCGGCACCAACGCGGTGGTCCGGGGATCGTACAAACGGATTAATATCGGCGACTCATCCGAACTGGAATTTTATTGACACACGGCAGACCAGGGCAGCACCGATCTGGTTCATCGGTTTACGAGAAAATAGGTATAACCAATAAATCACTACGGAGAAAAAATGAGAAATCTATTCACATCGGAATCTGTCTCGGAAGGGCATCCCGATAAAGTTTGCGATCAGATTTCAGACGCGGTACTCGATGCGCTGCTCGAACAGGACAAGACTTCGCGTGTCGCGTGTGAAACATTTGTCACTACCGGGATGGTGCTCGTCGGCGGGGAAATTACCACAAAGGGATATATTGAAGTTCAAGAAATAGTGCGCAATGTCATTCGCGACATCGGCTACACGAAGGCAGGAGTCGGATTTGATGCGGATTCATGTTCTGTCCTTTCCTCCATTCACTCCCAGTCGCCGGATATTGCACAGGGCGTGGATACCGGCGGTGCGGGCGACCAGGGAATGATGTTTGGCTATGCATCCTCGGAAACCCCCGAATTAATGCCGGCGCCGATTATGTATGCACACAAACTCGTTCTCCGTCTGGCAACCGTTCGGAAAAAACAGCCGGCCCTCATGCCGTACCTTCGCCCGGATGCAAAATCCCAGGTGACGGTCGAATATGACGATCATGGCAAGCCCATCCGCGTCGATACGGTGGTCGTCTCAACGCAGCATGATCCGGACGTCACGCAGAAAAAGATCAAAGAAGACGTCATTGAATTGATCGTACGGAATATTATTCCGTCCGGAATGCTGGACAATAAAACCCGTTATTATGTCAATCCCACCGGCAGATTTGAAGTTGGCGGACCGCATGGCGACAGCGGATTGACCGGGCGGAAAATTGTGGTCGACACCTACGGCGGGCGCGCACCGCACGGCGGCGGCGCATTCTCCGGCAAAGATCCGACGAAAGTCGACCGCAGCGCAGCATATGCTGCACGACATATTGCAAAGAATATCGTTGCGGCAAAACTGGCGAGCGAATGCCAGATCCAGGTCGCCTATGCAATCGGTGTTTCAGAACCGGTATCCATTCAAATCAATACATTCGGGACCGGCGTTATTCCCGATGCGCAGCTCGCAGATATCGTCATGAAGGAAATCGATCTCACACCGCGCGGGATCATCAAGCGGCTGGACCTTCGCCGCCCGATTTACCGTAAAACGGCGGCCTACGGACATTTCGGACGCGAGGGCAAGGAATTTACATGGGAAAATCTGGATTTAGTAAAAATCCTGCAGAAAGCAGTAAAGTAGAATTTTCCCCTGTTCAACAACTTAATTCATTATGGAATACACTCAATCACTTTTTGAAATAAGGCTATGGACGAGAAAAAAAATAAATTTAAAGTAAAAGATCTCTCACTGGCAAAAGCCGGTTCACTTCGCATCGAATGGGCAGAATCCCGGATGCCGGTATTAATGGCCCTGAAGGAAAAATACAGCAAAACGAAACCATTCAAAGGCTATAAAATTGCCGGATGTCTCCATGTGACGAAAGAAACGGCGGTCCTGGTGAAAACATTTGCCGCCGCTGGAGCCGAGGTCAGCTGGAGCGGTTGCAATCCTCTTTCAACACAGGATGATGTTGCCGCTGCACTGGCTGCCGAAGGGATAAGCATTTTTGCATGGCATGGGATGAATGTGAAGGAATTTTACTGGTGCATTGAAGAAACCCTGAAGTTTAAACCGCAGCTCACGCTCGACGACGGTGCAGACCTCATTTTTACGGTGCACAATAAACATCAGGAATTAATCCCAACCGTTATCGGCGGCACGGAAGAAACCACCACCGGCGTGCATCGCCTGCGTGCAATGGCGAACGACGGTGCGCTCCAATATCCCGTGATCGCGGTGAACGACGCCGAGACGAAATGGGATTTTGACAATGTGTACGGAACAGGCCAATCGACACTCGACGGCATTCTCCGGGCAACGAGTGTTTTGATCGCGGGGAAAAATATGGTGGTCGCCGGTTTTGGGCACTGCGGGAAAGGCGTTGCGCTCCGTGCAAAAGGACTTGGCGCAAATGTGATTATCACGGAAGTGAAGCCGACCGCCGCATTGAAGGCCACGCTGGAAGGATTCCGCGTTATGAAAATGGACGACGCGGCAAAAATCGGCGATATCTTCGTGACCGCCACCGGCGTCAAAGATATCATCGTGGAACGGCATTTCAAATCCATGAAGGATGGCGCGATCGTCTGCAATACGGGACACTACGACTGCGAAATCAATATCCCGGACCTGGAAAAAGTCTCGCAAGGCAAACGGGAAGTTCGCAAGGATAACGAGGAATATACTTTGAAGAACGGCAAGCGTATCTTTTTACTCGCCCAAGGCCGTCTCGTGAACCTTGCCGCGGCAGAAGGACATCCGTCGGAAGTCATGGATATGTCGTTTGCAAATCAATTTATGTCTCAGCTCCGGCTTGTGGATAGCCATAAAAAAGGCAGGCGGCTGGAGAACAAAGTGTACGATATTCCTGCGGCACAGGATCAGGAAATTGCCGGAGTGAAACTTTCGACCATGGGATATACGATCGATAAACTCACCAAGGAACAAGCGAAATATAACGAGGATTATTCCGCCGGAACGTAGCACCCCTATTGCCCTTCCGAATGCCCGGCGTAAACGCCGGCCGCATTCGGAAGGATTTATTTTGACTTCTCGAAAAAGATAATTACGTTATTACCACATCCGCGCGATTTCAGCGCCAGGTGAACCATAGTGGACATTACAGGAGATGGGTAGTGGAAAAAAATTCTGCCTCATATAAATTTGAAAAACGGAAGAAAGAAATTGCACGTCAGAAAAAACAGGAAGAGAAACGGAAGCGCCAGCTCGAGAAGAAACAGGGAAAACTGGAAGAGAATCCCCTGATATCACCCGATGGCACGCCCATCACGCCTCTTGAAGAAATTGACGCGGAAATACATATAGATGATGTTGCAGATCCTTTAGAGTAAATCACCGTCTCTATTATCTCCGTCATTGATTCTTTGATCCGCGCCGGCGCAGCGGTTCAACGTTCAGAATTCAATTTCCAATCCTTCTTGTTCTCTGAATCCTTTTCCTGTTCTGCTCATCTCATAGACGTGAGAATCAATATCGTGTTGATTTTCCTTCACGAATAATTCACCTGAGAAATACCGCCGATATGACCAAAGAAATCTTCCTCAAACAACTTCAAGGCAACACGTTTGCCGCCAAAGCCGGATCAAATCACTGGGTGATGATGGATACAAAAGCGGAAGCCGGCGGCAGCGGCGCCGCATCGACTCCGAAAGACCTCGTGCTGATGGCGCTCGCAGGATGCACCTCCATGGACGTCATCCCCATTCTCAAAAAGAAAAAATGCCCCGTGATGGGATATGAATGCAATGTGAAAGCGGTCGAACGGGATGAACATCCAAAAATTTTTACTGAGATCCATGTCGAATATGTCTTCTACGGCGACGGCATTAAGACAGAAGACGTGGAACGGGCAATAGAACTTTCCGTGTCAAAGTATTGCTCCGTATCCGCGATTCTCTCGGCGAGCGCAACAATAACTCATTCCTACCGAATCGAACCGGCAAATCACTATCCTCAATAATGATAATGAACTCCCCCTGAAACCGTCGGGGGATATTCCATTGAATTGAAAAGAAAAAGGCTCCGTGATTGCCGGAGCCTTTCGTGTTCATACGCTCTTGATGACATTTATATTTGTTCAATCGTTCTGAGCAGCTCTTCTGTCTCAATCGGTTTCTGGATGAACGCTTCGACGTTTGCCGTAAGTATATCCTGCGGAGAAAAATTTGCAGCATGGGCCGTAATAATGATCACCGGAAATTCCGGGGTGATATCTTTGACCCACCTGGTAAATTCCAGCCCATCCATCACCGGCATTTCCAGGTCGACAATTGCCAAATCGACTTTGAGCGTCCGCATCACTTCTAATCCTTCTGCACCGTTTGCGGCATCCAATACGGTATAGCCCTTCTTTTCCAGTAGTCTTTTCAGGATGAGACGGTGCATATCTTCATCGTCTACAACAAGTATTGTCGATCCCTGTTTCATAGAATTTTTCGAGAGTATATATGGAAGATACATCTCCATCGATTCTATTGCAAGCACTTATCAGAAGGGACGCCGGAGGACTCAGGTGGTGAAAACCAGTTCATTTGAACCTGATGGCACCGGATAACAGGGAGGCACGAAAGAGTTCGCACTCGGAGCGAATATTCCCCGCTGTTATTCCATCTCTCGATGCTCAGACCACTAAAAAATTGATCAAAATTCGTGAACCAGACCCTTCATTCTCCTTATTTCTCAGCCATGCATCATATGGAGTTCTTTCTTGCTTCTTCGCAAAAAAAGCCTCACTCTTTGTTATCTCAGGGCACCAAAGTACTCATGTATACCTTAAATCGAATTCTCTGCCCCACCGATTTCTCCGACGCGGCTCTCCACGCGGTCCGCTATGCGGCGTTTCTTGCGAAAAACGAACACGGACACATTAAGTTGCTCTATGTCGACGAAAATGAAATGGATCCTCTGGAGTATTTAATGCAGGACGAGAAGAAAAAATCGGAACGCCGGAAAAAAGTTTCTGCTGTTGCGCAGCAGAAATTCGCGGAGCTCATCGAACGCGCATCTCTGAATCCCCAATCGACCAGCACGCACATCCATTTCGGTCCCGCGTATCACGAAATTATCCAGGAAGCAGAGGCAAACCGGTATGCCGCCGTCGTTATTGCTACGGAAGGTCTGGGGCATACCTCTCACCATTTACTCGGACGTTCTGTCGAGCGTGTGGTTCGTCTCTGCAGGGCGCCGGTGATCTCCATCCGTCCGTCCGATCATGTACAGCCGTGGAAAATCAAAACGATACTCTGTCCCACCGATTTTTCTGAGTACGCAAATTATGCTATTCCTTATGCGGTTTCCATTGCCCGCAGGTATACGGCGAAAATTATTCTCCTTCACACGGTCGATTTAACAGTGCAGCATCCGGAACTGCTCGTGCAGAACTTCCCCGACCTGAGTCTCTATCACGACCATTCAAAAGAAATTCAAGTGGAACGAATCGTCGGGCGCGATATTGAACCGGAAAATTCCATCGTACGGCTTGCGGAAGAGTATGAAGCAGATTTAATTATTATGGGTACGCATGGCGCACGCGGGATGCGGCGCGTGCAAATCGGTAATACGACGGAGGAAGTGGTACGCCGTGCGCAGAGCCCCGTCCTGACCATCACCCATCCGGTCCACAAATCAATTTTCCCGTACCGGTTTAACGAAGAATATACACCGCAGAGTCCGACTTCGGCATAAGGTCCGTCGTTCGCTGCTTTGAATTTCTGCAAAGCTTCATTATCTTAGCTGTTGCACCTTTTTTATTATATCATTGAATCAACGGAGATCACGACAATGAGTTCAACTGCATTAGATCTGCTTTGCATTAATACGATCCGAACACTTTCCATGGACGGCGTCCAAAAGGCAAAATCCGGACATCCCGGCATGCCTATGGGGATGGCACCGGTGGCCTATGTCCTGTGGACAAAACACCTCAACCATAATCCGGCAAATATGCACTGGTATAATCGAGACCGGTTTATTCTGTCCGGCGGGCATGGCTCCATGCTCCTGTACAGCCTGCTCCATCTCACCGGTTACCAG
>RPQN01000053.1 GCA_003819715.1 Ignavibacteriota bacterium | reverse complement strand
CCCTTCCGCCTCAACCATCACTTCATCCTTTTCCCATGGCTCTATCCGGACCGCGCCCGGTTCTACTTCGACTTCAAGCAATCCGTCCTTCTGAACCGTGAAGGATTTTGTCTGAAAATCTGACGGATCATTGGACTTGTCCTGGGCGAGGAGAACCACCGACATCGCCAGGATTATGAACAGGAGCATCAGTATTTTTTTCATGGAGTTCCTCCGTTTATGTTTAATGGTGACAATGACAATCCGTTAATCCTTAAAATCCGTTTTAATGACGCAGTTTGTGAATTTCGATATTTGAATTGGAGGTGCTGAGTTCGATCACTTCGCCGCCCCCATTGAGTTTATAGACCGCATGGATTTCATTCGATTCCTCGTCCGTCACGTAGGATTCTTTAGGAAATTCAGATTTCACCACATAATGGCTTTTTTTCCAGCCCCAGCCGTCAAGGCGGATCGTTGCTTCGATGGTCGCTTTAGAATCTTCTGCAATATAGAGCCGGATATCTCCGCCCGCTGACGTCAGTTTGCTCCCGCCTTTCCCGCTGGGGATTAATTCCGCTTCCACCTCTCCGCCTGAAGTCTTCGCATCAATGGAACCGGTGATATTCTCCAATTTCACATCGCCGCCGGAAGTTCTTGCACTGACTTTGCCGCTGGCGCCTTTGAGTTCAATGTCGCCGCCCGCCGTGCTCAGCGTTGCTTTCCCTGAAACTTTTCCAACGTTGACGTCGCCGCCGGAAGTTGAAACCCGGGCTTCTCCGCCGACGTCGCCAATCACGATATCTCCGCCGGCGGTTTTTGCTTCAAGGGTTTTTGAAACCGTCTCCACCTGAATATTACCGCCCGAAGTGTTGACATAGAGCGATCCGTTAACGCTGCCGACGTGTATATCACCGCCTGCGGTTTTAAGATGACCCTCTCCTTCCATCTTTCCTGTGATGATGTCTCCGCCGGACGTGGAGACATCCACTGGTCCGCCGAACACATTTCCCAGTTTGATATCGCCGCCGGAGGTCGATCCATCGATCTTCCCCGTGATTCCTCCTTTGACCTCTAAATTTCCTCCGGAGGTGTTCAGATCCAGGTTGAACTGGGAGGGAATATTGACATTGAACCGGATATGACCGGATCCTTCGCCCCATCGTGTCCGGTAAGCCACCCGCACGACATTTCCGTTTTGCGACATCTTCACCTGACTGACGTCTTCATCATCCAGTCCTTCGACATTCACATAGACTTCATTTTTTTCCCAGGTCGAAATCCGGATATCTCCCACACTGGTTGTCACTTCGAGCGTGCCTCCTTTACCGACCGAAAAGGATTTTGTCTGTACTCCTTCATCTTCGGCGAAGGAACATGAGATTACGAATGCTGCCGCGATGGCGGCCATAAGTATACGATTGCGTGTTTTCATTATTGCACCTCCTGCAGTGCCAACTTTGCTTTGATTCTGATATAGTTATTATCGTCCGATTTCGCTTTATTCTTGAGCATTTCAAGAATTTCCTGGTTCATCGGCTGGTTTTCATATTTTGACAAGTCCAGCGAATTGATTGCCGTAATTTTTAATCCGGTATTTGTTTCGTTCGCCAGAACGTTGAGAAAGGCATGGACAATAGCCGGATCCGGCAAATAATTTTTCAGCACGTTTATCGCTTCCCTTCGTACACCGAGATTCCTGTCATGGAGAAGCGCGGTGATGAGTGCCGTTTTAATTTCTGTCTCCAGTTTGGGAACTCCGTTGGATTTTTGCTCCATTTGCGTACCGATCATATTGACCGCGCGAAGACGGGTTCCTGCATTCTGGTCACTGACGAGCGCCCGAGCCAGAACTTTTTGCACCCGTTCATCATTCACGTTGCCGCGAATATGCATGGGGGTAATCGTTTCAAAAGTAAACTCCACATCTCCGCTTTGCGCATTTCGGTCAACGAAACGAATATTGGTAATTTGAGGCTCACCTGCATCCATCGCCGTGGATGCGGAGGAGAGTCGTGCGAGTGTGAAATTGTTCTCCGTGGGGAATTTGAACACGAGATACCCGACAAGAATTCCAACCGCGAGCGTCGCAGTCCCGGCCAGCGCCGCTTGAACCGGACGGGAGATCATTCCGTCCATCACGCCGCGTAATTTTGTCCAGAGGGACCGTTGTTCTGCTTCTGCGAGGATCCGCAGACGCAGAGTTCTCCGCGCATCCTGTATCAACGGTTCCTGAATCTCGAGAGGCCGGCGGTACGCCAGCAATTCGTGGAATTTTTTCAATTCCTGCATTTCACTACGACAGGATTCGCATGCAAGAAGGTGATCTTCGAGAATCGTCCGCTCCTGTTCGCTTAATTCCTGATATAAAGAAAGCTGGAGCCATTCTTTAAATTGTTTGTGTTTCATATTTCCGTTCTCACTTTCTGGTTCAGACCGCGAATTCTTTTAATTGCTTCCTTAATCGCGTCGTGGCCTCAAATAAATACCTTTTCACCGCTCCTTCACTGCATTTAAGCATCACGGCGATCTCTTTCAATTTGTAGCCGTCATCATGCCTCAGTGAAAAAACCATTCTCTGCCGGGGAGAAAGAGTTTTCAGAGCCTGTTCCACTCTCGCCGATATTTCCGAATCGTGCGTTTGCTGGTCGGCTGTTGTCTGATCGGTCAGGGTTTCTTTTAATGCCTGCGGCCGCCCTTCTTCATCGTTCATATTCTGATCGAGTGACGTATGGGCATGTTTTCGCCCCCGCATCCGATGACTCAAGCAGACATTCGTCGTAATCCGGAAAAGCCATGTTGAGAATTCGCTTTCAAACCGGAATTTCGGGAGGCCTTTGTACACACGGAAAAACACCTCCTGATAGATATCCTTTGCATCGTCGGAGCTGCTCACATATCCCGCCGCGATCGTCAGGACCCGTTTGTCGTACCGCTGAACAAGCTGTTCAAATGCATTCATATTTCCACGCTGGGCTTGCATAATCAGTTCAGTATCATTCGCCAACATACTGCCGGAATTCCTAAGTGTGTCAGACATAGAATTAGACCTTTGGTTATTGAAAAGGTTGGGGAGCTCTCCTGCAAGATAGCAAGCGCTGGGGCGTCATTCAAGCCCGCAAAGAGGGCTCCCATTGCTTGCTTCCATCCCGATGCCTTAATATATTCTAAAAGAGAGAGATTTCATCATCTCAGGACCTCAGATCAATGCAGAGCGGTAATGGAATTCATATATAACCTGATCATTCTCGCCATTCTTTTTCTTATTCAGGCGACCTTTGTTCTTCTCGTGGCCGGACCGCTCATTCTTTTAAAACCTGTCCGCCGGAAGAAGGAATGGTACGCGCGCTTCACCACCATCCTGGAGCCGAACGATGCGGGCCTTCCCCAGGAGGACGTTGCGATCGAAACGTTTGATGGATTAAAATTGAATTGCTGGTTCGTTCATCAAAAGAACAACACCAAAGGCACCATTATTTTCCTTCATGGCGTTGGTGACTGTAAAATTGCAGGAGTTGAATTTACGCGGGCTCTCTTTCAACGGGGATTTAATATTTTCCTCTATGACTCGCGCCAGCATGGGGAGAGTGAAGGGTATTACTGCACATACGGTTTTTATGAAAAGCGCGATGTCGCGGCGGTCATCACGTACCTGCAATCCAGGACAGATGCGTCCGTGGGCAACATCGGCATCTATGGAACTTCGATGGGCGGCGCAGTCGCAATCCAGGCGGCCGCACTTGACCCCCGGATCGCCTGCATCGTTTCGGAAGGAAGCTACTCGGCACTGAAGATTGTCTTCGTCGATTATCAGAAGCGGATCATCAAACTGCCCTGGCACTTCCTGCGGAACGTCGCCCTGGTACAATCGCAGAAATTGGCAAACTTCAAAGCGAGACTGGTTGCACCGATAGAAGATATTCACCGTGTGCACGTTCCGGTGCTCATTGCCCACGGAAAAAACGACTCCTTTATAAAGTCCGAGTACTCCAAGCTGCTCTATGAAGCCGCAAACCATCCGAAGCAGCTGCTCCTTGTTCAGGGCGCAGACCACAACGACGTCTGGGAAATCGGCGGGGAGTCTTATAAAAATTCAATCGCTTCGTTTTTCGAACAGTATCTCTCCTCAAACGAGATCCCAATCACCGAAGAAAGCAGATTATGAAACGACTCTTGTTCTTCATTCTTCTCATTCCCTCGTTCGTCTTTTCGCAAACGCCTTTTTCAACAGAGAGTGCCCTTTCATATCTCAAACATCTTTCGGTCACCATTGGCGCGAGGCCCATGGGGTCGCCGAATGAGCGGCAGGCAATGGTCTATGCGCTCGACAAGTTTCGCGAGTTCGGTTTAACGGATGTCTCCATCATGGAAATTGCTGCGGCGGATAACGACATGACTCGTTCGTCCAGCAATACGAGGACCGGAGTTGTGATCGGTGTGCTGCATGGAAAGACAAACCGCATTATTGTCGTCGGCGGACACATCGACTCCGCAGGACCGGAGATCCCCGGTGCAAACGACGATGGGTCGGGTGCGGCATCGGTGATAGAGCTTGCGCGTGTCCTTTCAAAAGAACAGCATCAGTCCACAATCGTTTTCTGCCTGTTCGGCGGCGAAGAGGCCGGACTGGTTGGATCAAAATATTTTGTTCAGCATTTTCAGCAGCTGGACAGCGTCGCACTGATGCTGGAGCTGGACATGGCAAACGGGTCCGGCTGGTTGATTCCCACGTTGGACAGCCGCCAAGGGAATACGGCGCCCTGGCTGGTGAAAGCGGCATATGAAGAATACCAGAAACTCGGCTACACCGGATTATCCTACCCGACACATTTTTTTACGCTCATGAGTGCGATGCCATCCGGCGGCGTCGGATCTGATCACGAGCCCTTTTTGGAAAAAAATATTCCGGCAATTGATTTTACATCAAACGTAAACGATCCCATCCACACGCCTCAGGACGATTTCGACCATTTTCAACCTTCCGGCTTAAAGCAAAGCGGTGATCTCGTTTACGCGTTGGTGCACCGGTTCGACGACGGGGTACCGAAGGAAAGGAACGACCGTTATTACCTGGTCCAGATCGGCCACACTCCGATCTTCTTCCCTCTCTGGACACTCTCCGTGTTCATCGCACTCACCATCGCCTTCGCGCTCGGCATCCTTTTAATCGTACGGCGGCGGCGTACTGAAGTTGAACGAGGTCAGCGCCCGGTTCTTCCCGCTCTTAAACTTTTTCTTTTTGCATTACTCATTCAATCCTTTGTCTGGCTTTCGGAGAATATCGTCGGGTTTCTCAAGGGCACACGATATCCCTGGGTTGCCCAGCCTGAGGGATATCTCCTCCTTGGATTATTTGCGGCACTGGCAGGAATCGTTGTTTCGCTCAAACTGTCACCGCGGATTCATTTGAGTCATGACCCGTACCGCTGGTTCCTTCGCTCCTTTGTTTTCCTTCTCGTGTTCATCCTTCTCCTGTTATTGATCAACGTCAAAGTGGCGCTCTCCCCCGCAGTCGGATTGTTCTTCCTTGCTCTTGCGATGATGGTCCGGCGGCCGTGGCTGAAATTTCTTTTCTGGATACTCGCGCCGCATTTCATGTACCGATTGTTGTTTTCAGAAGGATTCGATTTTATAGGACGTTCCATGGCGCTTCATGCCACACAACCCATGTGGATGTACGCCGTATTGAACGCATTCTATATTTTGTTTTTTGCGCTGTGGTCGTTCCCGTTTCTGCTTGGCTTTGCGGCAATTTATTTCGACAGCAAACGAGACCTTCTGTGGTTAAAACGATGGCGGCAATGGAGCGGACTCGCCGGCTTCAGTTCGGCATTTCTCCTTTGCGTCCTCTTCCTCGCATTTCTTCCTTCGTATTCTGATGAATGGCGTTCCACCGTCAATATCGACCAGTCCGTGGATTTGAATACAGGAAAAGGAAAGATTGTTGCCAGAAGCAGCGAATACCTGAAAAATCTCGCCGTGCATTTTCCCGAGAAAGACACGGCGATTTCTGCCTGGGACCGTGAACTTCTTCTGAAGGAATTCACCTTCGACCGCA
The DNA here is from genome assembly GCA_003819715.1 of Ignavibacteriota bacterium. Taxonomy (GTDB): domain Bacteria; phylum Bacteroidota; class Ignavibacteria; order UBA10030; family UBA10030; genus Fen-1298. Next base: position 17,182 of record RPQN01000053.1, on the reverse strand, counting down.
CGCCTTGGATTCATATCGAGCGCACGAGTATCGTGACCTCCGACTCCAATACCACATTCGACATCCTCGCAAAAATCCATTTCAAATACCGGCCGCTGAGTTTCACGCTCACCTACAGCGCCGGAAGAAATAGGATCGACAGCGTTTCCTCTACGAATTCCTTTACCAGTTCCGATCACAGCTGTTCTTTGAGGTGGCAATATTTTCCGGACACGTCGATCATGGTGCCAATTCATTTTCGCGTTGAGAAGGCAGACAGTGTGACGGAAACCATAGAGGCGAAATTCATAGAATTGATTGAGCCCGTACGAATTGAGAGGAACCTGACGAATATCATTCCGCGGTCGACCATTCGGCGGGATGAAGTCCTCCGGGCAAAACAATTGCAGTAGCAAGTCTGGCGAACGATGTTGAACTCCTAACGGAGTTCTTTTGATTTGTTCTGCTTTTGAATTACAAACATTCGACTCTTACGGAGTCGTTCACTCTGATTTAATAATCATCAATCCCGTAGGGATTGAACGTTTTTAGTACTTTCAAAATAGTTAATGGAGAACTCCGTAGGAGTTCCACATTCCATATGAAATGTGGTATTAGGGTCTGTGCTCATTCCTCAGCAGAAGTGCGACATTCTCGATATGAAATGTATGGGGAAACATATCGACCGGCTGCAGCCTGACCAAACGGTATTGTTCAGCACAAAGTAATTTGACATCGCGTGCCTGAGTCGCCGGGTTGCAGCTCACGTAGACTATGCGTTCCGGTGTCAGGGCAAGAATCTCCTCAACCACCTTCGGATGCATTCCGTTGCGCGGGGGATCGATGACGAGTGCATCCGGATGCGCGTGAGAGGACATCCAGGATGTATCGCTGGTCAGGCGGTCTTTGAGATCTCCCAGCAGGAATTGGCAATTGGTGATACCATTTGACTGTGCATTTTTTTCAGCATCGCGGATCGCACTCTCCACAGATTCAATTCCGACCACCTCTTTGACACCGTCCGAAATAAAAATAGCGATGGATCCGGTTCCTGAGTACAGGTCAAAAACGACATCTGTCGATTTAAATTCGCCGAAGTCTTTGACGACCTGATACAGTTTCTCTGCCTGTTGGACATTCGTCTGGAAAAAAGAACTTGCTGAAATCGAGAAATTGCGGCTGCCGAGTTGTTCGTGGATCCACCCACTGCCGAGGGAGATTTTTTCTGATTCACCAAAAGCAATTTGTGCTTTTTTGCTGTTGATGGTATTCACCACGGTGGTGACTTCTTTGACATGGTCCTTCAATTCCTGCGCATATTTATCGAGGATCTCCGGACGGGATTCAAACGTGACCAGGTTCGCCATGACTTCTTTGGTCCGCTTGCTCTCGCGAATAACCAGGAACCGGAGGTAACCGCTATTGCGGTCCGAATCATAGACGTCCAGGTTGTTCCTCCTGGCAAAGGCGCGCGTAAAATTCAAAATCTGATTTGATACAACAGACTGGAGGTGGCATTCATCGATGTCTAAAACTTTATCGTACCTCTGCGGTACATGCAGTCCTAAAAAAACCGGCGGTGGCAGTGGTACGGCGTTCGGGCCTTCTTCACCTGAACGATCTTCGGGTGAATTACCCTCCTTTGGTTTTGGCGGCGGCAATGTCAGCCACTGCTGCTCGGCAAAGGAATATTCCATTTTACCGCGGTAGAAATATATTTCATCGGCACCAATAATGGGAAGGAGAGGAACGTCCACAAATCCGCCGATGCGCTCGAAGGAATCAACGACCTGCTGCTGTTTAAATCGAAGCTGCGCCTGATATTCGACATGCTGCCATTTGCATCCGCCGCAGACGCCGAAGTATTTGCAGCGAGGATCCACGCGCAGCGCTGACGGACGTTCAATGCGGACGAGTTTTGCCTCCGCATAACTCTTTTTAATTTTTGAAAGCCTCGCAAGGACAACATCTCCCGGTACAGCATGTTCAACGAATACCACCAATCCCTCGTGGCGGGCGACGGCCTTACCCTCGAATGCTGCATCCGTAATTTCAAGAACGAGTTCATCACCGCGTTTTAACATAGCTTCCTTTTACGTAGGACACCCATTTGCCGAAGGCATCTCCTTGGGACTTTGGTGTCCACCCAGACTTACTTTTTCAATGTAAGGAATAGATTCGCGCTTCGCGCGAAATATTTTCAGGCCTCCGGCTCCTCGAACGCCGCATCGGTAATTTCAAGAACGAGTTCATCGCCACGATGTAATTCTGTCATTGGTACACTCGTTTCTTCTAAGAATAAAAAACCTCTGACATAACTATCAGAGGTCTAATAGCTCAACTGGTTAAATACGCTTCTGCTTAACTACTTATTCACACCCCCCGCGCCGCTTTTAACAATATTTCTACTTTTTCCGGTGTCTCTGCTTCTGCGTAGAACCGGATCAGCGGCTCAGTTCCGGACGCACGCACCAGCACCCAGCCGTTCTCGACAAAGAGCTTGAACCCATCCTTCGTTTCGATTCGCTGTATGGGAAGCCCTGCAATCTGCTTCGGTCCTTTTTTATAGAATGCCATGATGCGATTCTTTTCCTTCTCGGTAAGGCGGGCATCATTCCGATTGAAGAAATACCAGCCGAATTCATCCATGAGCTCGGTGACCAATTCGGACAATTTCTTTTTCCGTGTTGCCATGATTTCTGCAAGCAGCAGACCGATATACGTACCGTCACGTTCCGGAAGGTGCCCTTTCACAGCGAGTCCGCCGCTTTCCTCCGCTGCAATGAGGATGTCCCGTTCGATCATAAGCTTACAGAGATACTTGAAGCCCACCGGAGTTTCATGGAGCACCAGGCCGTATTTTTTGCACATGGCATCAATGATCTGGCTGACGGAAAACGATTTCGCCACTTCTCCGGTCATTTTTTTCTCTTCAACAAAATATTTGAGGAGGAGCGCGAAGATACGATGTGAGTCGACAAAGTGGCCCTGTTCATCATATGCACCAATCCGGTCAGCATCCCCGTCGGTGGCAATGCCGATGTCGCAGCCGTTCTTCACGATGGCACTCATCAACCCGGGCGAATTCTGAGGGAGCGGCTCGGGATGACTGCCCCCGAACGATGGGTTGAAATCACCGCGGATGGATACCGCTAATGGTAAAATTTGATCCATCACTCCCTGACCAGCGCCATGCATGGCATCATAGGCAATCTTAATCCCGGCGGATTTGATAAGGTCGATATTGATCTTGCTTTTGATGTCTTCGATATAGATCGAGGTGAAATCGATTTTTTTAATAACACCGTTCCCAACCAGTTCTGCAAAAGTCTTTTTACTTAATACTTTTGACTTAATAACTTTCTTCAGTTCTTTTTCAACTTTCTCAATTAAATCCGGAAACGCAGGCCCGCCGAAGTCGCCTTTGATCTTAAATCCGTTATACCGTGCCGGATTGTGGCTCGCGGTAATCACAATACCACCTGCGGCATTCAACTTCTTCGTCAGCAAGGACACCATGGGTGTTGATGAAATTTTATCGGAGAGAATAACCTTGATACCGCGATTACCCAGCACCTCGGCGACTTTTTCCGCAAATTCCCGCGAGAGGAACCGTGAATCGTATCCAATGACGATTCCGTTTTTAATTTTTTTATTCCTCTTATAATAATTCGCTGTTGCGAGGGCAACCTTTGCGATGTTTTCAAATGTGAAGTCGTCGGCAATAATGCCGCGCCAGCCGTCTGTTCCGAATTTAATTTGCGGTGTCATGATGTTCCTTAAGATAAAAAAACTGGCGAGGAGTCGCTCCTCCTCCCCAGCTTATTTTTAAAATCCCTCATCCGTTACTGTACAAATACGTTTTCAAATTACAGTTTTGCTTTGACCGCAGACTTGCCGGCGTAGATCGCATTGGTTCCAAGTTCCTCTTCAATCCGCATCAATTGATTATACTTGGCAATACGGTCGGTACGGCTGGCTGAACCGGTTTTAATCATTCCGCAATTTGTTGCAACGGCGATATCGGCGATCGTGGTATCTTCCGTTTCACCGGATCGGTGGCTCAGCACGGCAGTGTAGCTCGCCTTCTTTGCCATTTCGACGGCATCAAGCGTTTCGGTCAGGGTGCCAATCTGGTTTACTTTGACCAGGATGGAATTGGCAACGCCTTTTTTAATACCCTTCGCAAGGTATTCCACGTTCGTCACAAAAACATCATCACCCACGAGCTGTATCTTGCTGCCGACCGTATCGGTCAGGAGTTTCCAGCCGTCCCAATCGCCTTCCGACATGCCATCTTCGAGCGAAACGATGGGGTACTGATTCACCCAATTCTCCCAGAATTTTACCATTTGTTCGGACGATTTTTCTGATTTATCCGATTTGCTGAACACGTATTTTTTCTTTGCCGTATCGTAGAATTCGCTTGCGGCCGGGTCCAGTGCAATGTAGATCTGTTTGCCCGGTTTGTATCCGGCTTTCGTAATGGCTTCGAGAATCACTTCGATCGCCTCGTCATTCGATTTCAAATTTGGAGCAAAGCCGCCTTCATCACCGACCGCGGTGTTGTATCCCCTCTTCTTCAAAACACCTTTAAGAGTATGGAACACTTCAGCACCGCTGCGCAATGCTTCAGCAAATGTCGGAAGCCCGACCGGGAAAATCATGAATTCCTGGAAATCGACATTGTTATCAGCGTGCGAACCGCCGTTGACAATATTCATCATCGGCGCAGGAATAATTTTTGCATTCGTCCCGCCGATGTACCGGTAGAGGGGCATCTTTAAGGAGAGAGCCGCTGCTTTTGCCACTCCCAACGACACGCCAAGGATGGCATTTGCACCAAGCTTTCCTTTGGTTGGAGTTCCATCCAGTGCAATCATCATTTTATCTATGCCCACTTGATCCTGGGCATCAAATCCGACAACTTCTTTGCAGATGATGGTATTTACATTTTTCACTGCTTTTAGAACGCCTTTGCCCAGGTAGCGGTTCTTGTCGCCGTCACGCAGTTCCACCGCCTCGTTTTCACCTGTAGACGCACCGCTGGGAATAGCGGCACGGCCGATCGTACCGTCTTCCAGGCTGACTTCTACTTCGATTGTGGGATTGCCGCGGGAATCAAGAATTTCGCGCGCCCAAACATCAGTAATTGTTTGTGACATTGTTTTGCTCCAAAAATGATTAGTGTTCGTAAGAGTTATTCGATTTTAAGTCGACCCCGAATTCCTTCGAATTGGAATCGTATTCAATTAAGCCAAATTTTGCAGGAAAAGCAACGGAGGAAAAAACCTCAAAACGAAGGACCTCTCCCCCGCTTCGCGCATTCGGAGAGGTCCCAGATTGATTCAGATCCGCTATTCATTCAATCGAATGAATATTACCTTTTCGCCTCTGCCGTTTTCACCAGTGCATAAAATGCCGCCTTGGGTTGATAGTTTCGATCAAACAGCAATGGATAACTTGTGCGGCCTCTGACGGGCCAATCATTGAGCCAGGATGTTTTATCATAAACACCCCACAGGGTCACCCGGCTCACGATACCCCTGTGAGAGAGGAGTTGAGCAAAAAGTTCCGAATAACGGTCCGTGAGTCTTTTCTGCGCCTCTTCCGGCAGTCCGTCAACATAAGGATTGAGTTCTTTCTTCAGATCTGCTTTCATGGTAATGTCCGCGCCCATATATTTGAAGGCGGGGGGGAGAATATCAACATCCATTTCAGTGACCATGACTTTGACACCGAGTGCTCCAATCGAATCGATGAACGCATCGAGGTCTTCGCGAATGGGATAATCCATGCCCCAATGTCCCTGAATTCCCACGCCATCGATTCGCAACCCCTTGGATTGGAGATCTTTGACGAGACGGACCGCTGCATCACGTTTGGCAGGTTTGTCGAGAGAAAAATCGTTGTAATACAATTCCGCATCCGGATCGGCTTCGTGCGCATATTCATACGCCTTTGAAACATAATCTTCGCCGATCGTTCTCAACCATTTATTTTTTACCAACCCTCCGTCGTCGGTGAGCGCTTCGTTCACTACATCCCAGCCTTTCACTTTGCCTTTGTAACGTCCGACCACGGTCGCAATATGATCATGCATGCGTGCAAGCATTGCATCGCGGCTCACGAGCGTCCCGGCGCTGTCCACAAATACCCAATGGGGAACCTGCGCATGCCAGATCAGTGTATGACCGATAACAGTCATTTTATTTTTTAAGCCGAAGTCGACAAAACGGTCAGCGGCATCGAAGGCATAGCTCTTCAACACAGGATGGATTTTTTCCCACTTCATCACATTCTCAGCAGTGATCGTATTGAACTGTTTCTCGACGATTTCAGCAGCACGGGGATCTTTTCCCGACACCGCATCATCGTTGAGTGCCGCGCCGATTAAAAAATGTCCGGCAAACACCTCTTTTAATATCGGCTGATCTGTTTGAGCGATAGAGCATGCTGCACCTATTAAAACGGATGCAAGACATATTGCAAACACGATTTTTATCATGGTCATAGCCGGTTCCTTTGATTGTTTTCTATCGGAGATTATTCGAAAATGGATTGATGATCGGTTTTTTACTGAATTTTTGGAAATACTTCAGGCATGTATCCCGCCAGATGGCGGCGTCGGTTTTTTGCTGTTCCAATCTTGTCTTCACGTGCGAGTAAATTTCAGGATCAACCGATGCTTCGAGAGACGACCACGCGCCGATCATCTCATCGACATATTTTGTTCCGGAGTAATATTTTGCGCAGAGGTCATTCCACAACGTTTTGCCCGATTTCAATGGTTCACTCCATCCCACATGATGAAACCAGAGTAAGTACTCCTCGGGACATGTTGTCCTGTTATCAAACATCTCCCGCCAGGGAGAGCAGTACTGGCTCACCGCGTTGCTGCCGGTTGAACTGCGATCAAATCCTAATCCGATGCTGTCCGCCCGGTGATAGTACGTGGATCTCCAATCCTCCCGCCCGGTGTCGTGCTGCGGACCGGGGCCGTAATGGAAATCCGCCTGCATGATGTGATGTAATCCCAACGGCGTCATATAATTGACGCACGCTTCACGCGAACCCATCATCATCAACCGAATTGTACGAACAACGACCGAATCGCTGCTGATCGACATCCGAATCCACTCATCGGCAATTTCTTCTGACGTCAGGGAGTGATCCCATGCAAGCCGGCCGTACGCATACCAGTTCGCCTGAGCAAAAAAATGTCCGCACCAATTTCGATCATCCCCGATGTTGGTCACTCCTGCAATGCCGGTCATGGGATAATGCTCCAATGTGCCGTCAATGATGGAAGCGAGAGTCGAACCCTGACCCATCGCATGCGTATCAAACTGCAGATATTCTTTCCACATCGGGGCAAGATACACCAGATGAGTGGAATGGCCGAGATATTCCTGTGTAATCTGGAGTTCGAGCATCAACGGAGTTTTCGGCATGGCACCGAAGAGCGGCTGTACCGGTTCACGCGGCTGAAAATCGAGCGGACCATTTTTGGCCTGCACAAAAACATGGTGATGGAATTTTCCATCGAGAGGAACAAATTCTTTATAGGCGCGCTTCACGCGATCGGCATCGACATCCGCAGTATACACAAATGCACGCCACATCACGATGCCGTGATAGGGTTCAAGTGCTTCGGCCAGCATGGATGCACCATCGGCATGCGTTCTCTGATAGTCCTGCGGTCCCGGCATCCCTTCTGAATTCGCCTTCACTAAAAAGCCGCCAAAGTCGGGAATGAGGTCGTAGATTTCCTTCACTTTATTTTTCCACCACTGCTGCACTTCCGGATTGAGCGGATCGGATGTATTGAGAGTTCCAATTCCTCCTTTTCGGTTTTGTTCGAATGCAAATTGTGCGGAGATGGGTGATGAAAAATTGGCGGAAAGAAATACTCGAATGCCGTAGGGACGGAAGAGATCAGCGAGCGCTGCAATTTTTTTAAGATATTCCGGCCTGAGGATATTGGGATTCGCGTTGACATTATTCAGCACGGTGCCGTTAATACCAAGAAACGCATTGGCACGCGCATAATCATAATATCGATGATCGATTTTTCCCGGCAGATCATCCCACTTCCATAACGACTTTCCGGCATACCCGCGCTCAACAGAACCATCAAGATTATCCCAATGGTTAAGAATGCGATATTGGATTTTGGGATTTGAATTCACGTCAAGATGTGCAAGGGACTGATGAGTCTGAAGGAGCCGCAATAAATGGAATGTACCATATAATACGCCGATGTCATTGTTGGCGCCGATCGCTAATACACTCTTCCCGTCGATCTTCGTTGCCTTGATGACATAACCCTCTTTTCCAAGTCTGTCGAGTGATATGCCGGCGCTCATTTTTTCTATAGCGCGTGATGTGCGGGGTGTACCGATAATAAGAGATCCCGCTTCGCCCGAATTTCCTATTGGAATATCTTTCCCGAGCAATCCGCGCAATCCGTTCTTCAGTTCATCACGAATAATTCGGCAAGTCTGCGATTTGCCCGGCACCGAAACGGATAAAATAACCTGCCGATATTCCTGTAACCGGTTCTCATTTTCAACTTTCTGATACTTCAGCCAGAGATTGTAGCCATCTTCTGCGAATGCAGGAGGGCAAAGAAAAGTGAGCGAGAGAAAGAGAAGAAGAAGAAAAACCTGCCTCATGAATTTATTCCTCATAGACCATCACCGTTTGAACTATTGGAAAAAGCTTCGCCCCTATCTATCCTATTTTGCCGGTCAAAACCGCCTGAGCAAATGTACGAAAACTTCGGTCGTACGTCTGCTCGATACTCTCCGGGAAGCAACAGGCAGGCAATTCCTGCATCGACACGTGATATCGTATGCATTCACAACACGTTCCCTTGCGGGGGCAAGGCTCATAACTACAGTTACATTTCTTTACGTTGAGCTGCTTGCTGCACTCCATGGATCTTCCTTTCTGTTCCTGTCCTCCCTACCATTCCGCTGTGGGAAATTCTCAGGAACCATTGAGTCTATTTCGAACAAAACTCGCATCGTTTAATCCATTCCGCCGTTCCTAATTGAAGAGAAGCATTGGGTGCCATGGGAAGGGATTGTACAAATGCGGCTTTGGCTTTCGTAAATTCCTGCAGGAGAAACCACTCTTTTCCCAATCGCTGCAGCCGGAAAAATTCAAGTAACTTCGATTCTGGAAATTGAATCGATGCAAACAGCCGTGCGCTTTCCGTGTACCGCTCTTTCGCGGCATATTCGCGGGCAAGCAGGTAACGTCCTGCCGGACCGGTTACCCGTTCCAGGCGTGCAATGCGGGAGGTGTCTTCCAGGGTATAGGTAAAATAAACCTGCAGCCCCAAGCGCTCCTCCGGATTTTTTAACGCTTCCAGCCTTACCGCACACGCTTCTTCATTTGAAGAATTCAGGTGAAGTGCGGACATCGCTTCGTATTCCAGTCTTGCTCGATGGACGGAATCCATCGCCCAGTACGCGTCACCCAGCCGGAGACGGAGCGGCAGGAGAGAAAAACCAATGGCCGTATCGCGAAGTTGTGCATCGATAAAAAATGCGGCATCCTGAAATCGCCTCATCTCAAACAGCGCAGCAGCTTTCTGGGAAACGGCTTCCGGCGTCCTGACAAAATTCAACGATTGATCGGCAGAATTCAATGCCTGCTCAAAATCATGATGGGCAAGATATTCTCTCGTTTCCGAATTCAGATTTGCAATGACCCGCGCACATTCCTTCCCGAAAATCGATGGACGGCGGAAATAATACTTCGCGTTGGTGCTGTCGGCCCCGTCCAGCGGAATGCGTTTGATGGATGCCTGCCATTCCCCGATCAGCGTATTTAAATCATGGTGATAAAGATTCCGCTCATCGCCGCCGCCGTATAATAGTTTGAATTGATCGATGCCGAATGAATCGATGAGAAATCTGCAAAATGATCCGGCAAGGGTGTAACTGATGGATGGATTTGCCTGAAAGAAACCAAGCCCGCCGAACAGCGACCGCGGATCCGGGTGAACGCCGGACGCAGCCACCAGAGACGCCGCGCGATGAAGCGGTTCTTCGATCATGGAAGTCTCTCCCATCGCCATGGCAAATCCTTCCGTCAATCCGGCATTCGGCGCAATCTTCAACGGCGACCACCCGAAATTAGCGGCAAGCACGTGCGCCATTTCATGTTTCAGCGACGATTCAAATCCCGGGTAATTGAGATGGATCTGCCGGAGCCACGGCTTCGCGATCACGGTGTTCGCCGCCCCGATCAGCCGCCCCTTTTGTTCCGGCGATGCATAGAGGAAAGAGGTAATCCGTTCCTGCGTCCGGATATTCATTTCACGCGTCAGCGTCTCAAAGTAAAATTCATGCAGCTGTCCAATTTGCTCCATCCGTTCGCGTTTCACGCTTCCAGCCGAATAGATAATATCAAAATGCGTTGTCTTATAATTCCCGGCGAGTTTCTGCCGGATAAAATTTTCCGAGGATGAAAATCCAAGACGATCGCTGAGCGTGAAAACGATAACCACCGCCGGCACGAGGACGGCTAGAACGATGAGTTCGGCAACGGGAAGCGAAGACCATGCGCCGTCGGATTGTTCCTTTGTTTTCCGGCGTCTTTGCCACCACCATACCGACGCAGCCGCAATCGATCCTGCGGCCGCAAGCGTCGCGAGACGGTACGTCAACAACTTTTGAGTTACTTGAAGCGTTTCATCGTATGTAAATCCCGGGAAATAACCCATGATGGGATTAAACGCAAACAACTGCGGACGAAGCAGCGTCACGGCCGGAATATGCAGAAGGATGAGTATAAAGAGAAGCGAGAATGCTGTTTTACGCCACCTTCCGAAGACGACGCCAATCAGAAGAGCAAGCGCGCTGGAAAATATCGCCCCGGGGATAACCGTGAGGGCGTACAATTTTGCTCCTTCGCCGACGGAACAATTCCTGACAAACAAAATATTTGCGAGAGAGATGAGCAACGGGATCGTCAGAAGGACCAGGACGGCACCCGTACTCCGCCCGATAAAACGCCAGACGTCCGGTGGACGTTCGGGAGAAGTATTTTTCCAGGATGCGAGAGTGAATATTCCGGAGATATAGCCGGCGAGCAAAACGGTGGCCGCGGAAAATTCAAATCCGAGATAGTTTAAAAGAGGGATCTGTGTACAGAGAATGGAGAAAAGAACAAGGAGAAGCGCGGATAATTGGAACGTTCGAGTGTGCATAGGTTGGATTATTTTCTGGGACCATCGCAGGATTTCTCTGCCCCCTCAGCGGCCCCGCGATGGTGACAACGAATATTAGAACTCCTCACCCTGTTCCCTCCGGATGTCGGCTCCGAGAGCCTGCAGTTTTTTCTCCATCGACTCGTAACCGCGGTCAATGTGGTATACGCGAAGCACTTCCGTTGTCCCTTCGGCAACCAGCCCGGCGAGGACAAGCGATGCACTCGCACGCAAGTCGGTGGACATCACTTTTGCGCCGGCGAGACTCCTGACACCGACCACCGTTGCAATATTCTCTTTGACGGTAATATTGGCGCCGAGCCGGACCAGTTCAGGGACATGCATGAACCGGTCAAAATAAACCGTGTCCGTTACAATACTGGTCCCTCCTGCAAGCGACATCAATGCGATCCATTGTGCCTGCATATCGGTCGGGAAGCCGGGATAAATCGCCGTGGTTGCATTAATCGGCGCAATTTTTTCCATCGGGGATAGTTCCACCCAATCGGTACCGGTCTTCACGGTCGCACCAGCATCCTCCAGTTTAATAATCAACGCACCGATATGATGCGGATTACATTTCTCCAACCGTATGCTCCCGCCGCGTTTCCCTGCAATGGCGCCGGCAATAAGGAATGTTCCGGCCTCGATGCGGTCCGGAATGGTTGTAATATCTGCAGAGTGCAATTCATCAACCCCTTCAATTTCCAAACGTCCCGTACCGACTCCGTGAATCTTTGCGCCCATGGTTATCAGGAATTCTGAAAGTTGGACTATTTCCGGTTCCTGCGCTGCGTTTTCAATCAGGGTGGTCCCTTTGGCAAGCACCGCCGCCATCATGACATTCCCGGTCGCACCGACGCTTGAAATATCGAAGAGAACCCGCGCACCGTGCAGGCGTTTCGCTTTTGCGATAATGTATCCTGCTTCGAGTTCAATCTCGGCTCCCAGCCTCCGGATTCCTTCCACGTGCAAATTGACCGGGCGCGGCCCCCACGCACAGCCGCCGGGGAGTGAAACTTTCGCCTTTCCGAATCTCGCCACCAGCGGTCCAAGCACATAGATGGACGCACGCATCTTCTTCACGTGTTCATACGGCGCTTCGAAACTATTAATCGAAGCAGTATTGATGGTCATCGTCTGTTCGGCAGACGAAATTTCAATCCCCATCGTCTCGAGTAATCGGCGCATGGTGGTCACATCGCGCAGGTCCGGTGTATTGGAAAGACGGGAAATGCCGCTCGCCAGTATGGTTGCAGGCATGAGCGCAAGCGATGCATTCTTCGCACCGCCGATCGTCACTTTCCCGCTCAGAAATTTCCCGCCGTTGATGACAAATTTATCCAAGACGTGCTCCTTTCATCCAAAAAGATATTACCCATTCGTAAAATAAATATAGGCGTTAATGGACTGAAAGGCAAAGTAACTTTATATTCCTATTGATGATTGTCCACTCTTCTCGTATTTTCCTAACACTATGAATGATGCCCGGAACCGACAAAAGTTTTTCCTGAGCGCCCCAACTCCGCTGTTGGGGATTCTCATGATCGCCTGCCTCGTCAGAATCATCACGGCAATGGTGATGGGAACCATGCATTCGGATTTCTATTGGGAATATGGAGAGATCGCCAAGAATATTCTTGCCGGGCGCGGTTATTCGCTCTATTATATTTCAAACAACGAGCTTGCATTTCGTTTCAATTCCAGCGTCACACCATTCCCTTCCGCATTAATGGCACCGGGGTACGTCGGCTTCCTGCTTCCCTTTCTCATGATACGCAATGTTCAGGTCTGCAATGGTTTCATCATTGTTATACAAACCGTTCTGTCTCTTCTCACTATTTATCTCATCTACAAATTCACGGCGAAATATTTCTCAGAACGCGCAGCACTCATCGCATGTGTCATGGCAGGCATCCTCCCGGATTTCGCATACACGGTCGTTTCGTTCACCCCGACGGCACTCTATCACCTTGGCATGATCGCCGTCATGATCCTTCTCTATGCGACCATGGAGACAACACCCCGCACAAGAACCATTCAACTATCCGTACTCTTTGTTCTTCTCTCTTACTTGCGCGGAGAGTTCATTCTCTTTGTCATCTTATTTTTGCTGTTCCAGATATTTTCCCGTCAATGGAAACAAGCCGGAATGGTGCTCATCGTGTCGGTCTCTCTCCTGTCTCCCTGGACCATCCGCAATTATTATGCACTTGGTCACTTTGTTCCTCTCAGTACCGGGTTCGGATTGAACTTTTATCGCGGGAACAATCCAGAAGAAATCGGGAGCTGGGGCAACGATGACATAAAAAGAGAGATCCTTACTCTCCCCCAGGATCGTTCATTTGAAGTGCATCTTGACCACCTGTATCGGCAGCACGCGTTCAATTTTATTTTATCGCATCCATGGCAAGAGTTATCCAACATCCCGGTGAAGCTGTTCCACCTATGGGTGTTCTCCCCGCTCCAGGAACGTTCGAATTGGTATTTATTCCAGCTCGCTTCAGGATGCTTCTTTGTGTTATCCATGACAGGACTTATTACCACGTTCTCCTGGCAGCGGCATAAATATCTCTACCTCCTGCTGTTCTATTCGACCGTTATTGCGCTGCTCTTCTTCACTTTACCAAGGCATCAGACGATGATGAAAATAGTATTGTTGCCGCTGGCAGGTGCCGGGCTGGAATATCTCTGGAATGTCATGAGGCAAAAGAGAAAAACACCGTGATGAAGCAGAACAACCGCCGGCCGGGATAATTCACCGTACAAAACGATGGGACGACTATGAATAGTGATGTGAAACAAAAACAATATCCCGACGCACTCATGGTCATTCACCACCGCAAAAGCGTGCGGAATTATACCGGTGAACCGGTCACTCAAAACGACGTGGAGATGCTCCTGAGGGCCGCGATGGCAGCCCCTAGCGCGGTGAATTGTCAGCCATGGGAATTTATTGTGGTGACGGATCGCAAGACCCTTGATGCACTTGGCGATGCGCTTCCCTATACAAAAATGATTTTCAAAGCCGGAGCGGCAATTATCGTCTGCGCGGTGCCCGCAACAGCGCACAAGCAGCTGGCCGAATATGCCGTCATCGATTCCACTCTGGCCAGCCAGAATATATTACTCGCGGCGGAAGCAATCGGGCTGGGTGCAATCTGGACAGCGGCATATCCTTATCCCGACAGAATGCATTCGGTGAGAACAATATTGAACATACCGTTGGAGGTCATTCCCCTCAATGTTATCCCCATCGGCCGGCCGACCGGCGAAGACAAACCAAAAGATAAATTCAATCCTAAAAAAATCCACCTGGAGAACTGGTAGGGACTATCCGGCATCCAGGGACTTTACAATGATGCTTGTCTTTCGAGGAATTTTTGACTAAATAGTTTTAAGAGATAACATCCAGCGGTCCGTTGTCCGCCACCTGTTCTTGGCACAATTTAAATCACGATTCTCTCAGTTTCTAATCCCAAAATATCATGCCAGTTCAAATCATACTCGGTGCCCAATGGGGCGATGAAGGAAAAGGAAAGATTGTCGATCACCTGAGCGAACATGTCGATATCGTCGCTCGTTACCAGGGCGGGGCGAATGCCGGACATACTGTGGTTCTGCCGCCCGGCAAAGGAAAACCCGAGAAAGAATACGTTCTCCATCTCATTCCTTCGGGTATCTTTCACCCGCGGGTGACCTGCGTCATCGGCAACGGTGTCGTCCTCGATCCGGTCGCGCTCATGACGGAAATCAAGCAGCTGAAAAACGCCGGTATTAAAGTTGCCGGCCGGCTCCTCATCAGCCATAATGCACATTTGATTATGCCGTACCATAAAATGCTCGATGCAGCTCGTGAACGCGGCGAAGAAAAAATCGGCACCACCGGACGCGGCATCGGCCCGGCATACATTGATAAATATATGCGCACCGGCATTCGCGTCGTCGATCTTCTAAACCGCGATACCCTGTGCAAAAAATTAAAACGGAATATCGAATCGAACAATGAACTTCTCAATAAGCTCTATCATTCTCAGTCCCTCAATGTCGAAGAGATTATTAACGAGTATCAGGAATTTGACAGAAAACTGGATGAATACATTACGGATACTTCCGAATACCTGAACAACGCTCTGAAACGAAAAAAACGAATCCTCGCAGAAGGCGCACAGGGTGCGCTGCTCGATGTCGATCACGGTACCTATCCGTTCGTCACCTCTTCCAATCCCACCAGCGGCGGTGCATGCACGGGGCTCGGTATCCCGCCGACCGCAATAACTTCCATTGTCGGAATTGTGAAAGCGTACAGCACCCGCGTCGGCAACGGTCCATTCCCGACGGAACTGAACAATGAAACCGGCGAGCTCCTCCGGAAAACAGGCGGTGAATACGGCGCCACGACCGGCAGGCCCAGGCGCTGCGGATGGCTGGATGCCGAAAGCCTCAGATATTCCATTCGTGTCAACGGCATTCAGAAGATTGCCATCACCAAGCTCGATGTCCTCGACGAATTTAAGGAAATCCGGGTTTGTACCGAATTCAAAGTCGGCGGAAAGAAATTAACCCACTACCCGACGGATTCCCAGACCCTCGATGCGGTGGAACCGGTATACCGGACATTTAAAGGATGGCAGACCAAGACCTCCGGCATTCGGAGTTATGGAAAACTTCCGAAAGAAGCGAAGACGTACATCGAAGCGCTGGGCAAAATCCTCGGGACGACCATATGGATGGTCTCCGTCGGTGCGCGCCGCGACCAGACACTCATCGTGCGGTAACCGCACACCTTTGATATGAAGACAGCATCGACCATCAGATCTCGTGCGACAGGCGCTGTTTCTTTGTCCGGCCGGCTGAAGATCATTTTGATGGTGATCGCCTTTATCATCATTGCGTTGACGCTGTGGTACACCCACAACCTGGTTCAGGCATTAAGCCAGAAGGAAAAAGAAGTCGCCGACCTTTACGCCAAATCGTTTGAGTATGTGGCAAACGGAAAAGCAGGAGACAGCGACTATAATTTTCTTTTCACGGAGATCATCAACACGATTGATTTTCCGGTGGTCATGACGGACAGCAGCAACGAACCGGAAGACCCTTACCACGCCAGTATCAAAAACATCTCGCTGAATACCAGTCTCCCGCAGGAAGAACAACGCCGGTTTCTTAAGAACATCGTCGCTGAAATGGACCGGTCTCATATTCCGATCAAAGTGACCTACCAGGACACCATCATTCTCAGTTATCTCCATTATGGTGAATCAGCCCTCATCGTCCAGCTCCGCTGGCTTCCCTACATCGAACTCGCCGTTGCAGCGCTGTTTATTCTCATCGGCTATATCAGCTTTAGTTATATCAAACGTAGCGAGCAAAGCAACATCTGGGTAGGCATGGCGAGGGAAACAGCCCATCAATTAGGTACGCCCATCTCCAGCATGCTCGGCTGGGTGGAATTGTTGAAAGAACAGGCGAACTGCGACGAAAAGGCGACTGCAACCCTGCTGGACATGGAAAGCGACCTTCACCGCCTCCAGAAAATCGCCGACCGGTTTTCAAAAATCGGATCCAAACCGGACCTGCGCGAAGAGAACCTTTCCGAGGTCATCGGCAAAGTCATCGAATATTTCCAACGGCGTATCCCGCAAACCGGCAAGAAAGTTCATCTCGTTTTCGATTCGGCGGTTCCGGTTCATGTCCGCATCAACCGGGAATTATTCGAATGGGTCATAGAGAACCTGACCAAGAATGCGCTCGATGCGATTGAGAACGGCGACGGAACGATCGCGTTTTCCATATCGGAGGACAGTACGTATGTGTATGTGGATATTTCAGACACCGGCAAAGGCATTATTTCTGCGCGCCGGAATGATGTGTTTCGTCCCGGGTATTCAACGAAAAAGCGCGGATGGGGATTAGGATTAAGCCTGTCAAAACGCATTATTGAATCATACCATTCGGGCAGGCTTTTTCTCAGGG
>RPQN01000052.1 GCA_003819715.1 Ignavibacteriota bacterium | reverse complement strand
TGCTTCATAAGCAAACAAACAGGCCGTCCAATAAACTCCTGGCGGTATTTTTATTTGCCCAGGTGATGATTTACTTAAATAATTTTGTTTGGCTTTTTTACGATGTGGTTTATGATTCCTATCCCCATTTGTTCCATATTGGAGCCACTTTTATTTTCATTCCCGCGCCGTCATTCTATCTGTACGTAAAATCCATAGCCTATTCGGATTTTCAACTGAAGAAAAAGGACCTCCTTCATCTTCTGCCGTTTCTTCTCTCAACGCTCATGTACGCAATATTTTTCCATTTCCATTCGGCAGAAACAAAGCGGGTATTAATAAGCAGCCATCTGTCTTTCCCTTATACCTTCCGTTTATTTTTTGATGTTGCCATATTTGCGCAATTATTCATCTATAACATAGCAGGGCTGAATGTTCTCAAAGAATACCGGAAGAAAATCAAGGAACAATTTTCATCCATTCAAAATATTAATTTATCCTGGCTGAATGTTATCCTTTACGGTTTCCTGTTTGCCTGGCTGACCAGTGTCTTGGCGCTTCTTGCGTTTTATTATCAATTAAATTACTCTGCCGAAATGACGGTTATGAATTATTTGGCCTTCTTTCTTTTCTTCAATTTTATTTTTTATAAAGCGTTAATCCAACCCGAAATATTTTCGGGGGTGGAAGAAAAGCCAAAATATCTTTCGTCGAAGATGACTACTGTTGAATCAGAAGAGTATTTGGCCAAATTACAGTCCTATATGGAGGAACAAAAGCCGTTTCTTAATCCGACCATCTCGCTCAAAGACATCGCCGAACAACTCTCCATTCCTCCCCGGCATTTGTCGCAAGTGATTAACGAGCGCCTACGTCAGAATTATTTTGATTTTATCAGCCAATATCGTATTGAAGAAGCAAAGAAAATCCTCCTGAATTCTGCCGCCAATAAAACAGTTCTGGAAATTTTGTTTGAAGTCGGATTTAATTCGAAATCTTCTTTTAACACCGCATTTAAAAAATTGACCGGTACGACGCCGAGTAAATTCAAGGAGATGAACTAATTCCCTCAAAGACCGTTCTTTCTTCCAGCATTTATCTCTACCGGAGAAGAACCATTTTCTTCGTTGCAACTTCCTCTGCCGTCTGCAGCCGATAAAAATATATGCCGCTCGGCAAATGGTCGGCGGCAAATAAATACGTGTACGATCCTGGATTCATTTCACGATTGACCAGGACAGAGAGTTGTCTCCCAAGAACATCAAAGACATACAATGTAGTGAATGCCTTCTTTACGATCGAAAATGAAATCCTCGTTGTCGGATTAAACGGATTAGGATAATTCTGCTCAAGCTGAAAGGATTCAGGTTTCACGTGCGACTCTTCAACGCCATTCACATATTGCCGGTTCACCTCGATTTCATAGATCCCATAGAGACCGGTATTGCCTGAGGCGCGTTTCAAGCAGTGAATTCTTACGTATTTTGCCTGAACGGGGGCGAAGAAAATCTCTTCCACTCCTCCGGCACTGTTATTGCGCGAAGAGACGGTCGACCAGTTGAGTGTATCGACGGCAGTCTGGATCAAATATTCCGCTGCATAATATTGCGCATGCCAGCGCAGCGTGATTTTATTGATGGTATAGGCGGAATCGAGATTGATCATAATCCATTCATCGTCCGACGATTGACTCGCCCAGTACGATGAAGGGTTTCCATCGATCGCTTTTAACGGACTATAGGCGGTACTTCTAAAGGAAGATGCCGTCACCGTTTTACCGCTTGCATAATTTTTCGCAATGAGTTGAATAAGATTCTCTTTTCGTACGGTGTCGGATTTCTGACCGTCAGAAACGATGAGACGGACGCTCATGAGTCTGCCTTCGGTGCCATGGTACGTGAAAACGGGGTTCTGTTCATGAGAATCATCGATCCCGTCGCCGTCGAGATCCCATGCCCGGGAGACGATGGGATGAGCGCCGCTCGAAATGCTCAGATCCTGAAAGTTTACGGTGAATGATCCCGTTCCTTCGGATACATCATTGATAAAACGCGCTTTAAGTGTGCCCTCCGGGACATCCTCTTCAATCTTCAGGATTTGATTAACCGTGACATTCGTCCGGACGGTGCGCATTTTTGACGGCCATTCGACGATTAACGAGTCGATCATAGTGGCGTCTCCGAGTCCGAAATGTCCTTTTATATCGCAGAAACTTCTGAAACCCTGGTTGCCGTTGATCTCCCTCATCTGACAGAGCGGCTTGCCCGAAATGCTCGTTTTAATTTTTATCTTAGCGCCGATCCCGCTTCGGTTCGAAAGCTTTCCTTCACAGGTGATCATGAGCCAGTTATTGCTGTTTCCGACATTGTGATACAACGTATTACCGAGACCGCTGGCTTCCGATGCATAAAGATCGAGAAAGCCGTCGTTATCGTAATCTCCAAGAACGAGTCCCGATGTCCCGGTTGATGCAGCGCTAAAAATATTTGTTTTGGTAAAATTGCCCTTCCCGTCGTTGATATATGCGGCATTCGCATCCATCAGCTCCCCGGTGAGTAAGTCGAGGTCGCCGTCGTTATCGACATCGCTCCAGACAGATGTCCAGGTACAGCTTGGCGTGTTGACAAGATCGCCGGTCATTATTTTTGTGAATGTTTTGTTGCCGTTGTTGTGGTACAGCATGTTATTCTGTCTCGTGACATTGTCTCCCGAACCATTGCCGACAAAGAGATCGAGAAAGCCGTCATTGTCATAATCTCCCCAGCAGCATGTCATCGAGATGCTCGTATTGGCATTCAAACCGGTTCCGGTGGTGTTGGTGAACGTACCGTCCCCGTTGTTTTCGAATAATAAATTATCATTCTGCCAGTCTGTCGTAAAGAGATCCAAATCGCCGTCATTATCGTAATCGGCAAAATTCGCACACTGGTGATTTGCAAGATCCGATGTTAATCCACTGCTGGTCACTCTCTCGAAAATACCGTTGCCTTTGTTGTGGAATAAATAACTTTCCGAACCGCCTCCTCGCACAAAATTAAAACTGGCAACCGTCGGGACGAAGAGATCGAGCCAGCCGTCGTTATCGTAATCGACGTACGTGCAATGGAGGTGAATATCCGGGATGGTGTTCGCTTGACTGTTTTCCACGCGCACGAAGTTTCCACTCCCGAGGTTTTTCAAGAGTACGTTTCCACCCTGGAGCGTCGTCAGGAAAAGATCGTTCTCACCGTTGTTGTCAAAATCGCCCCAGGTGATTCCTGAAAAATACGAACCAACGCCGAGAGGCGTCAGCGCATCGGACATTGCAAATGACCCGTCTTTCTTATTGATGTATAAAGTAACGGGCTGGTCATAGTTGTTGCAAACAAGATCGAGATAACCGTCATGGTTGAAATCGATCCATCCGGCACCGAACGTTCTTCCTCTGGGAACACCGGTCTCGCTTGATTGCACTTTTAAAAATATCTGGGCATGGAGAAGACTCTCCACAGAGAAGAACTGAACGAAGAAGAAGATTATGCACATTATATAAATTCTTCGGTAATGATGTTGATTCAAATTTTTTGTTTCTGACATGTGTTTCTCCTTATCAAAAATATTTAATACATCGTGTCGCGATTTGTTCATTCTGGATTGACCCGTTAGCATCTCACGACAAATGGTGATCTGATGTTGCGCGTTACAGAGTGGCGTTCATTGGTGATCCACACTATGACCATTGAAACGAACGGTTCATCGATGACACACCAGGATGCGGCTATAAGAAGTGAAGTTTTGAACCCTCTATCGACCGAGAGCATGTTGTTGAACCATTATTTTCATCGGAAAAATCTCCTATTTGAAGAAAATTTCGGGAATGTGGAGAGAGGGGCGACCGAAAACGCGTTTTACTACCATTTTTTTATTATGTTCTATTTGAAAACAAAAATATCTCAAATGCCTCGATCGCTGTTTCCATCGATTGAGACTTTGGCCGGCACAATAATGCAACTATGGGAGGTGTATTATGAACCGCCGCACGCATCATATTCACGAACGATTTCTTCGTCACATCTGGAGCAAACAATATCTCACGGCTGCGCTATCAACGTCAGACGGCAAATCACTCATCGTGTTTGACGTCGGCCGGTTAAACTCCGACGGCGGGCCGGATTTTCGTGATGCGAAAATTAAAATTAATGGCGTGACCTATTCCGGGGACGTTGAGATCCACCGCACGGTGCTCGAATGGCTTCAACATCAGCATCAGGAAGATCCGCGGTACAACAAAGTCATTCTCCATGTTGTGCTGGAATCGGCAGCCAACGATCCTCCGACCATTGCCCACAGCGGGAGGCAGATTCCACTTCTTGTCCTCGGCCGGTTTCTCTCAGAATCCATCCAGATCATCTGGCAGAAAGCGATTCTCGACGAGCGCGCGAAGAATTCGGAAACCATTCCATGCTTCCAACAAAACCTGCTCGTGACTCCCGTGATGCTCGATCGCTGGCTGGCCAAACTGGCACTTGAACGGATGGAATTAAAACTTCGCCGTTTTGAAGAACGGTTAAAACAGCTTGCGCGCGATCAGCGCCACACACTCCACGAATGGCGCCGCCCCTACGGCGCAATTCCGCGGGAAGGCGAACATGACGAAATTCCATCGACCTTGTTGGAACTGACACCAAAAGACCTATCGCAGAAGGAATTGTGGGAACAAGTACTGTACGAAGGAATGATGGAAGGGTTGGGCTACAGCAAGAACCGGGAACCGTTTATCCGAATGGCGAGAAACGTGACGCTGAAAGAACTTGTCAAATGCCACATAGCGCTTGACGACCTGGATGCGATGCTTTTTGGGGTAGCCGGATTATTGCCGAACACTTCGGACATTCAGGAGCGCAGCGCCCGCGCGTATGTCCGGGATCTTCGGAAACGATGGAAACGACTCCGTCCAAACTATCGCGGCGAATTGCTGCACCGCGCCGATTGGCAATTTTTCCCGACACGGCCTCCTAACTTTCCGACGATAAGACTTGCGGCTGCAAGCGCACTGATCAAATTATTTTTAGAAAAGGATTTCTTTCTGCGGTTCATCCAGATTCTGAAATCCAACGGTGCGGAGAACGACATGGAGCAGAACCTGACCACACTTTTCGGCATTGAAACTCATGAGTTCTGGAACCATCATTACCATTTCGATGGGGCTGTTTCCAAACGTGTCAGGGTTCTCGGCGGTTCGCGGATCCGGGAAATCATTATTAATACTGTTCTGCCCGTGGGGATGTTGTACGCACGAATCTTTAAGGACACTGCGGTACGTCAAGGCGCGTTACAGATCTACCGTTCTCTCCCTGCGGCCGAGAACAATTCCATTACCCGGTTGATGGAAAAACAATTGTTGAAAGGAAGAATGCCCTTGATGAATGTGAGCCGGCAGCAGGCCGTCATCCAGCTTTATCAGTACTATTGTACCGAGAACCGGTGCCCGGACTGCGAACTCGGCGCCGTGATCAGACCATAACTTTTTCCTCAGGCTTCGTCACGGATATCCTTCCCTCGTCAGAAACAACAAAAAGCCCGTGTTCCACCATCCAACACGGGCTTTTCGTTCACAACATCGACAATGCAAAATGCATTAAATATTGAAGAGCAGCTCAGCGTACGTCGGTATCCCCCAGATATCAGAGTCCACCAACGTTTCCAGGAGATCTCCATCCGCCCGTAATTTTCCCATCGTCACAAAAACAACATCGCGGTAATATTGCGCCTGCTTCAACGCACTGTCGTGATGTTTCAGTTTGTTCAATGCAAGTTCAAGTGCATCGATATTTTTTCCGAACGAATCGATGGTGACCGTCAATTCTGACAATAATTTTTCTGCTGCTTTTGACTTGGCAGATGCGCTTTTCAATGAAGCGACCGTCGAAGCGACTTTACCTGCAAATTTCAGCGATGCAGGCAAAATCTGGCGTTTCGCAATTTCCACCATCGTCAATGCTTCGATATTTACGATTTTGGAATAGTTCTCAAGGTATATTTCATACCTTGAATGCAGTTCTTCCTTTGTCAGAACAGAGTGCTTTTCATACAGCTTGACAGACGCATCGCTGATCAACGCCGGAATAGCGGCAACCGTGGAGGTTATATTGGGGAGTCCGCGTTTTGCAGCTTCCTTCACCCAGTCATCTGTATAATTATTCCCGTTGAATATGATTCTCTTGTGTTTCTTTACTATTTCAGTCACGATTTTTTCAATTTCAGCATCGATATCCTTTGCTTTTTCCAGTCGCGTAGCAATACGCGATAAGATTTCAGCAACAATGGTATTTAATGCGGTGTTCGGTTCTGCAATGGAGGCGGAGGAACCGACCATGCGGAATTCGAATTTATTGCCCGTAAAGGCAAACGGAGATGTCCTGTTGCGGTCCGTCGAATCTTTCGGCAACGCAGGCAGCGTTGTGACGCCCAGCTTTAACTCGCCGCCCACTTTGGAAGTTTTCGCTCCACCATTTTCAATCTGTTTTAAAATATCGGTCAATTGCTCGCCGAGGAAGATAGAGATAATTGCCGGCGGCGCTTCATTTGCGCCAAGCCGATGGTCGTTTCCCGGATTTGCAGAAGACACACGCAGCAGATCCGCATATTCATCCACCGCCTGGATCACTGCGGAAAGAAATAAAAGAAATTGTTCGTTTTCATGCGGAGTCTTGCCGGGATCCAGCAAATTTTGTCCGTCATTCGTTGCCATGGACCAGTTGTTGTGTTTTCCGGAGCCGTTGACACCGGCAAACGGCTTTTCGTGAAGCAAACACACCAGTCCCTGTCGATTCGCCACCTTTTTTAATGTTTCCATGGTCAGCTGGTTATGGTCGGTCGCGATATTCGTGGTTCTGTAAATGCAAGCGAGTTCATGCTGAGCAGGCGCCACTTCGTTATGCTTTGTCTTCGCAAGGACGCCCAGTTTCCAGAGTTCCTGATCCACTTCGGCCATGAATGCAGCGATTCGATCTTTTAAGTTGCCGAAATAATGATCTTCTAACTCTTGTCCCTTTGCAGGTTTCGCACCGAAGAGGGTACGTCCCGTCAGAATGAGGTCCTTCCTTTTTTCGTAAAGTTTTTTGTCGATAACAAAATATTCCTGTTCCGGTCCGACCATCGCCACCACCTGTGTGGTGGTGGAGTTACCCAATAACCGGAGAACGCGGATTGCCTGTTTTGAAAGAGCTTCCATGGAGCGGAGCAGCGGTGTCTTCTTATCGAGTGCTTCACCGGTATAAGAACAAAATGCGGTGGGGATGCATAAGGTATTATCTTTAAAGAACGCCGGAGACGTACAATCCCATGCCGTATACCCGCGCGCTTCAAATGTCGCACGCAATCCGCCCGAGGGGAACGAAGAGGCATCCGGTTCGCCTTTAATCAATTCCTTTCCGGAAAACTCCATAATAATACGTCCCTCGCCGTTTGGAGAAATAAAGGAATCATGCTTCTCGGCGGTTATCCCGGTCATCGGCTGAAACCAATGTGTAAAATGCGTGGCACCTTTTTCGATCGCCCAGTCTTTCATTGCGTTCGCTACGATATCAGCGACTTCCGGGGCTAACGGGACACCCTCATCGATGGTTTTTTTCAGAGATTTATAGATGTTCTTTGGCAGTCTGGACCGCATCACAACATCGTTAAAGACATTGCACGCGAACATATTCTCTAATGATTCTTTTGACATTATAGATTCCCTTTCCATGTTTTCGACATAGCTCCTGATAAGGTGATATACATTATTTTATTAAGGTCAATGTTAAAATAACATAAATAATTAACGTAATCAAGTCTTTTCACAGATTATTTTTTATTAATCTCCCCCGCACCAGGCCCGGATTCACTGTCCGCTTGTTCTCTTAACCGTGAAGCCCGCGTCTTCCTGAGCTTGCCAATTCCTCGGAAGAATGGTAACTTTGCTCAAGAGAGCGCTCTGGCGGCCATGGTGTTCGCTTGCTGTCCGGAGTGAATTTTGTGCCAACACAACCGATGGAGCTTGTATGAAACATTTCCTCATCCTGTTATTGGTCTGCAGTACAGGAACGCTTTACGCCCAAAACCCGGACGGCCATGGAGCGTCTCTTCATATCACCCCCTCTCTTCTCTGGGGAACGGCAAATTATGACCGCTATGCACCGCTCCTCGTACCGCAGACGCAGGTGACGCCATCCTATTTTACAACGGTACGGGATACCGGAATAGTCCATTACCCGTCAGCGTTTGGCATCGACGTGATGCTCAAGATCCCCGCCGCATCCTCTCTGACGGTCAATGTGGCGTATTCCTATTCACAGTTATTCGAAGAAATCAATACGCCTCTCAATGTGAATAACGCTTTTTATTACTGGTCGCTCAAGGGTGCCCGCCATAAGATCAGTGTTACAGCGAGTATCTATAATCTATTCTCGATTTATTGATTCAAGCCATTGAAGTGCATAATGGTTGACCGGAGTCAAAAGGATATCTCTTGCCGGTGCAACAGGATTGAATTCAGGATTTTTGAGGAAATATTCACCGATCATCAGGAAGTTCTCCCCCCGGAGGCCTCCACTCGCCGATCCGCCTCCGTTATCTGCCGAAATCGTTGTAACTCTTTTCTGTTTTCTCGGTATGTTGATACAGCAAGTTTGAAACAGTTTTACAGCTGAAATTACTGTATCTTTTCAATAGTAAAAATACAGTTCATTGCAACTTTTTTAGCGTGAAGTTCGTTTTAGGTTGCAACGCTCTTGGACGCTGGATTAATCCCAAACCTTTGACTATGGAAACAAAAAACATCGATCTCTCGGCACTTCGCATTCATCGCTCACAGGGCAGCCAGGATGGACCGCCCAGGAAAACCGGGATGTACGTCGGAATTGCAGTCACCATCCTGGTTCTCACGGCCGGTGCGATATATATCTCACAAAAACTCTTCGCCCCGGTCATTGAAGTCCGGGTTGCGACGGTGAGCTGGACATCCCCATCACAATCAAATGCCGTACTGACGGCAAGCGGTTATGTCGTTGCACAACGAAAGGCCGCAGTCGCATCAAAAGGAACAGGACGGCTTGTGTATCTCGGCGTGGTGGAAGGGGATCGAGTAAAAAAAGGTCAGATCATCGCCCGGTTGGAGGATTCCGACATTCGCGCATTAGTGGACCAATCGCGGGCAAACCTGCTTATGACTGAAGCCGATCTCAAAGATGCCAATCAAACCCTCGCGCGTCAGAAAGCGCTTCTCGCAAAAGGATTGACGACGCAGGCGGAATACGATGCCGCCGATGCCCGCCAACTGCGCGTCGCCGCTTCGATCGAAGTTGCAAAAGCGATGGTCGCCGGCGCCGAAGTGTCCCTGGAAAACACTCTCATCCGGGCACCGTTCAACGGTACGGTGCTGACCAAGAATGCAGACATCGGCGAAATGGTGGTGCCGATGGCTGCAAGCGTCGGTTCAAAATCGGCAGTCGTCACCATCGCCGATATGTCATCGCTGCAGGTTGAGGCAGATGTTTCCGAATCCAACATTGAACACATCATTCCCAACCAGCCCTGCGAAATTACACTCGATGCATATCCCGAGGTCCGGTACCAGGGATTTGTCGCAAAAATTGTCCCGACAGCAGATCGGGCGAAAGCCACCGTCATGGTCAAGGTTGGATTTCATTCATATGACAGCAGAGTTTTGCCGGAAATGGGCGCAAAAGTGCTCTTCTTAAAACAGGCATCCGAAGCGGCCGCGGCGACAGAAAAACCTCGCTTGACCATCCCGAAGACCTCTATTATGGAACGGGACGGGAAGAAATTCGCGTTTACCATAACGGACAGCAAAGCATCTTCTGTCGCGATAACGACGGGACGTCAGATGGGTGAATTTGTAGAAATCATCGATGGTCTCACTCCGGGAGAAAAAGTGATCGACAAACTGGATGGTTCCATCACCGATGGAGTAAAAGTGAAAGTGCAATAACAACGGGTCACGGACCGCTGAACGATGTGTGCTGATCACGAAAATCTGATTACCGAATATTTACTCAAAGGATAAAAATACCATGCCCAACACGCTGATCGATATAAAGAATTTATTCAAATCCTATTGGAGGGACAGCATCGAAATTCCCGTTTTGAACGATATTACGCTGGAAGTTCATGATGGAGAATTCCTTGCGCTGATGGGCCCGTCGGGATCCGGGAAAACAACATTGTTGAATCTTATTGCCGGAATCGACCGGCCGTCGAAAGGATCCCTCACGGTCAGCGGCACAAACATCGCAGATCTTGGTGAATCTGCGCTCGCAAAATGGCGTTCGCAGCATGTCGGATTTGTGTTCCAGTTTTACAATCTGCTTCCGGTGCTCACTGCATTTGAGAATGTGGAACTTCCCCTTCTGCTCACTTCGCTTTCGAAGGCAGAACGGAAAAAGCACG
Organism: Ignavibacteriota bacterium; assembly: GCA_003819715.1. Lineage (GTDB taxonomy): Bacteria > Bacteroidota > Ignavibacteria > UBA10030 > UBA10030 > Fen-1298. Next base: position 13,137 of record RPQN01000052.1, on the reverse strand, counting down.
TCGAACTCGTGCTGGATGTCGTCGGACTCGGGGATCGAATGCATCATTACCCGAAACAGCTCTCCGGCGGACAGGAACAACGCGTCGCGATAGCCCGTGCGATCGTAACGGATCCCACGCTGCTGGTCGCCGACGAACCGACCGGAGATCTGGATAAGCACTCGGCCGAAGAGATACTCGTGCTGCTCGACCGTTTAAACCAAGAATTTAAAAAAACCATTGTCATGGTGACCCATGATCCGCGTGCTGCAGAACGCGCGACCATACAGCGTCATCTGGACAAAGGCGAGCTGTCCTAGGAGCATATTATGAGAGTACTCAAACTCATCTTTAAAAATTCTCTGCGGCACAAACTGCGCACGTCGTTGACCATTCTCGGTCTGGCAATTGCGGTTATGGCGTTTGGTGTATTGCGGACCGTGTTGGATATGTGGAATGAAGGTGTGGAAGCCGCGGCAGCAAACCGTTTGATTGCCCGGCAGGCGGTTTCATTTATCTTTCCTCTTCCCTATTCCTACCGCGATAAAATTGCGAAGATTCCGGGCGTCGAAACGGTTTCATTTGCCAATTGGTTCCAGGGAGTCTACATTGATAAAAACAATTTCTTCGCGAGAATGGCGGTGGACCCTGAAACATTTTTCTCCGTGTATCCCGAGTTACTGGTGAATCAGAAGGAATTTGAGACGTTCAAACAGGAACGAAATTCGTGTATCGTCGGTGCGGAAATCGCCAAACAGTACGGATTTAAAATCGGCGATGTCATTCCGATCGAGGGCGATATTTATCCCGGCAAATGGGAGTTTGTCGTCCGTGGAATTTATCAACCGCGCGATAAATCGACCGATGCAACTCAGATGCTCTTCCATTGGACCTATATTGATGAACGCATAAAGCAGGATATGCCCGGCCGCGCCGGACAGGTTGGCTGGTATATCATTAAAATCAAAGATCCCGCTCAAGCAGCGTCAATCTCCGAACAGGTGGATGCCTTGTTCAAGAATTCACCGAACGCAACGAAAACAGAAACAGAGCGGGCATTCACGCAAAGCTTCATCTCCGGGCTCAACTCGCTGCTGCAGGCCATGAACTTTGTCTCCTTTATCATCATCGGCATCATTATGCTGGTCCTGGGAAACACGATGATTATGTCTGCCCGCGAGCGGACCAGAGAATATGCGGTCTTAAAGACTCTTGGATTTTCTGCCGGCCACCTGGTGGGGTTGATCCTCGGTGAATCATTGCTGATCGCAGCTCTTGGCGCGGGCCTCGGACTCCTGACCACCTATCCGATAGTGGCGGGAATCTCGGCCGTCATGCCGAAGGGATTTTTCCCTTACTTTTTTGTGACACCAACGACCATTATTCTTGGAGCGTCGGCAGCGTTACTTGTCGGTTTTACGGCTTCAATTTTTCCGATTCAACGCGCGCTGAGAACAAGAATTGTCGATGGCTTACGGTTTTTAGGATAAGGATGCACCCATGAAAATTCCTCTAAAATATACTCTACGAAATTTCAAATCCAGACGGCTCACGACAGCTATTACTGTCCTTGGTATTGCACTGGTTGTCTTTGTTTTTGCTGCGGTATTGATGATGGCCCATGGCATCCAGAAAACACTCGTGGCAACAGGATCTCAGGACAACGTGATCATCGCCCGGAAATCAGCGAACGGTGAAATCTCCAGTATCATTGTCCGGAGCGATTATAATACAATACTCACTCTTCCTCACATCGCCAAGTCATCAGAGGGGAAACCGCTGATCTCCGGCGAAACAGTGGTCATTATCAATCTCCCGAAACGGAGCGGCGGGTTGAGCAACGTTTGCGTACGCGGTGTCGCACTTGAAGCATTTACACTGCGGCCGCAGGTCAAAATAATCGAAGGACGGATGTTTACGGCAGGAGCAAGAGAGATTATTGTCGGCTCATCGATTGCAAAAAATTTCGAGGGTGCCGGTATAGGAAAAACGGTCGAATTCGGCGGCAATACGTGGACGATCGTCGGGAGATTTGACGGCGGCGGTAGTGCTTTTGACTCTGAAATGTGGGGGGACAACGATCAATTACAGGATGCCTTTAACCGCCGGGGCGGTTATTCCACAGTCACCTTCAAGCTCGATCAACCGGACGCGTTCAACGCCTTTAAAGCAGCATTCGATCGGGAACCGCGTCTGCAACAGTTTGAACCGAAACCCGAACAAACTTTCTTCGCAGAGCAGTCGGAAAATATGACGTTATTTATTCGTATTCTTGGAATTTTTATTACGATTGTGTTCTCGTTTGGTTCAACGATTGGGGCAATGATCACCATGTATGCCGCTGTTGCAAACCGTACGGTAGAGGTGGGAACACTCCGTGCACTCGGCTTCCGGCGGAGAAGCATCCTTTCAGCGTTTCTCAGTGAGTCCCTGGTCATTGCATTCATCGGCGGTGTGTTCGGACTGCTGCTGGCGTCGGTGCTTCAGTTCTTTTCTATTTCCATGCTCAATTTTCAATCGTTTTCAGAATTAGAATTTAGTTTCGCATTGTCGCCATCCATCATCGGGTGGTCGATGTTCTTTTCATTGACGATGGGACTGCTCGGCGGATTCCTGCCTGCGGTCCGCGCAGCACGTTTAAATATCGTCAATGCATTGCGATCTGCCTGATATCTCTTCAAGTAACTGCCTGCCCGCGTGGAGTCCTCTCTTGTGGGGACTTCACGTTGAGTACGGTTCTTCAAATCCATGTCTCGGAAGAAAACCTGAGACGCTATGGGATGCGTCCGGTTATTCCTGAAATTCTTGCCGTTCGAGAGAAATCTTATTACTCTTGTATAAGGCAGTGTTTCCGCCGGAGGGTGAACATTCAGGCGATTTCGTTCCGTGCATCCGTTTTTCACCTTGAATTCAATATTGAGAAACACGACCCGGCCCATGGGCCTCATTTCATAATTTACCAGATCCCGTTGTGAAAAAAATCAAGAGCATTACAATAAAAATCATAATCGCCCAAAACTATCCTGCATAAAATTATGACTCTCCATGAATCCCGTCTGACGGTGGTTGATGCCTTACGCGGCTTTGCGATTGTATCCATCATGCTGCTGCATAATATCGAACATTTCGATTTCTATTTTTCCCCCGCCGGCCTTCCTGCATGGATGGTGTCGCTCGACAAGGTGATCTGGGGTACTTTATTTTTCTTGTTTGGCGGTAAATCATACGCGATTTTCGCCCTCCTGTTCGGACTGACGTTTTTTATTCAATCAAGCAATCAGGAAAAAAGGGGGAAGGATTTTAGGGGAAGATTTGCCTGGAGGTTAGTCTTGTTATTTGTTTTTGGTTTTATCAACTCTGCGTTTTACGAAGGAGATATCCTCACAATTTATGCCGTTATCGGTTTCGTGCTTATTCCTGTTGCCATATTAAAAAATAAAACCGTTTTTTGGATTGCACTCGTTCTCATGCTTCAACCGTATGAATGGATCAACTTTTTCATCGGATTGAAATTTCCGGATACGAGAATGGCCGATCCCGTTTCATGGTCATATTTTGGCAGGATTGGTGAATATATCACCGGAAATTCCGTGGTCAACACCTGGGTTGGAAATTTAACCACCGGGAAGACCGGGGTAATAATCTGGAACTGGGAAAACGGGAGGGTATTTCAGACCGCATCGTTATTTATGTTCGGCATGTTGGCTGGCCGGCGGGCGCTTTTCATCCCCTCTGCCGGATCCCAGCGGTTTTGGAAAAGAACACTGATCATTGCCTCTCTTTCATTTATCCCGTTGTTCATAACAAAAAACAGCATAGCGGTGCTGATCAGCAGCGTCGCCATTCATCGTCCCCTGGTCACCATTATTTCTTCATGGTCAAATATGGCGTTTATGCTCGTCCTGGTGTCCGGCTTCGTCCTGCTCTTTCAGACCGGATTTTTTCATCGGCCGTTAAATGTTTTTTCCTCGTTCGGCCGTATGAGTTTATCAAATTATATTTTACAATCTCTTGTTGGTTCGTTTATTTATTATGGATTTGGACTGGGTTTATATCAATACACCGGTGCAACCTATTGTCTCCTTATCGGTTTGGTCTTAGCCGTCCTGCAGGGGTGTTTCAGTTCCTGGTGGTTCAAGCATCACCAGAAAGGGCCACTGGAAGCTCTTTGGCACAAAGGAACGTGGGTTGGTTCGAAGGGATGGAATTGATTGATATGAATCCAATTCAACTTCATGGGGTTTGAATAGTAGTCATGCTATGCTTCTTGCTTAATTCTCAAAAAGGTTGTGACTCCCGGTATGTTCAATGCTTGAAAGATACCGGCTGAACGGTTATCTTATACTTATGCGTTAATCATATGACTGCTCGGGGCAAAATTCCATGTTCTGGTTAAAACTGGTCACCAATTTCATAAAGATCCTGCGGGAAGGACAAACCCCCGCGCAGGTCGCCGGCGGTTTCGCACTCGGCTCCATTCTCGGGTTGTCTCCCATGTTTACCCTTCAAGGCATCCTGGTATGGTTTGTCATACTCGTTCTCGACGTCAATTTGTCGGCAGCGACATTTTCCCTGGGGGTCTTTGCGTTGATCGCCTATATCTTTGATCCTCTGTTTCATCGCCTGGGATATTTCCTCCTGGCAAATATCGAGGGATTACGGGCGCTCTGGACTGCTCTTTATAATGCGCCGCTTGCACCGCTCACCCGATTCAATAACACGGTGGTGCTTGGGAGTTTCGTCAGCGCGTTAATTCTCTTTACACCAATTTATTTGGGGATGAAAAAATTCGTCATCGTGTACCGTGCCACGCTTGGGGTGCGTATACGGAAGATGAAAGTTTACCAGATCATAGACCGAAGTTCGCTCGTTCAATGGTACAGGCGCGTGCGCGACTTGGGGAGCGTGTTATGAGAAAGAAATTTGTGCTCTTCATTTTGATCCCGGCGGTTATTGTTTCAATTATTGTCTATCTCTTTATTGATCGCTGGATTACCTCCGGACTGGAATACGCGGGTGAACAGGCGGTCGGCGCAAAGGTAGAAATTGACCATTTGCATGTCAGCATCAATCCGATCGGACTGGAGTTTGCCCGGTTACAGGTGGCCGATCCGGGCGACGGATGGAAAAACATGTTTGAGACCGGAAAGGTAAAATTTGCATTGAATTTCGGTCAATTGTTGCGCGGAAAATACATTATCGAAACAATGGAGGTGAATAATTTAATTCTCGGGACCACACGGACGACCGACGGCTCTCTTCCAAAGCCAATAACGCCCGCCTCGTCTTCACCCGGGCTGACCGAACAGGCCGCTTCGATGATAAATTCGCAAGGGTCAAATAAAGCCGCCTCGTTCGATATTGAAAAAATAAAACGTGAACTGAACATTGACAGCATTTTGAATCCCAACAACCTTGCAACCTATCGGCGTATCGACTCGTTGAAGAAACAAATTAATGACGCCGGTGTAGAGTGGAAGGCCACCCTGGATGAAATTGAAAAATCAAAGTCGCGATTAAGCGAAATAGAATCGAAAGCAAAACAGATCAACGTGGGAGCAATCAAAGATATCGCGTCGGCAACGAATGCGCTGAATAATGCCAAGAGCATTCTGAACGACGCCAACGAGGTGAAGACCTCTTTCAATACGCGAAAGTCGGTCATCACCGACGGGGTCAATAAATTCGGCGGTTCCATAAACGATCTGGACGACCTTGCGGCACAGGATTTCCGCAACGTTGTGAATATGGCGCGCCTGCCGGATTTATCAATGAACGGTATTGCCGCAATGGTGCTGGGAAAGGATCTGTTGCGGAAAGCGTATGAATATCTCGGCTACGTCGAAAAAGCAAGGACCACCATTCATAACTCTTCCGACAAACCGCCGATCGAAACGCCCAAGCGGCTCAAGGGCCAGAATATTTATTTCCATGCTGAACGCACGTACCCGAAATTCTGGATAAAGAAAATCCTCATATCCGGCGGAACAGACCAGACGAATGACCCGCAGTATTTTTATGCCAAGGGACAGGTGCTGAACATCAGCAACGACCAGTGCGCCACCGGTATGCCGCTCACGGTGAATCTTATGGCGACCAGGGGCGGAACAACGACTCTCTCGTTTGATGCCACATTCGACCGGCGGAAGGAACCTGCAGTAGATCACTACAAAGCGGAGCTGACGGGTCTGGCGGTTCACGAGATGTCATTTGGCCGGTCGGATTTTCTGCCATCGAAGGTGACCAGCGCAATCGCGGACGCATCCATTACCGCGGTTGTTCCAGGCAGCCATTTTGACTCAAACACGAAGATTATTATTAAAAATATGAACCTGTCGTTTGACCGCGATCCGAATGGATTGGTCGAACGTCTCGTCCACGATGTACTGGCATCTCTGAAAGGATTTACCGTCGACCTGAGAATGTGGCGTGATGACCATAAGTTCGATGTTGCATTCGCAACCGATCTGGATGACCAGCTCGCTTCACGGACCAGGCAGGTGATTGGCAACGAAGTTGCCAAGATTCAGAATGACCTCCGTAATAAACTCAATGCAAAGATTGGAGAGAAACGGCAGGAGGTGGAAAAGTTGTTTGAAGAGAAGAAGAGTCAGGTGACCGGACGCCTCAAGGATTATGAAAACCTGTTGAACGACAAACTTGCGCTGGTGGAGGCAAAGAAGAAAGAGGTTGAAGACCGCATCGATAAGGAAAAGAAAAAACAGACGGACGATCTATCCAAAAAGGCGAAAGACGCGCTGAAAGGGCTGTTTAAGTAACGAACAACAGAGACCATTGACTTCACGAAAAGCCTTTCAGCCATCAGAAAGGCTTTTTTGTCTCGTGGAGCTTGAAACTGTAAAAAAAAATAGACTATATTTATCCTGCAATGAATAAATATTGCTGTCACGTATTCGTTTTATCAATCGGACTCCTCTCCGGGTGTCATGATGCACCGCGTGATAACCCGCTTGATCCGCAATCACCTCAATTCCAATCGACAGCAAAAGTAAGCGGAACCGTCACTATTTTAAACCAAAACACTCCCCTTTCCTCGGCGACCGTGACATCCATAGAAGACGGCATTAGAACTCTTACCAATTCTTACGGCACTTTTTCATTTGATCATCTCACCGTCGGGCCGCAAACGCTCGTTTGTACAAAAGAGAATTATTCGCCGGATACGCAGCATGTCGTTTTGCGATCGCAATCCATTGGACAGGTTCATTTCAGCCTGAATGGAGCACCCAACGTCTTTTCCCAAAATATCTACACCAGAAAAATAGACCAGTATTATCCCAGTCCGCAATATTTTGTTGATGTCAGTGCTGCGGTGACCGATCCCAACGGCATTACCGATATCGATTCGGTTTGGTTTATGGTCACCTTTCCATCGGTTGGTTCGACGCTGGATACACTCATCTTCCCTTTGAATTATTCCGTTGCCACCCGGTTATTCCAGCTCACGCTCTTCAAGTACGATTTACCGACCAACACGATCCAGTGGCTCGTCAACAAGCGGTTGCAGATCCGGTCCAGGGATATTCATTCGGCAATAAATTACGGCGACCCGTTTTATGTCTCGCGCGTTATTGAAAACACGGCGAATCCAACATATCCTGCGACAAACGTTATAACTTCCATCAAGGATACCACCGGGCCGACGCCGCAGCTGAGATGGTCCCCGCCGGATGTCACCTTTCCGTACACCTATTCGCTGACGATTTCGGAGACGATTTCCGGTGTTCACAATGATGTTTGGTCATACAGTCATTTAGGTTCCATTTATAACGAATTTCAATATCCCGGTGACAACAGCGGCAGGGTGCTGGCGCCGGGGGAATACGTGTGGACCATTACGGTGGTGGATGATTTCGGCAATTATTCGCGATCCAAGGAGGCGTCCTTTGTCGTAAAATGAGAACCGATCAGACCATACAGGAAAATTTTGATGCGTTATACCAGATCGCAATAACGCTCAACGCTCTCTTAGAGCCGAACGAACTGCTGGAACGGGTTTTGGAAATTGCAATGACGCGTCTTTCGGCAGAGCGCGGATTCATCATTTTATCAAATCCGGATAAAGAGCTTGGCTACGAAGTGACCGTAATAAAAAATTTCTCTTCCCGGCAAACCACCTCTGAATTTGCCGCTTCCTCCTCGGTCGTCAAAAATGTCCTGGAAACCGGCGAAGCCGTTCTCACCTTTGATGCCCAAAACGATGAACGGTTTGATTCTTCCACGAGTATTATTTCACAGAACATTCTCTCGATTATTTGCATTCCGCTTCAGACCGGCAACAGGACTTCCGGTGTCGTGTATCTGGACAGCGGCAAAATGTTAAAAGAGTTTACCGAGGAGTCTTTGAAATTCCTGACCATTTTCGGAAATCTCGCCGGAATCGCCATCGAGAATGCAAAACGCTACACCGAGCTTCAAAAACAAAACGAACGTCTGAAGAACGAAGCGGAGGTCACGTATCTCTTTTCTACGCTCGTCGGCACAAGTAAGAAGTGGGTGAGCGCACTGGAAATCGCCAGGCGGGTTCTGGATATCGACGTTTCCGTTCTTATTACCGGTGAGAGCGGCACCGGCAAGGAACTGCTCGCCCGCGCCATTCATGAGAACGGTGCACGCAAGGGGCTTCCCTTTGTTGCGGTTAATTGTTCCGCCATTCCGGAATCATTGATTGAAAGCGAATTGTTCGGTCATGCCAAAGGAGCGTTCACGGGCGCACATACTATAAAAAAAGGATTGGTCGAAGTTGCAGACCAAGGAACACTTTTTCTCGATGAAATATCGGATCTGCCGTATCCGCTCCAATCGAAACTCCTCCGGCTGCTTCAAGAAAAAGAATATCGACGCGTTGGCGATACCATCAACAGAACGGCAAATATACGAATCATTGCGGCCACCAGCAGGGATTTAAAAGATGATGTGAAGAACGCAAAAATGCGAGAAGACCTTTATTTCCGGCTGAACGTTGTCGGGATTCATCTGCCGCCGCTGCGCGAACGGAAAGATGACATTCCCTTGCTCGCAAGACATTTTCTCCAGCGGACGGTAAAATTATACAATCGCCCGGTGGAAAGTATTCATCCCGAAGTCATGCAGATGCTTTTCATGAATCCCTGGAAAGGAAATGTCCGGGAATTCCAGAATGCTATTGAGCGGGCGATCGTTCTCTGCAATGGAACTCAGTTAACCGTTAAAGATTTTGCTTTTGATGTTCATAAATCGGATTCCGCACTTTCATCTTCACTGACACTTGAAGAAATGGAAAAACAGGTTATTGAAGCAACGCTGGAGGAAATGAAAGGCAATCGGCGTCGAACGGCGGAAAAATTAGGCGTCTCTTTACGATGGCTGCAATACCGCCTCAAAGAGTGGAACCAGGAATAATGCAGTATACGATTGAAGAAAAAATCCAGGAGGGCGTCTTCACCAGTGTTTACCGGGCTTACGATCCCGTGCTCCAGCGCCGCGTTCTCCTGAAAGTTCTGCATAAGCATCATGCGGCCGATCCGGATCTGCATCAACGATTTATGCGGGAAGCTCAGGCGTGTGCAGCCCTCCGGTCCGAATACATCGTGCAGGTCTACGCATTAACCGATTACGAGGATTGTCCGGCAATCGTTATGGAATTTGTAGAGGGAACCTCCTTAAAACAGCTGATCAGCGATGGTTCAACGCACACATTCAAGTACGCACAAACCGTTGCTCTTCATGCACTTCGCGGCCTGGTCGCTGCCCACGAACGCGGGATCGTTCACCGTGACATAAAACCCGGGAATATTCTTTGCACGAACAACAACATATTTAAAATAACAGATTTCGGATTGGCGTCCCTGGCAACCGTTCCATCGATCACGTCTCAGGGGATGGTCCTGGGCACGCCTGCATACATGTCGCCTGAACAAATCCGGCACGAAGACATTGACCAGCGATCAGATTTGTTTTCCCTTGGTGCGACGCTCATCGAAGTATTGACGGGCGAGCGAATTTTTGAAGGAACGTCCTATTCAGATTGTGCGAAGAAAATTTTGACATTTCACACGGAATCGTTGGACCGGTTGGCGGAACAATCCTCCGTCGAGTTTGTGAAGTTCCTTAAACTGCTCATGGCGCCAAATAGAATAGACAGGTTTGCCGGCTCCAGGGATGCGCTTCTTGCGTTCAGCCACAAAGATCCCGACGTCGCGATGAACGTTCCACCGCGGTCTGCTTCATCGACAAGGCGTTATGCGGTTCTCTTCGGCAGTGCCGCTCTCTTTATTGCGGTTCTTCTGTTATTCGTCCCCTCGAACATTTTTGATGCAAGGAAGATTCTCCCCGCCAAGGCGCCGTCAATCCTTGATACTTCTTCCGCCTCACCGGCACTGAACACCACCGAGAAAATCGTCAAGGAGCTGCCGCTTCGGGGGACCAATGATCCGCCCCAAACATCATCCCACACAATGTCAAACGCAGGATCAACAAGCGCAAACGAGAGGATCCATCCGGCGCCGGACTCTGGTTCAGTCACCATAACAAGTACGCCCTGGGCAAAAATATACGTCGATAATAAATACATCGGTGAAACACCGTTGAGTAAACCGTTGATTCTTGCGGCGGGCAGGCATTCGGTACTCTTTGTTCATCCGTCGTTTGATCCCATTATGCAAACAATCAATGTTCTGCCTTTGAGGGAAATTTCGGCGCGTGGAAATTTTCTCGATCGCATCGGTTATCTCAATTGCCTTGTGACGCCATGGGCGGAAGTGTATATTGACGATCATTATATTGATACCACTCCACTAGAAAAGCCGATCATGCTTCCGCCGGGCAAGTACCAGGTACGATTTAAGAATGCCTCTTTTCAAGATATTGTCCGCGAGGTGATGGTGCGGTCCAAAGATACAACGTCCATCAGTATTGCATTTAAAGGTCAAAAATAATGCGGCGACTTCCTGTTCAGATGATCGGTCTTTCCTTAATCTGCGCCTCGCTCTCATTCGCACAGCACGATCCTCTTCGTACCGCATTTCAAACTATTGATTCACTTTATAATTCAGGTTCCTATCTTCGTGCAGAAGTGGAAGCCCGGCGTTTACTTGAATATGCAAACCTCAACGACACCATGTATGTTGAAATTCATAAATACATCGCTTATGCATTAATTGCGCAGGGAAAAACAGATCTCGGAAAAGAACGATTTGCGATGCTGCTCAGCCTCTCTCCCGCCTACACACTTGATCCCGTCCTGACGTCTCCAAAAATACTTGCCGTTTTCAATGAGGCAAAGCGGGATTTTATTTCGACCAAACGGTCGTTACAGGAAGCGGTATTCAATCCGATCAATGAACACGGCTCGTCCGTTTCTTATAGATCCATGATTTTCCCTGGATGGGAACAATACTATACCGGAAGGAAAACATCCGGCATAATATTCCTGAGTGCCGGCATTCTCACGCTTGGAAGCGGTTTGACTTTTGAGATACTCAGAAGCAGCGCCAGGCAGGATTATCTTTCGGAGAGAACTCTGGCGGAAATTGATAATAAGTACAAGATCTATAACCGTTACTATAGAGCAGAAATTGCCTCCTTTGCTGCATTCGTTATAACGTATATTATTTCAGAAATCGATGTTATTACCGCCTCCCATTCAACTGTCATTCTCCAGTCAAACCTACTTCCTGTTGGACAATCGGGCATAACCATCGCCCTTACGTTTTAGGTGTGCACGTTCTGCATGGATGTGCATATTTTGCACGTTGCCGGTTCTTCACACCACAATTTTGCCGGAATTCCCCAGGTCTTGCATGGCATAGTGATTGAATGTCTATTGAGATAACGAACAACTAATTTTAACAGAATTCATTAGGGGATATTCTGCATATGGTTCTTCGATTTCTGTATTATTTGATTGCGGGGGTGAGTGTCCTACTCCTGAAACTTCAGCTTTCCAATGAAAAATTCCAACAACGTGAACCGCGAGAAAGCCGATCGCTATCAATAGACGATCTGTTTATTTAGGAACGATTGAATTTGCGTTCTTCCGATCCATTTCAAAAGAAATGAATCGCCAAACGTACTGCATAAAAAAAATTTAACCCACTCATAAAACATTAGCAGGAGGATGTATGAAACGAGTTTTTAATGTTCTCTTTCTATCCATTTTGGTATTTGGATTGGTTGTTGCGCAGCGAGATCCGAAACCATTTATCAGGACAGACAAAGTGACCTTTGTCTCGAAACCCCCTACCACCGGTCAGGTCGGTATAGCCTATTCTTTTACCGCGAAAGCGGTGTCCAGTGATTCAACCGCCAGGATATCCTATTATCCCTATCAATGGATAATGACTTTCGTTCCGGTAAAGAATTTATTCACGGTGGATTCCGCTACCGGGTTGTTTACATTTATGCCTCAATTCAAGGGGTGGTATACCTTCGGGGTACTGGCGCGTTCATCAAAGGGCGGTTTTTCAACTCAAATATTTAGTGTCACGGTTACCGGGGGGAATGGAATTGTCCAGGGGAAAATCACGGACACTTCGACTGTCGGTATTAAGGGTGTGGTCGTAGAATTATTCAAGACCGAATTGACCGATTCGAGCGGTTCCCGGAGCAATAGCGACTTTTTGGGCGGTCCCTCGGTGTATCAAAACAGCGGGAGCTATTGGTTCTATGGCCTCACCGATGCATCGGGAAATTACCGTATCAGCGGTGTGGATCCCGGTAAATACAAAATTCATGCGACTTCCCCATCGCGTTCCTATTTAAGTCAATGGTACGAAGGAAAGACGAACGCCACAGAGGCCACCCTGGTCGATGTGAAAGATACCATCATCACACTCGTTAATTTTGTCCTCCGAGGGAACGCGGTGATTCAGCCCGTGATGGTCTCGGGATCTGTAACCGACACGCTGAACGTGCCGATAAAAAAAGCTGAGGTCATCTTTGTCAATTCAAACTTTGCATTGAACTCCAATACCGATGTCGATGATGTACGATTGTTTTTTGATGTCAACGCCGGAATAACAGATTGCAAACTGGACGGACATTCTCCGCAGGTCATCCATGTCAAGGTGGATACTGCAAATGGAACGTTCAATACGAGCATTCCTCCGGGTTCCTATATTGCCTTTGCGAAAGCGACCGGATATATAACAGAATTCT
>RPQN01000051.1 GCA_003819715.1 Ignavibacteriota bacterium | reverse complement strand
TAAAACCGTACGCGCCGCGATCGACGCCGGATATTCCAAAGCGTTCGCTTCAATTTTCGATTCGAACATCACGACGTTCCTGACAGGTTTGGTGCTGTATCAGTTTGGATCCGGACCGGTACAGGGCTTTGCATTGACCCTGATGGTCGGTATCGCGGCAAGTATGTTCAGCGCCATCGTGATCACCCATGTTATTTTTAATGTTATGACTGAAAAAGGCGTGAACCCGAATTTCGGTTGATCCGCTGAACGATTGACGATATCACGCGGAACACTCAACGCGGGTGTTTTGCTCGAGATGGATTATGAAAAGGAGAATGAGCTTCAATGCGACTGTTTAAGAAAACAAACATTGACTTCCTCGGCAAGCGGAAGATGTGGTACATCGTTTCTACAATCATGGTTCTGTTTGGAATGTTTTCGGTGATATTCAAAGGTATCACTTACGGCATCGATTTCCAGGGTGGAACCGAGCTGGTGTTGGCATTTCAACAAAAGATCGCGGTCAGTGAAATTCGCGTTGCGTTAAATAAAGTTGGTTTAGGCACAAGCGAAATCAAATCCTACGGCGGCGAGAACAACGTACTCATCCGGACATCGGAACAGGCCGAAGGGACTGCGGTTGCCGATAAAATAAAGAACGCGATGCAGAATGCGTTTCCTGACAAAAAATTCGATGTCCTCAAAGAAGACAAGATCGGACCGAAGATCGGCAAAGAACTCCGCAACGACGCCATGTTGGCGGTGCTGTGGTCGTTCGTCGCCATCTTGGCGTATGTCGCCATCCGATTTAAATTTGCATACGGATTTGGCGCCGTCATTGCATTGATGCATGACGTGTTTGCCACGTTCGGATTCCTCTCGCTCTTGAATGGTCTTATCCCGGGTTTAAATCTTGACATCTCCCAGGAAATTATCGCAGCGTTTCTCACGCTCATCGGTGTTTCGGTAAACGATACCGTTATTATCTTTGACCGTATCCGCGAGAATGAAAAGATTTACCGCAGCATGCCGTTGTTTGAGGTCATGAATAAAAGTTTGAATGAAACGCTGAGCCGGACTATTATCACGTCCAGTACTATCTTTATCGTGTTGATCATTTTGCTGCTGTTTGGCGGCGAAGTCAATCGCGGATTTGCATTTACCATGGCATTTGGTATCGTGACGGGAACGTATTCATCAATCTATGTTGCAAGTGCGTTCGTGCTTGACTGGACGCGATATAAGAATCGCAAGACTGCAACCGCCGCAGCATAATGTTCTTTGGCGGTTGAAAGGACATCTATGGAATTCAAAACAAAAGAGATCAAGGGGATCACGGTTGTCGAGTTAAAGGGCAATGTGATGGGCGGCCCGGATGCATCGGCGTTAAATGATTTTTTGCATCAACTCATCACCGAGCAAAAGAATCACGTGGTCGTCGATCTGAAATCGGTCAGCTTTATCAACAGTTCAGGACTGGGGATGCTGATCGGCGGATTGACCACCATGCGCCACTCCGGCGGAGAGTTGAAGCTTGCGCGGGCTTCCAAGAAAGTGGAAAACCTTCTGGAAATGACAAAGCTGCTGAAAGTATTCGATCTGCACAAGAATGTGAACAATGCTATTGCGTCTTTCAAGTAATTGCCGGTGCGCGGAGTTGAACACCATCCGCGCCGCCACGCATCTCATCGCTGCTCCATCCCGCTGAATTCCCATGCCCGCCCAGCCTCTCTTTGTTGCGGTTGCAGGAAATATCGGCGCAGGGAAATCTTCGCTGGCGCGCCTGCTGGGCGAACATTTCCAGTGGAAGCCGTATTACGAATCGGTTGATGACAACCCCTATCTTTCCGACTTTTACGCCGATATGACGCGCTGGTCATTTCATCTTCAAATTTATTTTCTTGCCAACCGTTTCAAGTGCCATAAGGAAATTGTGGAATCGAGCGAATCGGTTATTCAGGACCGTTCCATTTACGAAGATGCGGAAATTTTCGCCCGTAATTTGTACGATATCGGCAAAATGACGGACCGGGATTACACCAACTATGTCTCCCTCTTTCATGTGATGATGGAATATCTGAAACCGCCCGACCTGATGATCTACCTCAAGGCAAATGTGGATACGCTGGTAACACAAATCTCAAAACGGGGACGCGCATTTGAACAGGGTATTCAACGTTCTTATCTGGAAACACTGAATGTATTGTACGAGGATTGGATCACCCGGTATAAACTCGGACCCCTCCTCATTATTGAAAGCGACCATCTTGATTTCGTCAACAATAAAAAAGATCTGGACGAGATTCTGGGAAAAGTAAAAGAACATCTGCCCCAACTGCAGTTGTTCGATTGAAGAAGAGAGAATTCACAGCGAAAACTGCGCCCATCACCGCCTCGTCTTGTTTCTCCAGCAACATTTCTCTACATTTTCATGAATTGAATATCGGACCCTTTTCGTGAACAACCTCTTGAACATCGCTCTGCCCGTTTTTTACTTCGCTCTCGTCTGGGCATACGGGAAGGCGTTTTTTTCCGATAAAGCCTGGGCGAAACATGTCAAACGCACCATCCTGGTCTCTACGATTGCCGTTCACCTTTTTGCACTGGCGTACAGGACCATGGTCTTCCGGCATCCGCCGGTCACGACGGTATTTGAGATATTCACCGTTCTGGCATGCTCCATCACCGTGACCTACTTTATTATCGAACTGCGCACGCAGCGTAAAGAAACCGGATATTTTATTCTCAATCTTGCGTTTTTTTTCCAATTAGCGTCTTCCATTTTTATCAAAGATACACCGGTCGTACCCGAAATTCTCCGCAGTCCGCTGTTCGGCATTCATGTGAGCTTCGCGTTGATCGGGTACGCAGCAATCACGATAGCGGGCGCCTACGGTTTAATGTACCTCATGCTCTATCATGAAATGAAAGCGGTGAAATTCGGCGTGATCTATAAAAAACTCCCGACGCTGGAGACCATGGAACGAATGACGTTTACTGCCGTGAAACTTGCATTCCTCCTGCTCGGCGTCGCCATCCTTTTTGGATTTATCTGGCTTCATCAGGCCATTGCCCACCCGAACTACTTTGACCCCAAGCTTGTTGGTACTATTATCGTATGGGCAATGTATGCGTTCCTGGTTATTGCGAAAACACGATATTCATGGAAAGGCCGAAAGGTCATGATTCTTTCCATTCTCGGGTTTCTCATCTCTCTCTTTTCGATGACCATCATCAATATTTTCTTCAGCGCATTCCACAAGTTTTATTAATATGAATCTTCTTTGTGCTGGCATATCGCATCACACGGCTCCGCTGGATGTCCGTGAGCGGCTCTGGTTTTCTTCCGAGGAGATACGCCGGACCCTCCCACTGCTCAAGCCTCTCGGCGTCGGCGAATCGGTCATGTTCTCAACCTGCAATAGAACCGAACTCTATAGTTTGACGGAGCAGAGTTCGATACCGTCGGACGAAATAAAAAAAATACTCATTTCGCAGAAATCGGCAGACGGCAACGTCCAGGAATCCGACCTCTTCACCCTTACCGGCGGTGATGCGGCCCGGCACCTGTTCCGGGTTGCATCCGGAATCGATTCCATGGTGCTCGGTGATGTCCAGATCCTGGCGCAGGTCAAAGAGGGCTTTCATCTCGCCACCGAACTCGGCACCGCGGGATTTTTTATGAACCGCCTGTTCCAGCTTGCATTTCGGGCCGGGAAACGATCGCGCACAGAAACAGAAATCGGGGATGGCGCGGTCTCCGTCAGTTATGCAGCAGTAGAACTGGCAGAAAAGATTTTTGACGATATGCAGAAGAAGACCGCGCTGGTCATCGGCGCCGGTGAAACGGCTGATCTCACCGCGACCCATTTGCGCGGGAAGGACATCGGCAGACTTTTCATTACCAACCGGACGCAGAGCCGCGCAGAAGAACTCGCGGCAAAGGTCCAGGGAGAGGTCGTTCCCTTTGACCGCTGGACCGACATCGTTCACGATGTGGATATCATCATTTCCTCCGTCGAAGTGAACCGGTTCATCCTCACGGCGCCCGATATCGAACGGCTGTTAGACCGCCACGGCAGCAAAACCTTGTTTATTATCGATATCGGTGTTCCCCGCAATATCGATCCGGATGTGAAAAATTTCGAAAACGTATTTCTCTACGATCTTGATACGCTGAACCTGATGGTTGAAGAAAATCTGCAGAAACGGCGGGCGGAAATTCCAAAAGTGGAATCCGTCATCACGGAAGTCCTGGCAGAACTGACGCATTGGTATTCCTCACTTGAAGTCAACCCCACGATTACTGCGCTCACTCAATTTATGGAAAACATTCGGCAGGAAGAACTTGCTAAAAATATCAACCGGTTCGATCCGAAAGACCGTGAATTGGCGGAACTGGTGACCAAGCGGATCATCAATAAAATCATTCACGCCCCGATTGTCAATCTGAGAACCGAACCGGAGGCATCGTTGTCCGACCGATTACAAAAAATGAGCGCCATTCAAAAATTATTCGGACTCTCCAGGACGTCCAAGGATGGTTCCGATGTCTGAATCCCTGTGCATCGGCACACGCGGCATCGACCTCGCGCTCTGGCAGACAGCGCATGTGAAGGCACTGCTGGAAGCGCATTCCCCGGGACTCGCTGTCCAGGTGCAGAAGATAAGCACCACCGGAGATAAAATTCTTGATGCACCCCTGTCAAAAATCGGAGATAAGGGTCTGTTCACCAAAGAGCTCGAACTCGCGCTGCTGGAAAACCGTATCGATATTGCGGTGCATAGTTACAAGGACGTGCCGACAGCGCTCCCAGAGGGCCTGACGATTGCGGTGGTGCTGGAACGGGAAGACGTGCGCGATGTGTTCATCGCGAACCCAAAGAAATCGCATAACGCATTCGCCGCTCTTCCACCGGACGCCGTCATTGCAACCGGAAGTCTGCGCCGGAAATGCCAGCTGCTTAACGGGCGCCCGAATTTAACCATCGTCGACCTCCGCGGAAATTTAAATACACGGCTGAGGAAATTAGATTCATCCGACTGGGACGGGATGATCCTTGCAAAAGCCGGCGTCACACGGCTGGGCTGGGAACGGCGCATCACCGATATCCTGCCGTTTGACGTCATGCTTCCAGCCGTCGGCCAGGGAGCGCTGGCAGTCGAATGCAGGATTCAAGACCGGCGCGTTCAGGAATTACTTCGTCCTCTTCATCATCCCCCGACAGCCATTGCCGTGTCTGCAGAACGCGCATTGCTGCGATTTCTCGAAGGCGGATGCCAAATTCCTATCGGGGCCTATGGCCGAATCAACGGCGGTGAATGTGAACTCCGTGCGGTCATCGGCAGTTTGGACGGCAAACGGATGGTCCATGGGAAAAAATCCGGTCCGAGTTCCCGTGCCGAACAACTGGGCATCGAGCTGGCCAAAGAATTGTACGAACGCGGCGGAAAAGAAATTTTAGAAGAAATCAGACGAACGACCTGAACCAGCGGACTCCTTTGAACCTTTCCGGCAAAACAATACTCGTCACGCGTCCAAAAGACAACAATGCAGAAATTCGCCGCATGCTCGAATCTCTGGGCGCGTCGGTGGTCTGCCTGCCGACCATAGAAATCGTGGATCCGGATTCATGGGATGAATGTGATGCGTCCATTTGGAAACTTGCAGAATATGAGAGTGTTTGTTTCACCAGCAAGAATGCGGTAGAAAAATTCGTCCAGCGTGTCCGTCTTCTCCGCCCGCAGGCGCTCAATACACTCGCAACACGGAATCTGTATGCCGTCGGAGAAAAAACCAAATCGACGCTGGAAGCGACGGGGTTTTCTGTGCAGGTGATTCCGCAGAAACACTCTGCAGAACATCTGGCGCAATCATTTTATGGACAGAATATTCAAGGGAAACATTTTCTGTTCCCCAAAAGCAATATCGCACGGGAAATTCTTCCATCGGAGCTGCGCAGTCTTGGCGCAGTGGTTGATGAAATTGTGACCTATAAGACGGTAATTCCGGAATCAGAGAATCTCGAGTGTGTCCGCGCTCTTCTTGCAGATGGGAAGATCGACATCCTCACGTTCTTCAGCCCGTCCAGTGTCCGGAATTTGGTAGAATTGATTGGCGTGGAATTATTGCAGGGACGCCTCATTGCGGTCATCGGACCCACAACGGCAGAGGCGGTTCAGGAAGCGGGATTGGATGCCGCTGTCGTTGCCAAACAACAAACCGCAGCAGGGATGGTTCAAGGCATCATGGAATATTATACACAGGTTTGAAATTGAAGAGGAGATCATTCCTCTCCAATCTTTCATAAAAAAAGGACAAACGATGACCAATGATTTATTTCTTCGTGCATGCCGGCGGGAACCGGTGGAACGGACACCGGTATGGATGATGCGGCAGGCGGGGCGTTATTTGCCGGAATACCGGGCGGTCCGCGCAAAAGTGGATTTTCTCACGCTCTGCAAAACACCGGAGCTTGCATCCGAAGTTTCTCTTCAACCGGTCGATATCATCGGAGTGGATGCATGCATCATTTTCTCGGATATTCTTGTTGTACCCGAAGCCATGGGGATGAAGTTATTTGTGGAGGAGGGCAAGGGCGGTCCGCGCTTTGAAACTCCTATCCGCACGCGCGCCGATATTCAGAAACTGGCCGTCCCCGATCCGAACCGTGAACTGAAATTTGTGATGGACGCCCTTCGGCTCACTCGCAAGCATCTCAACGACCGTGTTCCGCTGATTGGATTCGCCGGTTCGCCATGGACACTCGCAACGTATATGGTTGAAGGAAAGGGTTCAAAGAATTTCCGCGCCATGAAAGAACTGATCTATTCCAATCCAAAAGACGCGCATGTCCTGCTCGAAAAACTCGCGCGTACCGTTGCCGCCTATCTCAGTGCAAAAATTGAAGCCGGTGCACAGGCCGTACAGATATTCGATACGTGGGGCGGTATACTGCCGCCCGATGAATTCAAGGAATTCTCGCTCCGGTATATCGAACAGGTGTTAACCCTGTTGAAAAGCAACGGCGTTCCCACCATTGTTTTTTGCAAGGACTGCGGGCATTCCGTGGAGGCCATCGCCGACACCGGCTGTACCGTGGTCGGACTTGATTGGTCGATCGATATTGCCAAAGCCCGCATGATGGTCGGCAGTACCACTGCACTGCAGGGCAATCTCGATCCTACGATGCTCTACGCGCCGCCGGAGCGCATCCGTGACGGTGTGAAAAAGATACTAGAGAAATACGGCAAAGGATCGGGACATATCTTCAACCTTGGCCATGGCATATTACCCGACATTCCTGTTGAGCATGCAAAAGCGTTCGTGCAAGCGGTGAAAGAAGAAAGCGTGAAGTATCACCAATAAATAATCGAAGAATTGGGATTGGAAATGAATTACCACAATGGTCCGATAACGGATTGCCGATAACTGAATGCTCAGTACCTCAAATAAAATATTCATGCCCCATCAAAAAACCGCCGTCATTCTATTTCAATTAGGCGGACCGGATTCGCTGGAAGCGGTGGAACCATTCCTCTATAATCTGTTTATGGATCCGGACATCATCAATTTTCCTTTTGCGTTTCTGTTTCGCAGGCCGCTGGCAAAATTGATATCGAACAGACGGGCAAAAAAGGTGCGAAATAATTATACGCTCATCGGCGGCAAGTCTCCCCTCCTCGACCTCACACGGCAGCAGGCGCGCGCCCTCGGTGAACGGCTTCATCACAAGGGAATACAGGCTCGGGTATTCATCGCCATGAGGTACTGGCATCCTATGACGAATGAAGTGGTGAAGGAATTACAGTCGGACGGATTTCAACAGGTTATCCTTCTTCCGCTTTACCCGCAATTCTCGCAAGCGACGACCGGCTCCAGCATCAACGAATGGAATCGGCAGGCAAAAAAACAGGGATTGGATATTCCCACCCGCACCGTCTGCTGCTATCCCAATCATCCTGCTTTCCTGGATGCCCTGGTCGAAAACATCAATAAATCGCTGGAAAAGTTCTCCGGTGTTTCTCCGGAGTCTCTTGATCTCGTCTTCAGTGCCCACGGTGTGCCGGTCAACTATATCCAGCAAGGCGATCCGTATCAATTGCAGATGGAGGAGACGGTGCGCAGAGTCCTCGAGCGGGGCCAATGGCAATCTCCGCATATTCTTTGTTATCAAAGCAAAGTCGGGCCGATGCAATGGCTGAAGCCGTCACTTCTCGAAACGGTGGAACGGCTCGCACGCAATGGCCGCAAACACTTGCTCGTTATCCCGATCGCTTTTGTGACGGACCATATAGAAACGCTTCATGAAATCAATATCGAAGTACGGCATCAGGCCATGACGCACGGTGTTCAGCAATTTGAACTGATGCCGGCGCTCAATGATCATCCAAAGTACATCGAGTGTCTGGCGGACCTGGTCTCCCGGCAGTTCACCCGTGAAGAAGAATGCAAGACGTGCGAACAATTGTGGCGGCAGGACCGGGAACGAATAAAACCGAAAAAATGCCCGCACGGTCTTTCTAAAGAATTATGATGATGTGTTTCCTATGAGTTGACGCGTACAGATGAATCGCCCATGATGTTGAACACGATCGACCTTTCGCACACATTGACTGATCAGATGCCGGTCTATCCCGGTGATGCACTTCCGCATCTTCGGCAGGTGAACAGTTTTGAAAAGGATGGATTTAATAATTTCCGGCTGTCGTCCGGTATGCATACCGGTACACACATAGACGGGCCCATGCATTTAACGACCAGTGATACGTATTTAAATGAAATTTCATTGGACCGCTTTACCGGCCATGGGTGTTTTCTCAACGCCGCGGGATGGAAGGATATCCCGTTGACAGCGGAATATGAATCTCTCGTTCAACGGGACAGTATCGTGATGCTCTATACGGGCATGAGCCGGCTCTTCGGCCGCAAAGAATACTTTCAGGATTACCCGACGGTGAGTAAAGAGCTTGCACAATTATTTGTCGATCGCCGGGTGAAAATGATGTGCCTGGATTCACCTTCGCCGGACCGGCATCCGTATGAAATCCACAAACTGCTGTTAGAACACCATGTTCTTATTGCAGAAAATTTGACGCGGTTGGATTTGCTTCAATCTCTTCATACGTTTGAAGTGATCGCACTGCCGTTGAACATCCGGGCGGATAGTTCGCCGGCAAGAATCATCGCCCGATTTCCGGGCGATCAACAATAATCATTTTTTGTCAACAGGTGAAGAGGCAACACCATGAAACGGAAAACCCCACAACCGCTCTCCCTCGCCACACGGGCAATCCATGGAAAACAGCTTTTCGCGTTTCAAGGACCGGTCGCAGGCCCGATCTATCAGACCTCGACATACCGGTTTAAATCATCCGACGATGCTGTTCGATATGCCAATGGAGATCCCACGGTCTATGTCTATTCACGCTATCATAACCCGACGGTTCATGAGGTGGAAGAAAAAATCGCCGGGATGGAAAACGGCGAATCGGCAGCGCTCTTTGCGTCCGGGATGGCAGCGATCACCACGGCCATTCTTGCAGTCACGAAATCAGGAGACAATATCATTAGTACACCGGCGT
Source organism: Ignavibacteriota bacterium (assembly GCA_003819715.1). Lineage (GTDB taxonomy): Bacteria > Bacteroidota > Ignavibacteria > UBA10030 > UBA10030 > Fen-1298. The sequence goes on along the minus strand of RPQN01000051.1, from coordinate 14,055 downwards.
TGTACGGCGGCACCTACCGGTGGATGCGCGACGAATTACCGAAGCAAAACATTGGTGTACGCTTCGTCGACCCTGAACATCTCGAAGAGATCGTCCGGCTTGCCGACAAACGGACTACGATCATTTTTATCGAGACACCGACGAATCCCACATTGACCATCGTAGATATTGCAGAGACCGTGCGTCAGACCAGGAAGGCGGAAAAAAAGCTGAACCGGCCCCTTCTGACCATGATCGATAATACCTTTGCGACGATTCTTAACCAGGATCCATTTAAATTCGGGATTGACGTCATTACGGAAAGCGCAACCAAATACCTTGGCGGTCATACCGATATTCTTGCCGGTGTGGTCGTCGGGAAGGAAAAATTTGTGAAGCAGGTTCGGGCGCTGGGGAAATACCACGGCGGTTGTGCAGATCCATTTGCCGCGTATTTGCTGGGCCGGAGCTTGAAAACATTTGAACTCCGTGTTCAACGTCAAAATGAGAACGCCCTTGCGCTGGCACGAGCGCTGGAAAAAAACCGGAAGGTGAACCGGGTCATCTACCCGGGTCTGACGTCGCATCCTCAATTTCAAATCGCAAAGAAACAAATGACCGGTTTCGGCGGAATGGTAACGATTGAACTCACACCTTCAAAGCGGTATGCCCCGGCTGATGCAGCGGCAAAGGTGTGTGATCGCCTTACTGTTGCGGTGAATGCCATGTCGCTGGGCGGCGTTGAGACGCTGGTCAGCATCCCGGTCTATTCGTCCCATATTTTCATGTCGGATGAAGAACTCAAGCGTCATGGGGTGACGAAAGGAATGATACGCATTTCGGTCGGCGTCGAGGGAATTGATGATTTAATAAACGACTTTGAACAGGCACTGGACACCATCTAACATATGAAACTTTTCCGCACTTTCGTTTTCCTCCTGTGTTTATTTTCCATCCCGTTGCTGGGCCAGAATGTCGTCGTGGTGGTCATGGACGGCGCCCGATATTCTGAAACCTTTGGCTCGGACTCACTCTATATGCCGCACGTCTGGAATCAACTACGGCCGATGGGCACGATATGGACGAACTTCTACAATGATGGACTGACAAAAACCGATCCCGGACACGCAACGATTGCAACAGGCGTTTGGCAGCACATCGACAACAAGGGCGTCGGCAGGCCGGAACAACCAACGATGTTTGAGTGTTTCCGCAAACAGACCGGGGCACCCGAGAACGCAGCGGCGGTGGTGGTTGGAAAAGTTAAATTAGATATCCTTGCGTATAGTACAGTTCCCGGCTACGGAGCATCATATAAAGCCTCTTCGTTTATAGGTTCAAACGATACGTCCGTTTTCCGGGAAGTGAAAAATATTCTTTCGATCAATCATCCGCGAATGATGATGATCAATCTGCCCAGCGTCGACAGCGCGGGACATTCAGGTGATTGGACAGGCTATTGTAGAGCAATAAAAAATGCAGATTCGCTCATCTGGAATCTCTGGCACATTCTTCAGTCCGATTCTGTTTATCGGAACACCACAACACTGATTGTCACGAATGACCACGGGAGGCACGATAATCTCCATGGCGGTTTTAAAACCCATGGCGACACCTGCGAAGGGTGCCGCCACATTCTCTGTATTGCAGTCGGGTATGGAATACAGGCGCATCACGTCGTCCGTGAGAGGCGGACACAGTGCGATATAACGCCGACGGTCGGTGAACTTCTTTCCTTCCCGACACCATACGCCATCGGATCGAGCCTGCTGCATTCCCGCGGATCTTCCGAGGGCGAACCCCCACATCAGCAATAAGAATTTTTCCTGCCGCATGCAGATTACATTGGATTCGTTGAAACAGTTTTTTCTCTCTTTTCATCGCGTCGCACAGGAAAAATCAGGCCTGACGTATGCCGCGGTCCTCATCCCGTTTTTTGAAAAAAGCGGCGAGCTTCATCTCGTTTTAACAAAACGCTCCACGGATGTCAAACATCATAAAGGACAAATCTCATTTCCAGGCGGTGTCAAAGAAAATGAAGATATCTCCTTCATTGACACCGCATTACGGGAGGCGGAAGAAGAGATCGGTCTTTCAAAGAGCGATGTGGAGGTACTGGGGATATACAACGATTTTATAACCCCCAGTGGATTCTGCATTACACCCGTTATTGCTTTCCTCTCCACCGCAGTCAAATTTTCTGTGAACCCGATAGAAGTTGCTGAAGTGATTGAGGTTCCTTTGCATTTTTTCCTTAAACCTCAGAATGAGCAGACCGAATTTCATCTTTTCGACGGAATGAAAAGACCTGTGTATTATTATTATTATGGCGAGCATGAAATATGGGGAGCGACGGCCGCCATGCTTCGGTCGTTTTTAATTGACCTCTCACAGCAACTTGGACGGAAAAAGGCTTTGTAAATAAGTCAATTCTTCTTTATATTGAAGGAAGTAAGAAAATGAAGCAATAGGAACCTGTCCTCAATTCGGGACAAAGGAGAATGAAGGAATGCCACGACATAAATCAGCAATTAAACGTGTCCGTCAATATTCACGCCGCGCAGAAGGCAATAAAACTCGTCTTTCGAAGGTGAAAACGCTCGTCAAGAAGGTACGCTCTTCCAAATCGAAAGAGGAGGCAGGTGTTGCGTTGAAGAATGCGGTGAAATATCTCGATCAGCTCGGCGCGAAAGGCACCATTCACAAGAACAATGCCTCCAACCAGAAGTCACGGCTGACAAAATTCGTCAACAAATTGAAATAGGCAATATCGAATGTGTCACACCGAAGGCCCCGGTCCGGAACGGATTGGGGTCTTTGCATTTCTCAGGCCCTTCCCGCAACAATTTCTGTTTTACGTCGAGCTCATGAAAGAGAAAACGTCCGATCAACTCTTTTGACCGGACGTTTATCGGTACACTCATGCAGGAGTAAATAACCCCGTCATCCCCCGCTTTTTTTCTTCAATTCTTCCAGTTCTGTAATCCGTTTTTCGTACCGTTCTTTTTCTCCTGGCTTGCTCCGTACGAGAGTTTTGTATGCTTTGATCGCATCGTCAAACCAACCCTGTTTGGCATAAATTTCTGCAAGGGTGGGCGTCACAAATCCCATGCCCGACGGCGTATCCTGTTCGGAGGCAGCGGGGGTTTCTTTCTGCGCAAAATTAATGACGGGTGTAATCTTGCCGGCATTTTGTAATTTATTCGTCAGCTCTTCGATTTTATTTTGCACGCCCGGAGTAAATGTATCACCTCCGGGAAGGATGATCTCCGGCAGTGTGAATTCCTGAGGGCCCGAATCCGTCTGGGGCGGTAGTAAGTCCGGCAGCCCTGATTCGGTTTGGGGCAATGAGAATTCTAGTGGAGCTGATTCGGTCCGGGGCAGCACAAATTCCTGCGTGATAAATCCTTGACTTTGAGGTGCGGGTGCTGGCGGGGGTTCTGGCGCGCTGGCCGGTAATTTATTGCTGAGGTAATCATCCAAGGATATGGTATTCTCACCGGTCAGTTCCTTCCTCCGCCGCGACGCATAGCTCTCGAACGATTCCTCTTCCGTTGGCGGTTGAACCATGGAAAAGTTCATATCTCCCGGTGGTGTAAAATCAAATCCGCCGGTCGGCTCCGGCGCCGGTGAAGGAATTAAAAGTTCCGGCTGGGGAAAATTGAATTCGGAAAACGGCGACGTATTAAATGTATCCTGAGGTTCCGCCGGCGGTGCATGAAATCCAAAACCAAAAGCATTTTCCGTCGGGGATGGGGAGGTCGATTGAGTTAATTCTTCAAAGAAATTAGCTGCAGGCGGAGAGCTCGGCAAGGGTTCCGGTTGTTGCTCGGAGCCTGGCTGATCAAATCCGCCAAAACCAAACGATGGTTCCGGGGTCTGCGGCGCTTCCGGCGGAGAGACCGGAGCGGGAATTTCATAGCGAGCAAGCGGAGGCGTTTTCGGTTCCGGTGCAGCAACGGTTGGTGGTTCTGCTTGCGGCGCCAGGGTAAGCGTTTCCTCTTCGGCGGGAGGAACCTGCGTCAGAAGATTAATTAAGGTCGCATTATCGGGTAAAAAATCAAGGACGAATTCAAATTCACGGCGCGCCTCTGCCTGCATATGCAGCGCGGCAAGCGCCTTCCCTTTGACAAGATGCCCGGTTGTATAGAATGGAAAATTCGCCAGGCCTGCATCGCAAATGCGCAGGGCATCCTTCGCGCGATTTGCTTCAAGATAGTACTGTGCTAATCGCGCAAATAACGGCGAGGCTGCATCCGTTCCAACCCTCTTTTCCAGCGTTGTGATATGCTGTTGAGCTGTATCGATCATTGTGCGTGTTGGCGAAGTTTTCTCGACTCTAGTGCATGCCGTACCGAGAGCCACGAAACACATGCAAATCCCATAAAATACAGCATCTGGAACGGCAACGCGGCTATCTCCAAATAGTATAATGATGAAATCACACCGAAGAAGCAATAGACCGCAAGAATAATTTCAATGGCCACCACCCAGTCGAATTTCTTTTTACTGACGTACATATTCTTCTTCCACGTATCGCTTTTGCCTTCGATGGCATATTTCGGGGTTCTGACAAATTCACTCTTCCGCTTAAACAGTCCCTCGAACACGGCCCGCGAATTATTCACCGCAAATCCCATACTGCCGGCCATGAACAGGGGGAAGAGCATAATACGACGGCGCCAATCCGGGTAAACCGCTTTTTGCGATATCAGGTAAAAGAGGAACGAGCCTATGAATGCAATGACAAACACCGACATCATGGCAAAATACGCCTCATGGCCGCCTTGTTGTTTGATGAAAATAAGCGGTCCGTTTAAAATTCCCGCCAGGACAATAAATGGATAGACAATATTGCTGGTCAAATGAAATGTCGAATGAATTTTTATACGCAGCGGTATATCAGACTTCCAGACTTCCGGTATCATTTTGCGCGCGGTTTCAATGGCGCCTTTGGTCCATCGAAACTGCTGGGACTTCAGCGCGTTTACTTCGGCGGGCAATTCTGCGGGTGACGTCACATCGGTGAGGTATTTAAATTTCCAGCCGCGAAGTTGTGCGCGATAGCTGAGATCTAAATCCTCCGTTAACGTGTCCGACTGCCAGTTGCCGGCATCGAGAATGGTCGTCTTTCGCCAGACGCCGCCGGTGCCATTGAACTGGATGAAGAACCCTGCCTTATTACGCACATCCTGTTCAACAACAAAGTGCCCGTCCAATGCAAACGCCTGCGCGCGGGTGAGCATCGAGTATTCGCGATTGATATGTTCCCACCGTGTCTGGACGACGCCAATTTTGGGATCAGAAAAAAAATGAGGAATTGTTTTCATGAGAAAATCTGTGTTGGGAACAAAATCCGCATCGAAAATTGCAATGAATTCACCCCGTGCGGTTTCAAGACCGTGTTTCAGTGCGCCGGCTTTATACCCGGATCGGTTCGGCCGCCGCACATGTTTGATATCGTAACCGAGCGCTTGGTAACGACTTACGGCTTTTGCTACCAGGTCAACCGTCTCGTCCGTCGAGTCATCCAGGACCTGTACTTCCAATTTTTCTTTTGGATATTCAAGCGCGCAGACTGCATCGATCAAACGATTGGCAACGTACAGCTCGTTGAACAACGGGAGCTGAATGGTCACCACCGGCGTTTCTTCGAGGGGCGGCTGAATGTTTGCCATGCCGCGCTGTTTCATATAATGGTACACCATGACAAATCCATGCGCGCCGAACGCAAAGAGAATCAGCAATGAAATAAAATAGAGATACATCACAAAATCCGAGAAGACCGGACTCTCTAAAATTTCTTGTCTAAAGAAAAATGTTGCAAGTATCATATTACCATCCTGCGACTGTGTCGTTTAAAATATCTTCTGTGAGTTTTCTGACCGCTTCCGTTACTCCCTCATTGCGCTGCGTCAAACCACCGCCCGAAGGATAATCTCCCCAGTTGCTAAAGTTCTTTTCCCAAAGTTTTTTACGAAGCTTCAAATCCTGAAATGTCATATGAACGGTGACGGTGATGCGCCGCTGAGCAACCTGTTCGCTTCCCTGAAGAACCTGGGGGGCATCTTTCACGTCGGTAATCACGCCTTCCAGCATCGAATCTCCACTGTTCCGATCCGTCAACTGGAGTGTGTTGTCAGTCGTAAATCGATCGACGAGTTGCCTCGTAAACGAATCCCGCAGAGTGGGATCGCCGTACGCGCTTTGATCCTCCACCACAGGAATTGCAATGGTCTTCAGGTGCGGCGGGACTGATCCGCCTTTAAATGAATACGTGCATCCGCACAGGAAAAGGAGAAAAATGAAAAATGCATATGCCGGGTTCAACCGCATGTTCCATGTTGGTGAATGAATATTCTGTATATTCCACTTGTTCATTGCAAACCAAAATCCTTTATTTTTCGATACAGTGTCCGCTCGCTGATATTTAACTCCCGCGCTGCAAGGCGTCGATTCCCGTTATTCCGTGCAAGCGAACCGGAGATCATCCGTCGTTCCATTTCATCCATCGTTAGGACACCGTTGCCATTTTGCGGCTGTGCATGATGGTCGTGCAGATCATCACTCTGCGAGACTCTTCCGGTGAGCAATTCTTTCATCTCAATAATATTGGATTTCAAATCCAACAATGCACGGTATATCAGTTCGCGTTCCGCCTGCTCGACCGTTTTATTGGACACCACCGGCAGGTTCCGTTCTGATACGACCGAAGGCTGTTCGCGAAGATATTTTCTGACATCGTCGCTGTCAAGCCGTTTTCCGCTTTCTAATACGAGCATGCTTTCTATGTCGTTCCTCAATTCCCGGATATTTCCCGGCCAGCTGTAACTCATCAACAATTCTGTTGCGTCATCCGTAAAACCGCCGAAGTGGAGTTTGTTTTTGTCGGATGTTTCTTTGACAAACAGCTCCACGAGTGCGGGAATATCTTCCTTTCTGTTCCGGAGCGGCGGCAGATGAATATTCACCGACCGCAGTCTAAAATACAAATCGGGGCGAAAATGTTTTTGCTGGACCTCGTACTCCAGCATCTTGTTCGTCGCCGCGATAACACGGACATCCGTCCTGCGCGCCGAAGAAGATCCGACCCTCATATACTCGCCGCTTTCCAGCACCCGCAGGAGTTTCACCTGCGTCGAAAGCGGCATCTCGCCAATTTCATCCAGGAGAATCGTCCCTCCGTCGGCAATCTCAAAATACCCCCGGCGCAAATCTGCGGCGCTGGTAAAGGCGCCCTTCTCATGTCCGAACAGTTCGCTTTCAATCAATCCTTCAGGAATGGCGCCGCAATTCACCGAAACAAGTGCCTGTTGAGAACGCTTGCTTGCGCCGTGAATCGCCTTGGCGATAACTTCCTTCCCCGTACCGCTTTCTCCGGAAATGAGAACCGTAATATCTGTCGGCGCGACCTGCTGGATGACATCAATAATTTCCTGCATCTCCGGCGATTTTCCGACAATTCCGTATGTCCGCTGAAATTCTTCCCGATCCATCAACGTGAAACAACTATCGATGTGAGATTGAACTTGTTTTTAATTTCTGTTGTAAATCGCCGCGCTTCTTCATACGATTGGAACTCACCCACCCACACCTTGTGCAGTTTTTTCCCGTGACTGACCATGGTGAAGATGTTCGATGGATACCCTTCTTTTTCGAATTTTGCCTTCAGTTCGCCTGCATTTTGCAGCGTCGAGAATGCACCGACCTGCACGGTAAAGTTTGTGGCAAATTTCGGTACCGTTCCCTTGGATTTCATCACTGCTGGTTTTTCTTTTGCGGCCTGTTTTTCCTCTACCACTGTATTTTTTTCTGTCGCATATGCAGAAAACGGATACTCTTCTTTCAATTGCGCCAATTTTTGATTTGCCGTTTTATAGAGACCGATCGAATAATAGTATTGATACAGTTTATACAGCGCGTCGTCTCCCCATTCACTTTTCGGAAAATTGTCCACAATATTCTGATACAGTTTCGCCGCTTCCGTTCCATCGGTGGTCAGGACGGCCTGTAAATACATCACCCCCGGATTGTTTTGAAAGTTCGTCATCAGCGACGGTAATTCCGCCCTCACGGCATCCGCCTGCCCCTTCTCAATCATTTCAAGCCGCCGCCGTATATCCGGTTCACTGGAATTGGTCTGAAACGAAAGCGCCTGCGTGATAAAACCAAAAACAAGAATCGAAAAGAGAACCGATGTCAACCCTCTGTTCATGGCATTGCCCTTCCTGTGCCGTCAGTACCGTCACCGGGGAGTCAGTGCATCCGGCTTTTGTACCGAATAATGTTGCGGAATTTGCCCGTTCAATGAGTATCTTCATATACGCTCCAGGGGCATCGCCGTTCTTTGGAAAGATGACCATTTTATTCGTTTCGGTCCGGCCGCAAAATTCGTAATCGGACTTCTTGCTCGGTCCTTCGACAAGAACTTCGACGGTGTTGCCAATCATCGTTTTGTTCCGCCGGAGTGAAATCGCCCGCTGAAGTTCAATAATTTCACTGAGCCGGCGGTTTTTGATTTCTTCCAAGACGTCATCGCCCATGGTCCACGCTTTGGTATTCTCTCGCGGCGAATACTTAAAGGTGTAGGCACCATCAAAATCCACCTCCTGCAATAACTCCAGGGTTCTCTGGTGATCGTCTTCCGTCTCCGTCGGAAACCCGGCAATAATGTCGGTGGAAAGACTGATCTCCGGAATAATTTCTTTTATCCTGCGGACCAGGTTCAGATACTGGTTCTTCGTGTACGTTCGGTTCATGAGCTCCAGAATTCTATCGGAGCCGGATTGGACGGGGAGGTGAATATAGTTGCAAATGTTTTCCCGCGACGCGATCGCATGAATGAGCTTCTCCGACATATCCTGTGGATGTGACGTCATAAATCGGATTCGCATGGTGCTGTCAACATCGGCAGCGGCGGTAAGCAAATCCGCAAAATCCTTCGTACCGTCGCTGTAAGAATTCACGTTCTGTCCCAGCACGGTGACTTCCCTGAATCCCCGGGATGAAAGATCCTGGATTTCGGATACCACGGATGCCAGCGATCTGCTTCGTTCACGGCCGCGCGTGAACGGCACAACACAGTACGTGCAGAATTTATCGCATCCCCGCATGATGGAAACCCATGCACTGAACCCTTCGGTACGGAATGGAATAATATCGTCGTACTTTTCAACGCGCGAAAGTTTGACCGCAATGCCTTTTTCACCGCCGTCTGCAGCTTCAATCAGGGCCGGCAGCTTCCGGTACTCATCCGGACCAACAACGAGATCGACAAAATCTCCCAGCTCCATTAACTCTTTACGAACACGTTCAGCCATGCATCCCAAAACACCGACAATGACATCCGGGTTGGATTTTTTATAATGATTAAAATCTCCCAGCCGTCCAATGATACGCTGTTCAGCGTTATCGCGCACAGCGCAGGTGTTTATCAATACAATATCTGCAGTGGAAAGCGTCTTCGTCTGATGAAAACCGGCCTGATGAAGAATACTGAGCACAATTTCTGTGTCAGCCATGTTCATCTGGCAGCCGTACGTCTCTATGTAAACACTTCGATTTGATTGCATGTAACACTTTTGGTGATTCATGATAATGAAACAATGGCAGACACACAACAACAGCGCGCCATCATTAAGGTTTATTAATCTTAAAGAGATTGTTGATGTTTTACCTCATAACCTCTTATCGTATTGCCAAATCGGCAGGTTTCGATTTTCACTTTACGCCTTCTTTAGGATTGATTGAACACCAATGCTGTTGTATATTGAGTGGAAGTTATTCGTGTTAATTGAAAATATACATTATCTATAACCATTACCCATTATCGTCTGACTAACCACAAGAAAGAAGCATATGGCAAAAATTATTGATGAGATCAGAACAAAAGCGAAACAGCTCAAGAAACATATTGTGCTCCCCGACGCGATGGACGACCGGGCGATTCAAGCGGCACGCATCATTCTCGATGAGCAGATCGCTCATATTTCTCTCGTCGGCAACGAAGATGCAATCCGCGCCAAGGCAAAACAGCTTGGCGTCGGATTGGAGAAAATACTTATTGTGGATCCCGAACGGTCGGAGAAGCTCAGCGATTTCTCACATACATTTTTCAATCTCCGCAAATCAAAAGGAATACAATTTGAACAAGCGCAGCAAACCATGAAACTTCCCTTGTTTTTTGGGGCGATGATGGTTCGTGAAGGGTTGGCGGATGGCAGTGTCGCCGGATCAATTTCGACCACCAGTGATGTCATCCGTGCAGGAATTCAAATTGTCGGAATGCCTGCGGGAATTGCAGTGGCGTCGAGCTTCTTTCTGATGGTATTCCCGCATGTCAGTTATTCTTATGCCGATTGCGGTGTGGTCCCCGATCCAACGGCGGAACAACTTGCAGATATCGCAATTTCAACCGCTGCAAATCATCGAAAGCTGACCGGTGAGGAACCGCGTGTTGCGATGCTTTCGTTTTCCACCAAAGGAAGTGCTTCACATCCGTCTGTCGAAAAAGTTCAGAAAGCAACTGCGCTCGTCAAGGCGAAAAAGCCCGACTTGATCGTCGACGGTGAATTGCAGTTTGATGCGGCCATTGTTCCTTCCGTCAGTGCAAAAAAAGCTCCGGGCAGTCCATTGGGGGGCACGGCAAATGTGTTTATCTTTCCCGACCTCAATGCCGGTAATATCAGCTACAAGTTGACACAACGGCTCGCAGGAGCCGAAGCGTTCGGCCCGATCATTCAGGGCCTCAAGAAACCATGCTACGATCTGTCGCGCGGATGCAGTGTCAGCGACATTGTGACCATGGTGGCGATTAATTCTGTTGCGGGAGCGGTCTAACGAACGCGTTTCCAACAGCAGAGCGCAAACATCACACCTGGAGCGAAGGCAAGGGGAGGTACGCTTTTCTCGATCTGTACCGCGGAATTATCGTGCTCTTTATGCTCGAAGGGCATGTGCTGCGCGAATTGCTTACCCCGGAATTAAAGTCAACCCCGTTCTTCACATTTCATGAAATTTTTCATGGGGTGACTGCACCCGGCTTCCTCTTCGGGGCCGGTTTTACGTTTGCCATTGCGACGCAGCGCAGGTGGGAAGAATCTGTCGTCTTCTCCCGCGGTTTTTTTCGAAGGCTGTGGCGGGCAATCGTGCTCGTTCTTCTCGGCTACGCGTTGCATATGCCGTTTCTCTCCCTTCATAAAACACTGGCCACGGCGAGCGGGTCCCAATGGAGCGCATTTTTACTGTTCGACGTGCTTCAATGTATCGGCATCTGTCTGTTGATGATGCGCTTGCTGCTCGTTCTCCTGAAACGGGAAAAATGGTTTATCGCCTCATTACTGGCGCTGCTCTTCACATTCGTTTATGCATCGCCGATGGTTTGGACCGCGCAGATACAGCAATCCATTCCCCTTCTTCTCTCGTCTGCCGTCAATGGATTGTCCGGTTCACCGTTTCCGCTCTTTCCCTATGCCGGATTTCTTTTCGCCGGAACGATTGTCTCCTGGGTGTTCCTGCGAGTCGGACAGGACGCGTACCAGGAAACATTTATGAAGTGGCTGATGTTTTCCGGGTTGCTCCTCATCGCGATTGGCGTCCTCCTCGATGCGCTGCCGTTCCACACGTACCGTCAGGACAATTTTTGGAGCACCAGCCCGAATTACTTCTGGATCAGATTAGGCATCCTGATGTTTATGCTGGGGGTGTTGTGGACCATTGAAGATTTCATTTCGATTCACAGAAAATCCTTCGTCTGGATGCCGAAATGGCTGACCATTCTGGGGGTCGAATCGCTGTTGGTGTACATCCTCCATCTGATCCTGCTCTGCGGATGGATCACGAATACAGAGGTCAACCTGCGCGGCTGGTGGGGCGGCAAACTGAATCTCCCTGAAGCGGTTCTCGTTTTCTTCGGACTCACACTTGTCATGATCCCATGTTCATTGCTCTGGCGTTTTCTGAAAAAGAAACATCCGAAATTCATGAGAGTTCTGTATTGGTGGATGGGATTCTGCATCGCATGGTCGTTTCTATTCAATCCGTATTGATCAAAAGGAAATCGGCGGGATCCAAGAGCGGAGAAGATCATCGACGGCCGGCGGAGAGCGCTCCGGCCTGCCGGATCACGGCGGTTGATTACTCGTTCGCCCGTGCAAACCGGTCGTCCTGAAATATCACGCGCAGGGAAATCCGGTGGGTATCGCCAAGGTCGTTCTCTTTGTTGAATTGAGCAAAAGAATAATCGATATCCAGTTTGCGGAGATGGATTCCGGCGCCCAGCGTTATCTGTTTCACATCGTTGTAGCCGACGCGCAGAGCGACCGATGATTTGAAATCAAATTCAAGACCCACATGCGGATCGACACTGACCGGCCCGAGATGGGCAACAGAAGCAAATCGGCGGTTCTCAAAACGAACATCCACATCCGCGGTCGGTGCAAACCGCCCGCCAAAAAGATCAATAAAATAGGTGGTTCCCAGTTTTAACGTCGGTGAGATCAATTCATTGGTACCGCTCGACCATGCCACCAGCGTGGTGGTGATGTCCTGTGCGTTGGCAGCAAGAAACCATCGATCGGACGGAGCGTAAAGAATCCCGACATCAAAGCCGACGCCGGTCGCAGAAAATTCCGCCATCGTGCGGCGCAGAATTTTAAGATTGAATCCAACCATAAGCGATGACGATGATCGCTGGGCATACGTAAAGTACACCGCCCAATCGGCTGAATTGAAATACACAATTTTATCCGGATTGATATAATCACCGCTGTCGAACAGGCCGTTGTTATTTCTATCCTCCCACGCATTGCGGGTATCGGGAATACCGTCCACACCCAAACGCATCACACTGACGCCGAATGTCGCATTCGCACTCGAGGGGTAGGCCACGGCGCCGAAATCATAATTCAACAGACTGCCGAACCGTTCGTCGTGCATCACCATGGCTTCCGGATAATTGATGCGTCCGAGGGCTGCCGGGTTCCAATATCCGGCCGAGGCATCATTGGCAAGAGCCGAATACGCTCCGCCGAGACCCAGGGCGCGGCCGCCAACACCGATAGAGAGAAATTCGCCGGCATATTTTGCGACCTGCTGGGGCCATGCATCTTGTCCTGTCAGGACAATCAGGACGATCAATAGAATCGATTTTTTAACGTTCATGTTCCACCGAAGACAAAAAAACCCGACACGTGCGCCGGGATTTGGTGACCAAACTCTCTCATTCGTTGCGTGATTTGGTCGGGGACAACGTTCGAGAAAAGTTATGATGCACAAAAACAGGACAGCACCACTCTCTCGCAATTGTCGATAATATTCTTCCTTTCGTTCTATTCCAATGTAGATGATTCCATCAAGAGAATCAAGCTACTCTAACCGCTCTGCTCCGAGCTCGCGTTTCAGAATCGAGAGTATCGGATGCTCATTCTTCTGCACCGGAAGGGTCGATGAATCGGTTTCCGGTTTCATGGGTTCGGCGGATAGTGCCGGGGTCGTCCGGAAGACCGTTTTTACCGGTATCTCCGTATCGGAATGGAGTACCGGTTCTATTGCAACACGTTTTCCAATGACCTGATGCAGGGCGGTCATCAGAAAATCCCTGTTCCGTTTCAGTGTGGAAAAATGATAATCGTCGGGACAGGAGATACGTACCAGTCCGTTGGTGACATCGAGTATGCTCGTTTCCGTCAGCGACGTCCCGACAGCAATATGCGATTTCGATACATTGTTGACGAATGCAGACCAATGTTCGGTGATCTCATCCGCAGATGCCGATGGAGCCAAGATCTGCTGATCGACGGGCCGCAGCGGGGAATGCTGAAATGAAAACGGTTTGGGGACATCGGTCAGTTTGGAGAGATCCGTTCCAATAAGCGATGAATAACTGATGGCGGATTTACTTTTCAAATACCCCGCGCCGACTTCACCGACCACCTTCAGTTCGGATGACGGCGGCGCCGCTGTCCGCCTGGGTTCCGCATGGGCGGGCAGACTTTGAAGGCTACCGGAGCTTGTTATTTTTTTTTTGGGCAGTTCGTTCTGTTGAAGCAGTTCAACGACCTGCCCCGCACCTTCCCT
>RPQN01000050.1 GCA_003819715.1 Ignavibacteriota bacterium | reverse complement strand
TTATCAAGGAAAGGACCTCTTGTTCAATATCCTTAATTTCCTTGAATCCCTGATGTTCATATTTTAAGACACCCCCCTGTGAAAAAATAAAGAGGCGCGGTATCGCATTCACACGATATTGTTTTCTCACGTTTCCCGTTTCATCGCTCAGCACCGGCAGTTTTAACTTTTTTTGCAGCACGATCCTCCGCGCCTTCATCATATCCTGGCGCATATCGATATTGATCGTGACAATCTGCACCCCTTTTGCCGAATAGCTGGCTCCCAGGACATTGAGTTCGTCCAATTCTTTTAAACATGGCAGACAGTAGGAAGCCCAAAAGCTGACGATCACCGTTTTATTCGAATCGACGAGAGATTTCCAATCGTACCGCACACCGTCAAAATTTTTAAGACTGAATTGATAATCCACTGCCGTGTCCTTCGCTGTTTGAGCAGAACCGGACGCGATGCAACAGAGGCTGAAGACGAGTATCAGAAAAAAATATTTCATAGAAATCCTTGATCCCATATTATTCTATTATGCTATCACCCGCACACGTTATTTCCTCGAGCCGCAATTTCTTTCAAACCGAAGGGTATTGAGAACACCCTGAGTCTGAGGAAAATATTCTTGAATAAATGAAGTCGCGGAGAGCGCACGTGCCTTATAATCACGCTGTTGAAATGGATTATCATCCAGGTCATTCTCTGCTTGAGGAAGCAGGGTGCTGATGCGATTGATGACAGAGGCCACGGCATTCGGATCGTACCCTGCCTGAACCAGAAAGACGACCGCTCCCCGGTCTGCATCTTTCTCATATCCCAGAAGCCTCGGCTTGACGACGGAGTCATACGCCTCCTGCATATACTCTTCCAGATCCGTTTCGGTCGAATCCGCAACGTGTCCGGCCGCAGCATCAAGTTCAGCGAAACCTTCCTCTGCTCTAATTTTTTGGGCCCGTTCCCGAATTTCGCTCATCCCCTGATGGAGGATGCTATGGACGAATTCATGAGCGATGACGGCTCCCAGTTCCGCCTCGGAAGTACACGCCCGAATCAATCCCAGACTGATAAAGGTAATCCCGCCCGGTGTTGAAAATGCCTCCGGTTTTGAACTGTCAAGGATAAAAATTCTAAAATAGGTATCATACGCATTCGAGCGCTGAAGAATAAGCGTGCCCAGCAGGTTGACATATTGATGGAGCGACGGATCTTCGACCACACCCCGCGAGGAGATTTCAGACGCGATATTAAATCCAATCATGGATTCCGTTACTGAGACATCGTAGTCGCGAAACAGTGCGGTATACTTTTCCCGTATCTTCCGATCGTGAACTTCTCGCTGTTTCAGACCGCTCTCTCTCACGAATGCCTGGTATTCCTCATGAGTAAAGCACGGAAGATCTTTTTTCAGTAAGGCATCGACATTTTTGATGGTGGTTCTCTTAAAACGGACGGCAAATCCTCTAATCGCTGCTGCAACACTTGAGGGAGTGGCCACCTTGGTCGTTATCTTTAACTGCTTACTTTTTTGTTCAGCCGGTTTATCGATCAGGCAATTCTTTGATATCCAGGCGCTGGTGAGATCGGTCTCGAGCTGTTTTATCAGTTCGTTGTCCAGCTGTACCTGAGTCCAGCCATCGTCTGATGTTATTCCCAGTAACGCCGTATTCTGCGGTACGATCCCGACCAGGGGATAGTAATTGGCCGGACCTTTCCGCAGCTCGTTGCTCGCCCGTTTCGTATAGAATCTGGATTGCGCCTGTGCAAGTTCGAGGACGAGAGAGAGAGCAATGAAAGAGAAAGCGGTCATAACGACAAACGGTTTCAATTTATTCATAGAATAAGCTCCTGTGCCTTCTTGTTATTTGAAATCAAGCGTCGTAACACCGTCCCAGGTGCCCGCCGGCGGAGTCTGCAGATAATTTTCGCATCGTTTGATTAAAAGATTAGTGGGCCCGTCATCCGCCTTGAATGCCTGCCCCGACTGGAATAAGCGAAGTGCTTCGCGAAATTCTCCCCTCTTATACCGTTTTAAACCCGCATCATACTGCTCAATACATTGACGGAATAATTCATCATGTGCCAATGCCGGATCGATTAATTCGTGAATGCAAATAGCCTCCTTTTTTCCCTTCACCCGTATTTCATCGAGTTCTCTCGTGAAGAATTCCCTACCGATTCTTTCCAGCGTATACCCGCTGATGATGATGGTTGTACCGTAATGTTTATTTACTCCTTCAAGCCGGCTTGCCAGATTCACCGTATCTCCAATGGCAGTATAATCCAGTCGCCGTTCCGATCCAATATTCCCAACGACCATCGACCCGGAAGTGATTCCAAACCTTGTTACCAGTTTGATTTTTGCTTTCCTTTCCAGAAAATTACTGGTCACTGCCCTGTTTATTTCAAGTGCCGTTTTACATGCGAGGTATGCATGATTCTGTTTTTCGACCGGAGCCCCGAACACCGCCATAATCGCATCGCCGATGTATTTATCGAGCAATCCTTCGTTTTGCAGCAGGATATCGGTGGCAATGGTAAAATAATTATTGAGTAATTTGACTACTTCCGCCGGCGGCATGGATTCGCTAATCGTCGTAAAGCTGCTGATGTCTGAAAAGAACACCGACCCATCGATCTGGCTGCCGCCAAGTTCCGGCCCCTCTTCGCGATCGAGAATTTCAGTGATCACCATCGGGCTCAGGTACCGGCCGAAAACGTTTCGAAGATATTTCCTTGCCCTTCCCTCCGTGTAATAACTTAAAACTGCAGAGACCGCAAATGTCACCATAAGAGCAGCTTCGGGGATTGCGATGTCAATCCAGAGATTCTGGGTTTTGAAGAGGATCAATGCCAGCACCATCCAGAGAACAGCTAGAACGAAGGAACAACCGACGACCATTCTGATCTTATGTACTTTTGCAAATAAGAAGGAGATAAAAGATGCAAAGAGAATGACCGCCAGAAGAGTCATCAACGAATTCACGCGGCGCAGTTTATCTCCCTGCAGCAAATTGCTTAAAACCGTCGCTGTGATTTCCATTCCCGGATACGAATTGTACACGGTAAACGGGGTGCTCTTAAAATCGTAGAGTCCGGCTGCACTCCCGCCGATAATGACAATTTTATCCTTAAACCGGTCCGACGGGATGAACGGTTTTATTTTTTCCTTTTCCTGCAAAGCCGATGCGATCAGAGAATCTATAGAGTAATACCGGAAGACTCCCCCGATCCCGCCCCTGCCGTACCAGCTTATTAATAAATCATTTTCCGGCGTCAGCGGAAATTCAACATCCCCCGCCCGAAATGATTTGCCGCTCTGTATCTCTACCGCAGGATTTTTCAACGATTTCAGATATGCCGCAACCCCTAATTGAAAATAGAGCCGATCCTGATGAGTTCCGGCAATTTGAATTCTCCGGCAGATGCCATCCTGTTCGTCTTCCTGAAAATTGACAAATCCCAATAAGGCCGAGTTCTTCTGAAATTGTGTCAACGGAAGGATCGCGGATGGATATCCGTTAATCGATTTTCGCTGATTGGCGATAGTGATGCGAAGGGAATCCCGGGTCGGCGTATAGGGATTGTCGCCTGTGAGTACATTGACTGTTTCAAGGAATTGCATCGCAAGGACCACATTGCCGGCGTTTCCCAGAGCGTCTGCAAATTTTCCATCGGTCACCGCGCCGTCTGTTGTCAGCCGGTCAACAGCGGGGTCGCTGAATAAAATATCAAAAGCAACAGCGGTCGCCCCTCCGTGCTGAAAATACTCCACCAGGAGCGCATAGATATCCCTGGGCCATTTCCATACCGTATTGTAATTCTTTTTAAGTTCGTACAGGCTTTTTTCATCGATTGCAGCGATCACCACGCGGTCACTGGGCTGAACGTTAGAGGTGAAGTGGCGGAAGCGAAAATCAAGCGTCTTCAGCTCCAGACCATCCAGCACGCCATACCACCATAAAAAGACTACAAACAGCGCACTGCCGAAGCCCACTGCGGCATTGATCAATAAATGATGTTTGGCGCTTCTTTGTCTGAGAGACATGTTTGGGAGTTTTTTACAATAGCCGTATTTATGACATGCAACGTGGATTGTCCGGGTTCAGAACTAATCATTCTTTCGTCTGGTTTTCGTCCAGAACGAAACAGCCTCCGCTACCCTTCCACCGTTACCGCCCCAAAATTATTTCATTTCTATCGATAAACCGCCGCAAAAAACTGTCGTCACATCGAGAAATCAACCTACCCAACAACCAAAATAAACGTCACCGATAATACAAATTCAAAATGACACAATACGACTGCGATAAATCGTTTTCGATTTCTCTCTTGGATCAATCTTCTCTCATACACTGAGAGTAATGAGCGTTTCTGAAAGGATATAATTTAATATTACGGGAGACTGCGGATATAATCAAGGTAAAGTTTTCATAATGATAAAGGGTATTTCATAGGTCATACGCATGATACTTGATATTCAAACGCCCCCCTGTTTCTTATCATCCTTCCAAGTAAGGGGACAAAGGGAAAATGGGCAGAGATTCCGAAAGAAAATAAAGAATAGTACAAATTCCCGCCTATTCAGCCCGTTTTAGCCGTATGATCAGAATAGTATTACTCAAGATGAAATATACGTTCAAGAACCAGCATCAGGACCATAGATTTCAATCAGCAAAAACCGACAACCCGGGGGAACTTAATCCAGGTCTGTTGGATTTCTCATGAGAAAGAAATTACGGCAGGCGGTCATTCATCACAAATACAGACCATATTTATCCTCTTTTTCCTATATTGACCCACAATAAAATATCAACCGTCATCAATTTGCAGGAGATGTCATGCAACGAACTACAGTCATTTCAGTTTTTATTCTTCTCTCCATTCAAAATCTCCTTGGGGCAGATGAGGGAAGATTTATGCGATATCCAGCCATTCACAGCGCAAACGTTGTTTTTACCTACGAAGGCGATCTGTGGTCAGTCCCATCATCCGGGGGCATTGCAAACCGGTTGACTTCCTTCCCGGGCGATGAATTCTCCGCTCGATTTTCTCCAGATGGAAAGACTATCGCCTTTACGGCAGCCTATGATGGTCCGCAAACGATTTATACCATGCCGGCCGAAGGCGGAACACCCACGCGTCTGACGTATGCGATCGGCGCTCACCAGTCCATTGGATGGACGCCGGATGGAGAAAAAGTGATTTTCCGTTCCTATATGGATAATGTTATCGGAAGAACAACCAATCTTTATGTTGTGTCAAAAAACGGTTCGGCTCCTGAACGCTTCCCCATCGACCGGGGAACACTCTGCAGTTTCTCATCAGACGGCAAAAAAATGGTTTACGTGCGCAAAGGGAATGAAGAATACAACTGGAAGGGATATAAAGGAGGAGAATATACGGATATCTGGCTTTATGACTTTGAGACCAAGTCGTTCACACCGATCACCGACTATGTCGGCAAGAATGCATACCCGATGTGGATCGGCAATGCGATGTATTTCGTCTCCGACCGGACAGACCGCGTCGCGAATATTTACAAATACGATTTCTCCACGAAGCAGGTCAGCCAGATGACGAAGTACACCGATGTCGATGTCATCCGCCCGGAAACCGATGGCTCGCAAATCATATATCTCCATGACGGCTACCTGAACATATTCGATGTCGCAACCGGACAGGTCAAAATAATTACAGTGACCATTCCCTCGGACCGATGGACACTGCGCAGTCATACCATCAATCCCAAAGACTACATTCATTCCATGGCGATCTCCAATAACGACAGCCTGGTCGTGCTGGAAGCGCGGGGCGACCTGTTCACTATTGAACTGGAGAAAGGCAAATCACTGAACCTCTCGGAAGCTCCGGGTTCTCATGAACTGTACCCGCAACCATCGCCGGACGGAAAGTGGCTCGCATTTTTTTCTGATAAATCAGGTGAATATCAGCTGTACAAACAAAAGATCGCCGGCGGAGAGTGGATTCCTCTCACCACGACGCTCGACCGGACGAATTACAAACTTCTCTGGTCGCCTGACGGAAAAAAAATACTTTTCGGAAATAAAGATTATGCAATTTTCTATCTCGATGTCGAATCAAAGAAGCTGACGAAGGTTGATGCATCGAACCAGATGAAAAACGATGAATTCTACTGGGAGATGGCGGATTACAACTGGTCGCCGGACAGCAAATGGATCTGTTACAGCTTCGTTCAGGCGAATCGCAACAGCCAGATCTTCGTTTACAGTCTGGAACAGGGTAAGAAATTCGCCGTTAGCGATGATTTTTACGACAATCTCAATCCATGTTTTGACGTGAGAGGGAAATATCTTTATTACCTGTCCAGTCAGAATTACGACGTGCAAATGGATTTCTATGAGGACAATCACGTCCTCTCCGCACCGCAAAAAGTTATGGTCGTACAGCTGCAAGATCATGAACGGCCGCCGTTCTCCGAATCGGGTCAGGAACTAAAATCTGAAGACAAGGGATTCCGCATCGACCTGGAGGGCATCCGCTCCCGCGTGACACCGCTTCCCGTTTCTGCAGGCAACTTCTTCTTTCTGAAAGCCGCCAACAATAAAGTCGCATGGTGTTCGGTCGATCAATTCACAGAGGACGAATATGAAGAGATTTTTAAACCCGGAAAGGAGACCAAGTGGAGCCTCCATCTCTTCGATATGAAATCGAAGAAAGAGGTGGTCTTCCCTGATAAGATAAAGGAATTCGTTCTCTCCACCAACGGCGAGAATATTCTCATCCGCAAAGAAAAGGAACTCTTTCATGCGTCCGTCGACGATGCCTATAAATCAAAGACCATCGGTACGAAAGTAAATCTCGAAAAGCTGTTGTATACGGTGGACGTTCAGAAAGAATGGCTCCAGATTTTTAATGACACATGGAGATGGTACCGGGATTTCTTTTATGATAAGAATATGCATGGACGGGATTGGAACATGCTCGGTGATCGGTACCGCGCCTATATTCCTCAGCTCTCTTCTCGCGAAGACCTCAATTGGGTGCTTCAACAGATGGTCGGCGAGCTCTCCGTCTCGCATACGTATATTGGAGGCGGGGACAACGGGCCGTCGTTAAAAGTCGAAAACCCGCTTTTCACCGGTTGGCTCGGCGCCGATCTCATTCCGGATCAGCCATCAGGGTATTACAAGTTTCAAACGATTTACGGTCCGACGGAACTCAACATGTCACTGACCACCCCGCTTGCGCGGCCAGACATTGACGTTAAAGAAGGCGATTATCTTCTTGCAATCAACGGGACTGAAATCCGGGTGCCAAACGACTATTACAAATTGCTCCAAATTATTGAAGGCCAGAAAGTGACGATCACAGTCAACCGCAAACCATCGATGCAAGGAGCAAAGAATTATGAAGTTTCACCGATACGGTACAGCGGTACGTCTCGATACTATCGCTGGCTGACCAATAATATGAACAAAGTACTGGCTGCAACCAACGGCAAGGTCGGATACATGCATATCAATGCGATGGGATCGGGCGGAATTGCTGAATTCGA
Organism: Ignavibacteriota bacterium; assembly: GCA_003819715.1. GTDB lineage: Bacteria > Bacteroidota > Ignavibacteria > UBA10030 > UBA10030 > Fen-1298. The sequence goes on along the minus strand of RPQN01000050.1, from coordinate 17,169 downwards.
TAAATTCTGGCGGGCATTCCGTTATAAAGACGGGGTGATCATCGATGTTCGCCGCAACTCCGGCGGATGGACGGAATATTTTTTGATCGACAAACTCGAACGCAAGATGACGGCCTATAACGTCCTGCAGGGAATGGTTCCATTCCGTTATCCGGGGAGCGCCGGAAACGGCAACTATGTCGCCGTCTCCAATGAATACAACGGATCGGATGGTGAAGCGTTCATCGAAGATTTCAAAGCGAATAAACTGGGCGAAGTGGTCGGCGTACCATCCTGGGGCGGATTAGTCGGCATTCTCAATCAACAAACAACGATTGATAACGGATCGGTGAATCAATCCAACAACGCCTTTTACGGGAGGGACGGCAAGTGGCTGGTTGAAAATCATGGAGCCGATCCGACTGTCTTGATCGATAATGATCCCGGCTCAGTGATGGCAGGAAAGGATCCGCAGCTGGACAAGGCGATTGAGACGATTCTGAAGAGTATTGAGAAAAATCCGATGAACTTCCCTCCTACACCGGCATATCCGAAGAAGTGATTTGTCATTCATGCAAAGGGCATTTAAAGCGGCGAACATGCTTTGAATGCCCTTTTCTTTTTCAACAGTGGACCCTCAGATTATCTCGCCCGTAATTCAATTTTAGCGATCTGAATATTTCCATTTCTCGAAAAAGACATTTCAACCATATCGCCCGGTTTGAAATTTTTTAATGCGTCTGAATATTCACGTAAATTCCTCACCTCGTAACTTCCGATTTTTAAAATAACATCGCCTTTCTGCATTCCGCCCTTCGCTGCCGGAGAATCAGGGGGACAATCGGCAATTCGAACACCGGATCCGGAATACGAGAAATCCGGAATACTTCCTGTCGTCACCCTTCGTTCACCCGCAGTCTGAGGTGTTTTCGCTTCCACCGCTGCCTGTCCCTGAAAGGTGAGAGCGCCTGCCCGGTCGGCGAGATACAGAAGGGCTTCCCGTGCAACGGTTGCGACCTTCACCAATCCTGCACCGTCAATTTTATCGGGAGTATCCGTCGGCTTGTGGTAATCTTCGTTTACACCGCCAAAGAATTGAACTCCGGGAACTCCGACTGCAAGAAAACTCCGCTGGTCGCTCGCATCAAGGTCCTGCGTCACCATCTCCGACTCGACTCCTGTGACATAGCCGGCCCCCATAAATATAAACCTCCACTCCCGTGCACTGTTGCCGCCTAGGATGAGAAGCTTCTTATTCCCCAACCGGCCGACCGCGTCAAAATTCAGAACGCCGATGGCCTTCTTTGCGGGAAATCGTTTCATGGACCTGACATAATATTTTGAACCTGCGAGCCCTTCTTCCTCATTCGTAAATGCAACAAAGACTACCGGCCGCTGCGGTTTTAAAGTTTTTCCGAGCAGGCTTGCAAGTTCCAGCATCACCGCAACACCGCTCGCATTGTCATCCGCCCCGGGATGAATTTTTCCGATATTCGCGGTATTCCCTCCCGGCCACCCCAGTCCAAGGTGATCATAATGTGCACAGATCACCACCGATTCATCAATCCACTTTTGATTAACGCCTGGAATAAAACCGATAATATTTTTGACAGGGGACTTCGTTCCCTGTTGATCGACCACATCGTCCCATGACTGAGTATAACTTCCATCGTCCGATCCGGGCTGCAATCCTGCTTGTTTGAATTTTTCAATGATATAATCGGAAGCCTGAGCGATGCCCGGGGAACCGGGTGCTCTTCCCGCCAAACCCGGACTCGCCAGGAAATTAACCGTGCTCATCATCCTCTCTTCTGAAAATACCGGGGCAAGGACCGCAAGCGCCTGACGTGCAGGAAGTTCTTTTGAAACAGGTTTCCCTGCCGGCGCCATTCGCACCGACAACGGAGAATTTGATGATTCCCATTCGCCTTTGTCAATATTCGTCGGTTCACTTCCTTCAAATACCAGAAAGCTGTATTTGCCGTAATGCGGCAATTTTCTGGCCAACCCTTGAGCCGCTTCCCTGCTGTCGGCGGTGAGCAGCACAAGGACTCCCGCCGGATTTTTCGGGTGCCGGACTGCAATGATGTAACTGTTCTTTGCGCTCGGGTATGTGTTCTTTCCGAGCCTCACAGAATCTGCGCTCACCTCTGCCTGATACTCCTTCAGCCCCTTTTTCACGGAGGAGGCATACAAATTATCCATTCCAAAGATCCACATATTTTTATCTGCGGGAAGCGCATGGAGATCATCGTCCAGAGTAATCTGGATTTTTTTCGAGGTATCGTCCGCCCATGTTTTCGCCAAACTCCGGTAATATTCCAGATTCTTCTTGTCCGCTTTCGAAGGCAAGATGATCAGCAGTTTTTCTGATCCAAAAATTTTGGACAATGAGGGAGGAATTTCACTAATGTTCAATTTTCTGAACAGGTCAAACTGGGGATCAATCCGTACGAGTAATGGATTTTCCGGAAGATCCATCTCGTAGGTCTGCTCCTTCCGTGTCATCGAAATCTTCCTGATCTCCGACCTCTTCTCATATGAGAGTGCAACCGGAATATCGAGAGCAAATGCATCGTCCCGTTGCGTCTGGCGGAGAGTAAACTGAAGATGAACATGATCCTTCCATTTTTTACTCTGAACATGGGAGAGCTGGAGTTCAGGTGCTCCTGTCCGGTCCACCCATTGATCAAAGAACGGTTTAAGGTCCTTTCCGGTGACGCCTTCAAAAGCAAGCCGGATGCTGTTGTACGAAGAAGATTTGAATTTATTATCCCGATAAAATCTTTGGAATCCCTTCTCAAACGCTTCATCCCCGCCCATTTCGCGCAGCATATGCCACATCATCAAGCTCTTTCCGTAGCCAATAGCTTCGGATGATGGATTTGTGCGTGACTTGAATTTATTCAAAGTAAAATCGTTCGAGGGATTCACATAGTCCGTAAACTTCTGGAGTGTTGTCCGCCTGTATTCAGCACCCTGCCCGCGCTGTTCCGCTATTAAATGATCGGCCATATACGCCGTGAGCCCTTCACACCAGTTGCCCGAATTGAAATCGACATACACACTATTGCCCCAGTAATTATGCAAAAGCTCATGCGGATATGAAGAATGCAGGATAAAGGGGAACCGGATAATCTGTTCTCCGAGCAGCGTGAATGACGGCATGCCGTACCCTGTTTCCCAAAAATTCTCGATCAGCGCAAACTTTGTAAATGGATACGGCCCGATGAGTTTTCGGTACAGTTCGAGATATTGAGCGGTCGTCTCCAGGTATTTGTTCGCGAGCGATTCATCCGGAGTCCGAAGGAAGGCCATCACATCGGTCGCCCCGGCCTGCAGTGCATATTCTTTGAATCGTGCAGCAATCAGATAGACTTCCTCCATGGGTTCAGGCGAATCCCAGCGGGAAATACGGCTGCCGTTTTTTATTTCATGGAACGTCCTTGTTCCCTGACTCACCGCCTCCCAGGGGTCCGCCATGGTCGTTGTCAGTTCAAACGTTATATAACGATTATTGAACCATGGGATCCAATAGGTGGATCCGGCAAGATAGACGCCCTGGGTATCGATAATCCCCGGCGTCTGACTGAATCCTCTTGCATACTCTTCGCCAACCTGTGTGATAGGATGGTTGATCCAGCCGTTGAACTTCAGGATCACCTCGACATCAATCGCACTTTTTTCTTTGAAGGTCAAAGAGTATTTGTTCTTCTTAAAATTATCTGTTGATGTAAAATCCTCGCGGTCCATCCCCAGATCTTCCGCACGCACGCCTGTTTGGACCAATGCCACCTCGACGCCGGGAGTCTCGGAGACCACCGCCAGATTCGCATTAAGTATGAAGTGCATCACCGGCGATGCCTGGTCCGCCGGGATTGTCATCCGATCCGTCACTTCCAGGGAATGCAGATCCGGATTGACCTTCGCAGAAATGGTGTGGTGAATCGAGGAGTCTGCAAATGCAAGAGACACCGAACCGATGAATATCATGAGACAGGCATAAATTCGAAGCATACGATTACTCCGCGAATAAATTATTATTGAATTCTCTCCGTTCCATGAATCGAAGAAGGTCATCAGCACAATCCCATCTGTTCGCCCCGCTCAACGCACGACGAGAAGGAGCGGATTTACCGCCTTCATATACTTTTTTGCTGCATTCTTGACATCGGCGACGTTCACATTCTTGAGCTGATCGAGGAACACTTTGTCATAATTCTCATCCTGGTGAAAATAAATCGAACTGCCAAGATAGAATGCCTGATTAATGCTCGAGAGCCTCCGAAACATCATACGCCCCAGATACATATTGATGGATTTCTCGAGCTTCTCCTGTGTGAGCGAGTCCAATGCCGACGGACGGAAGAATTTCGGATATTGAGGGATGAGTTTATCGAGATTTTGCGGTCGGGTTCCTTGAGAGATAAAGAATAACGCCCTGTCTTTGATCACCTCGATACCTGCGCTCATATTGTACGCGAGTCCCTGTTTTTCCCGGATATCAAACACAATCTCATCGGAGAGAACGAGGGAGAGCGCCTGCAGGACCGCTGCATCCGCCGGATCGATTGGGTTGATAAATCCCCAGAAGGCATACGCGCGTTCACCGCTTCCCTGCTTCTCGATCGATGCAGGCTTTGCCGGCAAGACCAGGGTCCTTGTCGAGACTGCCGGTTCGCCGGTAACCGGTGAATATCCGAGCTGATCGAACAATGCATTCACACTGTCAGGATTCATCGGAGAAACGACGGAGATGATCATATTCGACGGCGTGAAATACACTTTCGTAAACGCGACCAATCCGTCATACGTCAGTGCAGGCTGATGTTGGGCCGAGGAATCCGGTTCATACACCAACGCTTTATATGCATCATCGAAAAGTTTTTTTGATTTATCCCCGCCCATCAACATCATGGAAATCCCCTTGTATTTTTCCACCGCCTTCTTGAATTCTTCCTCCGTTGGCGTGAAATTTTTTATCTGGAAGTTGAGATAGTTCACCGCACCTGCGACATCATCTGCCAGCCCTTCTGCCCGGAGATAACCAAAATCGGGATGTAAATATATATCGTCCATCGGGATGAATGGATTATCATTCACCGTAAATGTAAACCCATATTGACGGCTCGCCTTTTGGTTTGCATCCGATTTCAAACGCTGATCGAAACACTCGTGAAGAATTTTCGAAGCATCCCTGCCATAGTTCGACTCGTAGACGGCTTTCTGTTTTACCAGGTAGTGGATTGCAAGAAGATTGGCTGCCTCATTTTGAACGACCATGAGATTCTTCCCGACGGCTTCATCTTTGAAATACTTCGTTACGTTTTTGGTCCCGGTGTTCTCTTTCTCCTGTTTCACCGACGGCATCTGCAGAACAACGAACCGCGGCGTTCCAATTTTGAGAACCGCTAAATCGCCGGCTGCTGCGGAGGCGTCCCTGCCGCTGAATGATGCCAGGACAGATTCGAGCCCTTCTTTTACCAGCTCGTTAGTATTATAGATGCCGAACATATGCGGTTTCTCAATATTTTTGACAAACTCCGTCCGCTCCCGGGTTATTTCGGCTTTCACGATCTCCGGTGCCAGCGTGAAATTCAGTCCCGCCAATTTTGCCGAGACGGCATGAACAACCGAATCAAAAGGAACTTCATTTTTCAGTGTGACGACTGCTTCAAGGTAATTCCCGAGATGAGAGAGACGAGAGGTCAATTTGAGGGTTTTGATGTTTTTCGGGAAATCACCTTTCAACTGTGTCTGAAGAGCATCCTTATTCTTGTCGATCACGGTGCTGAACAGACGATAGTAATCCGATGGTTCTCCGGCTGGAATAGAGAAATACACCTGAAGGACAATATCATCGCCATCATAGAAACGGTGAAATACTTTTTGGCTATACTCTATTGATGCGGGCTTTTGAAATCCGGTGGCCCATTCCGTATTTGATTCACGCAGCACCTGTCCGGGTTTCGCCTTTCCGTAAATTTCTTTGAGGAGCGGCAGCACCGCCTTCGTCTGGAAACTGCCTATAACGGTGAGAATCATATTATTCGGGACATAGTTGTTCTTGTAGAAATCGTAGATCGCATTTCGCGTCAAACCCTGTACGGTCGAATAGGTTCCCAGGGTCGGCAGTGAAAGTGCATGACCCGGATAGAGAATGGCGAGAGTATTTCTCTCCAATTGTTCATCGGGATTGGCAAGACTCTTCGAGATCTCCTCAAGAACGATCCCCTTCTCTTTTTCCACTTTGTCGGGAGGAATGATGGAATTGAAGAGCATATCCGATTGAATTTCCATTCCCTTTTTCATATTTTCAGCGGGCATCACCATCATAAAATTTGTATAGAATTCCGCAGTGCTCGCGTTGTTATACCCGCCAATCCGGTCCACATCGTCATAGAGCTGCTTTTGAGTCCGCGACGATGTCCCGTTGAAAAGAAGATGCTCGAGCATATGGCACATACCGCTCGTGGAAAATGTTTCGTATGCGGATCCGATTTTTATAGCGACATTCACGCCGACCGCGGGCAATGCGGGATTTTCAATGAGCAGGACTTTCAACCCATTATCGAGTTCATAAATCGACACCCCCTTTGAGAGAGGGGAAACCTGCAGCGTCTCCTCTCCCTGGAGCACGGTACCGGATGCAGCAGATGAACCGGCGGCTATCAACACGATATTGAATGAGAGAAGAATCAGCAAACGATATATATTTTTCACGATGGCATCTCCGCTTTGATTAACAATTTTGCAAATCACTCCGCAAGGGATTGAAATAAAAATTCTAATTACTGAGGTTACTTCATTTTTGAATAATCCAATTCGGATCCGTACATACTGTGAGGAATGAGAAATATAAGGAGCGTCATAAGCGCAGCAAAAAGGATCCATCGCTTCGGATTTGGAGATTTCTTCAATGCGACTGCAGCGGCAATCCAACTGAATATTGCGGCGGCCATTTTATTATCTGTCAGATCCGTGCCAAACGGCCAGCCCGTCCAATACGCATCAAACGCGTACTTCTGAACGATGGGACCGAGGATGAATCCGCCTGCGACAAGAAGTGCAACAGTCCAATACGTCAGATTTTTGTATTTTGGCTCATGTGCAAATGTTTCAATTCCAGTTCGTGCAGAAAATAACATAGCGCTAAAAATGACGATGATATGCAACAGGAGCACTGCCAGGGGGACTGCCCCTTTAAATCGAATAATGACCTGCCCTTCCGCAGGAATCGTTATGGTCTGTGCGGAATTTTGAAGAGAAACGTGGTATTGAAGTTTTCCTGCCGGCGGCTGTTGAGGGAGTTCAGCGGAGAGTATTCCATTTTCATAATTCATGACGACGCGTATCCAATCGTCGCTGGTCTTGTACCTTCTCCATTCCGCATACCCATGAATCGCAGGATCGTCGGTACGTATTTGAATTTTGTGGTTCCCGGTGCTTTCCTCGCTTCTTTTCAACGAATAGGCAATTTCCTTCCCATTCATCGAGACGCGGCCGCTCACCGGGTATGTCGGCCCGGTCATCCGCTGATACATTGCAGAGCCCACGGTAATGAGAAAGGCGAGAATCCAGAAAAATAATGACCGTTTCATGATATACTCCAATCCATGCTTTTGTGATAACGTACCAAGCTCCATTCATGGTTCTGCACCATTGTTTCATACTCACCGTTTAAACGGCCTCTCCGACAGCCGTCATGGTGAACGACGTTTGGAACGAGCTTAAGTAAGTTAACAATCTCATCAGGCATCGGCAAGCTGAAGACAAAAAATTTTGTCCAAATGGTAATAAATTGGGCAGTGGGCCATTTTGAGAAAGCTCTATAAGGCAAAGTAAGATTCCCGACAAAAACATTCGGGAATGACAGCCGGAGGCCTGAGAATAATGCAAGCGTTAGCTTGCAACAATTTTATTGTCATTCCCGCGGATTGTTAGCGGGAATCTTAAAAAAGCCCACCAGTAAAAAATAGCGCTGGAGTGCACCCCTTCAAATGAAGGGGGTTATGGGGGAGTCAATTTTGGAAGAGTAACCTTTGAGATAAACTCATAAAGAGAGATTATGACTAACGTGTGGATTTATTTTACGATGCTTTCTTAAGATCCTTCGAATTATCGATTCGTACTTTATCCATCGCGCGAATCATACCGATCACGACGCCAACAATTTTAAAATTTTCATCATTTTTACTCACCACGATCGGTTTGTATTTCTTATTTGCGGGGATCAGGGAAATTGACGAACCCTCCTTTTGCAGCCATTTTACGGTCGGCTCCCCTTCTACCAGGGCAACCACCATCCGTCCATTTCCCGCTTCCATATCGGGATCCACAAACAGGAGATCACCCGTCATAATGCTGGCATCTTTCATACTATCGCCGCGGACATAAAGCCCAAACACATTTTTCGAAGCGGAAATATACCTTTGTACCTCGAACGTATCGACGACATTTTCCTGCGACATAAACGGATGTCCTGCCGGGACATAGCCGTAAATAGGTATGCCGGCTGGTATTCGAACTGGAAGTTCAATACCGCGCGATATATTGGGGACATAGCGAAGAGCCTGTTTACGATCCAATGCCAGTACATGTCCACGGACGGCGTTTGTATTGATATGAAGAAGAGCTGCAAGATCTGCGAGTGTCGGTGGATATGAATTGCTGCTCAGAAATTCTCGAATAACATTCAGAACATTCTGCTGCGCAGCCGTTAAATCTGCGGTTCTTCTTTTGGTCGGATGGTCCATTGGTTATTGAACTCCTTTTAAGCGTGCCACTCTTATTTTAATAGATGCCAGATGTTCTTCTTGAGAAGAGTTGGGGTCCTTCTGCTCGATGAAATTTTTGCACGGTAATTCTGCACAACCGCCGCAGTTTTGGTATCCCTTCACGGTTATTGCGCAATTATATAATGCACATGTTTTGTCGGGCAACGCATCTTTTGCCCAGAAGGTCGATCCTTTGACTGCATGACATCCATTACAGGTATTGGGGTACCATGGACACGTTGAACAATCCAAACCGCAGGCAGAAATAAGCGATTCCATATGATCTCCTTCTGTATAAATTTATACTGTTTATATATACACTATATAAATATACATTACTCGGGATTTGATGTCAAGTATTTTTTATTTTTTTGCGGCTGGGTACTTGCCCCCATCGCGGGTCCATTTTCAGTGCGATCAGAGGTTAAAGGAGACCGTTACGGGTAGAAAATGACACAGTGCAGAAGTCATCGCTGCAACGCTCAGAGGGGCAGAGATCTTGAGGGAAAAGGATCGTACAAACGATGATATAATGTGACCGTGGGGTGTGAGCGATGCACTGTTACGCCCATGGAGGAATAATTCAGCAGACTGCAAATACTCTATTATTCAGGTTTCATTCATGGTCATTCCTTGAACGGTTCACTTCTTATCCAGCACTTCCCGCATTGTTTTCAGGATTTCCTCAAAATCATATGGTTTCAAGATAAATTTTTTCACGCCTGCTTTGAGCAGTTCCGATTTCATTTCGCGATCAAGATACCCGGTCGCAACAATGATCTTAGCATCCGGATTGATTTTCCGGATGATGCTCACTTCTTCCATACCGGTCATCCCGGGTAATCCGAGATCGGTAAAGACCAGGCTGATTTCCTTCTGCCGTTCCCTGTAGGTTTTCACCGCTTCAGGACCATCAACCGCAGAGATGACGGTGTACCCCTTAGCAGCGAGTGACACCTGGATAAACATCATCAGCGTCTCTTCATCTTCTACGACTAACAATGTCTCTGACCCTCCGGGAATTTCCATCACTTGTTCCTGGATTTCGGTTGGCGCCGGTTTCAAATCCGACGGCATCGGTAAATACAACCGGAAGGTGGTGCCCATTCCGGGTTCACTTTCCACATCAATAAATCCTTTGTGAGTTTGCACAACACCGAACACCACTGCCAGTCCTAAGCCGGTTCCCTTTCCTTTTTCTTTGGTTGTAAAAAATGGTTCATAGATCCGCTCTCGAATCTCTTTGCTCATCCCGATTCCGGTATCACTCACCGCAATACAGATATACGGGCGTGCAAGAGCTTCCGGATGCTGTGTTTGTAACGTAACTCCATCCACCACAGTCGAGTTGATAGTCAGTACCCCGCCATCGGGCATGGCATCGCGGGCATTCACACAGAGATTGAGGAGTGCCTGGTGAATCTGGGAGCGATCTGCGTTTATGTCAGGAATATCCATTTGGAGATTTTGCGAATACGTTAATGTGCGCGGGAACGTTTCGAGTGTCATATCGATCACTTCCTTTGCAACTTCATTGATGTTCGTTAATTCGAATTCTACATCCGATTTTCTTGCAAACGTGAGTATCTGGCGGACCAGTGCAGCTCCTCTCTGTACTGCCGTAGAAATAGTCTCCACGGCGTGATCAAACTTTTCAGGAACGTCCTTCAAGCGACGGAGTGTGGTCACAAACGCTAATATTATTCCGAGGATATTATTAAAATCATGTGCGATACCGCCGGCAAGCGTTCCCAGACTCTCCAGCTTCTGCATTTGCCGTATCTGTTCTTCCAACTTTTTGCGGTTGGTGATATTTTCCACTGTTCCGTCATAGTATAATGTTTTTCCCTGGGAATCGCGGATTGCCCGGGCGCTTTCCAGCACGAAGATGGCAGTGCCATCCTGGTGAATCCATTTTGAGTCATATCCAGCGACCTCGCCTTCGCTTTCGATCTTTTTCAGGAATTCTTCGCGTTGAGAGGATGGTTCGAAACCATCCTGTTCAAGATTTCTTTCAGCAAGTTTTTCAAAAGAAGCATAGCCGAGCATTTTTACTAATGCCGGATTTGCCAACACTATTTTCCCATCGGGGGTCGTTCTATAAAGACCGATAGTGGCATTCTCATAGAGTGATCGAAAACGGAGTTCACTTTCCTGCAGCGACTCCTCCACCTGTTTGCGATCGGTGATATCCTGTCCATGTGCAATGGTGGCAATTATTGACGTATCATCCGCGGCATAAATATTTGCGGTATTCCATATGACCGTGCAAACGCTCCCGTCCTGACAGCGCACGGGCATTTCGACGGAGATCATATTTTCTCCGTTCGATGTCCGAGAAATAAGCTTTGATAACTCTTCCCGCCGTTCATCAGGAAAGAGCATTTCCGGATGCTTGCCGAGGACATCGTACATGGTATACCCTGTCATTCGCTCAAACGCTAAATTGAACTTCGTAATCTTACTCGACTTATCCCAAACCATTATCGGTGCATTTGCAAAACTGAGCAGGTTGTCAAGATAGTCGCGGGTTTCCTGCAATTCTTCTTCTGCCTGCTTGCGCTTGGTGATATCTTCTTTCACGGCAAGGAAATGCGTCACCGTGCCTTTATCATCAAATATCGGAGAAACCGATGCTGATTCCCAGAACAATCCACCATTCTTCTTCTTGTTATAAAATTCGCCGCGCCATTCCCTCCCGGATTGAATCGTCTCCCACATACTGCTGTAATCTTTGCTCTTCGTATGACCCGATTTCAGAATCCGTGGATTTTTTCCAATCACTTCTTCTGATGTGTACCCGGTGAGTTGAGTAAATTTTGGATTCACATATTCAATATCCCCCTTGGTATTCGTAATAATGACCGATGCGGGGCTTTGTTCCACAGCACGGGAAAGTTTTCTGACGTTTTCTTCTGCCCGCTTTCGAAAAGTAATATCGCGCATACTGCCGAAGACCTTCAACGGTGTCCGGTGGGCATCGAATTGAATCTTTGCAGAAATGGAACACGGCACATGCGAACCATCCCGGTTCTTAAGAATCACTTCATAATCTGAAACACTGCCTCGTTCCATCAATAATGCGAGGAGCGCTTGCCGCCCGCCTGTCATGGCATAGAAATCGACCATCGATTTCCCGATGAGATCGCCGCGATGATATCCTCCGTTCGACATCACTTCAATGGAAGGGCTTATTTCGAGGATCGTTCCGTCAATCGTTGTCTCATAGTACACATCCTGCACGTTCTCAAAAATGGCGCGGTATTTTTCCTCACTTCTAGACAGTTTTTCTTCCGCCTGTTTACGCTCGGTGATATTTCTGGCAATCGACTGGATTGCGACACTGATTCCATTGGATAGGATCGCGGATCCTATTGATTCCACATAGATTTCTTGACCATCCCTGCACCGCAATTTAAACTCCACCATATCCTTTTGAATCCCGGTTTCTCTTATCTCCTGTGTTGTTTTAAATGCAAGCGGCAGCTGATCCTCCGTCAGCAACGAGGCAAAATTGAGAGAACCAATTTCTTCTTTTTTGTAGCCGAGCAAATTCAAGGCTGCATCGTTTGCGTCGATGAAGTTCCCTTCAAAATCACAGACGTACACAAGATCGAGCGAACGTTCGAAAAGAGCATTATACCGCTGCTCACTCTCGTGCAGTTTATCTTCCGCCCGCTTGCGTTCGGAGATGTCCGTGGCAATTCCTACGAGCGCGATAACTTGTCCATGATCATCCCGGACAAAGGACGTCGAGAGTGCAACCGGGATATCACGCCCATCCTTCGTCCGGTTCAATAGTTCGCCGCTCCATCCTCCAGCTAACGTCTCAGCGAGAATACCGCGAGCAGCTTCGGGAGAACTGTTGGGCGACCGGACAATATTGATATTCTTTCCCAAAATTTCATTTTCGGTATACCCATACGTTTTCGAAAAAGCGTTATTGACAAAAAGAACATTATCATTCAAGTCCGTGATACTCACGCATTCTGCGACGCTTTTCAGTGTATGAGCAAGAAGGACGATCTGCTTTTCAGCCTGCTTCGCCTCGGTGATATCGTCAGAGATGCCTAACAGGTATTTTGTGACTCCATCAGCGCCTTTGATGCAGACTTTCCTGGTGTGCAACAGCCGCTGGCCTTTCTTGGCTGTCATGATGGGTTCTTCCGGGATGTCCAACATGCCGGTTTCTCCTTCGAGGACTTCTCTGTCTTTCGCCATGAAATAAGCCGCCTGCTCGGGAGGGAAAAGGTCCAGGTTATTCTTGCCGAGCAATGCCTTACGGTCGTAACCCAGAAGCTCCTCGCCCGCGCGATTGAAAACGACAAACCTTAAATCTGTTGCCTCCTTGAGGAAGATCATGAGCGGAACATTTTCTATAACAGCTTCAATCAGAGCCTTCGATTCTTTCAGTTCCTGATCCGCCAGTTTGCGCTCGGTGACATTGCGGGATACTACCACCACCTTGCTCGTTTTTCCGTTTTCATCGCGTACGACAGATCCCATTGACTCGATGTAACGAACGGACCCATCTTCAAGCAGGAACCGGTACTCCGAGCGCTGCCCGACTCCCGTTCTTACCGTTTCAAGAAAAATATGCCTGATCTTTTCCCGGTCTTCAGGATGGATCTCCTTGAAGGAATCTGTTCCTCGAAGCAATTCCGGGTCGCCAAGGATAGTATTGTACGATGGACTGCTATAAATTCTTTTTCCCTCAAGATCCAGTACGGCGATAAGATCGGCGGCATTTTCTGTAATGAGCCGAAATTTCTCCTCACTCCTCCGAAGACGCTCTTCCGCCTGCTTGCGCGCGGTGTTGTCGCGAATGTTGCACTGGATAAATTTTACCTTGTCGATCAAAATAACTTCCGTGTTGACGACGACGCCTGCTTTGTTTTTCATAGATACGCTGTCGTAATACACCACGCCGTCTTTTTCCAGTCTTGACAACGCTTCTTGAAAGTCGTTATCATCTTTCACGACACCGATCGCCCAGAGCTTATTTTTCGAAAACTCCTCTTTTGAATACCCCAGCAGTTTCTGGGCATAAACGTTCGCGTTAAGAATGTCCCCTTGGGATCTGTGCACAAGCAATAATCCATCTTGCGATGTTTCGAAAATACTTTGATCATGCTCTCCGAATACATCCGATTCTTCCTGTAAACGCTTGTTCTCGGTACTGTCCTGTTGCGTAAGCTTAGATTTCTCCAAGAGAATTTTCAGTCTCTTCGCTTTTCGACGAACAGACTCCAATTCTTCAGTCAGATCGCTCTTTGTTTGTCTATCATTCTTCATAACGTGTGTCCTTCTCCCCGGTGTACTATTCGAGACAGTGAGACCATAGTATAAGAGACGTGGATGAACATCGTAGAAATAATTTGATCGATGCATGGAATAATAGTGCAGGATTGTATACGGGAAATGATATTCGATGAAATAACATTTTGCCGATGCGGGCGAAAGCGGAACAACCGTCTTATAAAATCATTGTACATTTGCATATCCCCTGTTTCCAATCCCTATCACTGGCATACGAATGATCACACACCTTATAAGCGAAGGTATACCATTGATATAAAAACGTAACTGATGGGGCGCCAAGAAGAAATCACCCAATGGATTGATAAAGTAGTTAATCCCTCTTATGAAGAAAACCTGACAATCAAAGTCTGTTGAAAGAAGCCCTGTGGGTATCAGTGAGGAAAAAGCGATAACATATCCTGGTTGAGAGAGTTATCATGAGGTGATGAATATATATACATAAGATAAATCTTATTTTATCCTTCATAAGATTCCCGTTGTCATGGGAATGGCATTTTCCATTTTTATAACATCGCAAATCGTTTCAGTTTGCCTTTGATGGCGGCAACAAGATTTTCTTCTGAAATCGGCTTGGTCAGGTAATCATCAACGCCCATTTCCTTCCCAGTCCGCATAATTACACGGTCGTTCAATCCCGTGAGGAATATGAAAGGCACGTTGTTCAAATGCTTGAGTTTTCGGATCGATTCATAAAAACTGAACCCGCCCATGGTAGAGGTCTCGAGGTTGACATCACACAAAATGAGTCCCGGTGCCCATTTCTGGAGGAGCATAAAAGCCTCATCTGAAGTTGTCAGCGATATGACTTCGAAGTGATGAGAGGACAGTATCTCTGTAATCAATTCAAGCATTTTTCTGTCATCGTCGATTACCAGGACCGTATTTACACTTTTCTTGATGTGTTGCAATTCCGGTGTGATGGGCAGATCTTTTGCTTTTTGCTCTACATGAGTATTCATTCGTTGTGTTTGAGACTTTTGCTCGTTCTCCAGCCGCTGTTGCTCTTCTGCCTGACGCAATCGCAGCTCTTTGTCACGGTCCCGTTTTATATTTTCAGCTTCATTTCTTGCTTTTTGCTGTTCAGTATGTTTTTCACGCTCCCGTCTAAGAAACTCAATCCGTTCTTCGTATGCGTTGACATAGGAATTGGAGGAATCAATATCTTTGGCGAGAATAATTTCCCGAATCGCCTGGTCGACATTACCGGCCCTGATAAGGTTATCAACCTTTAGAAGGATTTCACTGACTTGCTTTTTGATATCATCACGTGGAGTGAGCTGAACCATCGCTTATCTTCTTCGATGATCTGTCTGTTTAGATTTTTTCATAGCCTCTCTCTTTTTCTCGAGATACTCGGAATCTCCCCACAGAACAAAAAAGGGCATATTCTGCAAGTGACATGTTCAATCGTCTTCTCTCCCGATCAAATGATTTCCTTTTTTTGCTCTTCAATCACTCTGGCATAAAGGTCACCATAGAGTTTCATTGAACAATCCGGACATATCCCGTGTGAAAATTTTGCATCAGTATGTTTACTGATATATCCTTCTACCTGGTTCCAGAATCCTTGATCATCTCTTATTTTTTTGCAATTTGAGCAAATGGGAAGTAGTCCTTCCAGTGTTTTAATGTTCTCCAATGCGTACTGGAGCTCATGAATTAATTTCTCGCGCTCTTCTGATGTCGCCGCCAGCGTCTCTTCCATGCGTTTACGTACGGTGATGTCTTTCGCGATTCCCACGAATCCATTTATTCTTCCCGAACTATCCTTTAAGACACTGACCGAGAGCTCGCCGACAAATCTTTCGTTGTTACTTTTCAAACCGACAAATTCAATATCTTTTACGACACCCTCCTTTATTACTTTTTTCATGCTTTCTTCGGCACGGTGTCGTTCTTCCTCTGCGATGAGCTCATAAAAACTTTTTCCTATCAAATGTTCCGCCGACGAAACATCGCGAATAGCCGCTGCGGATTGATTCGCAAATGTAATCCTTCCATTTAAATCCGTAACCGTTATAGAATCGGGTGTCGAGATAAAGATGCTCTGGAGCATTTCCTCAGATTTCTTGAGCGCCTCCTCTGCCCGATTGCGCTCTCTAATATCAATTTGGAGTTGTTCATTTGCCAGCCGTAATTCGATCGCCTGATGTTCAAGCCGGACCCGCAGGCGGCTCAATTCCACCTGAGTTTGAACACGCGCAAGCAATTCTTCAGACTGGAATGGCTTGGAGACAAAATCCACAGCGCCAAGCTTTAAGCCCTCAATCCGTTTGTCTGTTTCCGTAAACGCACTGAGGAAGATAATCGGAATGGTGCGGCTCTCCTCTCGAGCCTTGAGTCTTTGGAAAACTTCAAATCCATCCATGCCCGACATGCGCATGTCGAGTAAGATTAATTCCGGCAGCTTTGCTGCAACAGAAGAAAGGGCAAGTTCACCGCTATCCGCCGGGCGGACTTGAAATCCTTCTTTCGTTAAAATATCTGTTAAGAGCTTCAACGATGCATGCGTGTCATCGACTATTAAGATGTCCCCTTTATGAATCATATCTTCTCCTTCGCGACACTGGTATCATCGGCATGCAACGCCCGCAATATTGCGGTGTAGTCAAATTGTTCTGCATGGGATGTGAGTATATCGCCCAGTGCTAAGTCCAATTCCGAAATACGGCGAATGAGTTGGGTTATTTTCGCAACATCGAGATTCACGAGAGCATTTGTCAATTCCATGCGTAACTCTTGCGGCAGGAGTGCGAACGAATCGGAATTCAGAGCTGTCGTGAGTTCCTTGGTGTATGCCGGCGAAGAGACATCATAAATAAATCTTACATTGAGGTTTTTCACCAGGCAATCAAACAGTTCCTCCCGGCGATACGGTTTGCGAACGAAGTCGTCCATACCGGCGGCCACTATGCTGTCGCGCTCCTCTTTGAACACAGAGGCGGTGAGAGCAATAATTTTTACATCCCTGCCGCCTTCCAGCGCTCGAATGCGTTTAGTGGCTTCAAGGCCGTCCATCACCGGCATGCGGACATCCATCCAGATCAAGTGCGGCAGCCATTCCTGATACAGTTCAATACCTTTCAATCCG